>JAHEEG010000007.1:38626-60784 GCA_024640825.1 Gammaproteobacteria bacterium
GAGTGTCGGGCATGTAGATGATGCAACGGTAACCCCGGGCGTTGCAGACGTGGGCCAGGCCGATGCCCGTATTCCCGGCGGTTCCTTCGACCACGGTCCCACCCGGCTTCAGGGCGCCGCTCCGTTCGTGCTCGCGTATCATCCACAGAGCTGCCCGGTCTTTTACTGACCCCCCCGGATTCAGAAACTCCGCCTTGCCGAGAATCTCGCAGCCGGTTTCCTCGCTGAGCCTGTTGAGGCGGACCAGCGGCGTATTGCCGACTGTGCCTGCGAATCCAGATCGGATGTCCATAAGCAGTCCGGGTCGAATCGTGAGGCGCGATTCTAGCCTCACCGTGATTGCGAGACCAACCGGCCCTCTGCAATCATCACTACCTGGCGGCCGGCGCCTGGCATCCTGGCTGGCCGGGATCGCGGTTGTTCCGAAGTTGGCATTCTGAGCGTGGACAAAGCTTGGTTAGGATAGGAGGAGAATTCATGAGCGAAATCAGCAGCCCCGCGGTCTCGGCGGGCATGACGGTGTCAAGAACAGAGTTCAGCAAGCTTAACCAGGCTCGGGTTGCGCGATTTCTGGAGCGCGTGAGGCGCGAGGTTGACGAGGGTCTGCTGCCTGCCGCTCAGGTTGCGGTTGCCCGAAACGGGGCACTTACCCTGTTCGAATCCTTCGGGGATGCCAACGAGCAAAGCCTGTTCTGCGTGTTTTCAGCAACCAAGGCCATTACTTCGTCTGCCGCCTGGCTGCTGATGCAGGATAGTCTGCTCGATCCTTCCGAGCGGGTCAGCGAGATCGTTCCGGAATTTGGGGACAATGGCAAAGAGGCCGTTACCGTAGAGCATCTGCTCACCCATACTGCGGGCTTTCCCCATGCGCCGTTCAAAACCCTGGACTGGCTCGATCGGGAAACTCGAATGCAGCGTTTCCGCCAATGGCGGTTGAGCTGGGAGCCGGGCACCCGCTTTGAGTATCACCCCACCTCTAGCATGTGGGTAATTGCCGAGATCATCGAGCGGCGCGGCGGCCTGGCGTTTCAGGACTTCGTCCGGCAGCGGGTTGCCTTGGCGCTTGGCCTGCCCGAAATGTTTCTGGGGCTGCCCGCAGACCAGAACGTCAGGGCCATGCCCTGCGTGCACGTGGGTACAGGTCTGACCTCGGAAGATTATGCCCGGATGGGCCTGCCAGAACCCCCGGTTACCGAAGTCACCGAGGAAGCCATCTCTAACTTCAACCGACCGGAGATCAGGGCGGTGGGAGTCCCCGGCGGTGGCGGCTTCATGAACGCAGCTACGCTGGCGCTGTTTTATCAGGGTCTGCTGCATGGCGGTCTGAAGGTCAATGGAAAGTTTAAGAAAGTCTGGGACGAGAACACGCTATCGCTGGCCCGCAAAGTAAGGACCGGCGACCTCAGGGATCCGGTTCACGGCAAGCGGGCGAATCGCGGACTCGGAATCGTCATTGCCGGTGAGGAGGCGCCTAACTACCTGGGATTCGGGCATACCAACTCGCCTCAGGCGTTCGGCCACAACGGGGCCGGCGGCCAGCTGGCCTGGGCCGATCCGGTGACGGGCATATCCCTGGTTTATCTGACAAACGGCCATGACCGGCACAGCGTCCGTCAGGGTCGACGCGGGGTAGCGATTTCCAGCCATGCGGCGGCGCTGACGGATCCGACAGACCCCTGAGCGGTCATGGATGAACTAAGCTTCCACCATGAAGCCTGTTTGTCTGGCCGTCTATCTGGCCGCCTGTCTTGTGGTAAGCGTGTTGCTGCTCATGGCCGCCCCAGCGGGCGCTCAGTGGCGAGAGGATACCCAGGGCATCATGGGGACCCGAGTCCACGCCGAGCTATGGGAGGAAGACCCTGCTCGAGGTTCGCAGCTGCTGGCGATGGTTATGGCCGAAATGCGTCGGATCGAAGCTGCATTCAGCCCCTATCTGGAAAGCAGCGAGCTGTCGGTGCTGAATCGCAAGGCGCCTCACGGCTGGGTGGCAGTTTCTGGAGAGCTGTTCGACCTGCTGGAGAAGAGCAGGAGCGTCTCGGAGCTGACCGGCGGCGCCTTTGACGTGACCTATGCCTCCGTCGGCAGGTACTACGACTATCGCGCTGGCGAACGCCCGCCTGACGCGCTGTTCAAGCAGGCTCTCGAAGCCATCGACTATCGCTACGTGGAGCTTGACCCAGCGCATCAGCGGGTACGCTACACGCGCCCGGAAGTCTATGTCGATCTGGGCGGTATCGCCAAGGGCCATGCGGTGGACCGTGCCATTGAGGTGCTGCTGGATGCCGGTGTGTCCCAGGCCAGCGTTTCTGCGGGCGGCGACTCGCGCATCGTCGGTGACCGACGGGGAGAGCCCTGGAACGTGGGTGTGCGGGATCCGCGCCGTGATGGCGCCATGGCCGTCATGTTGCCGCTGCTGGATACAGCGGTCTCGACATCTGGTGACTACGAACGGTATTTCGAAGCAGACGGCATCCGTTACCACCATATCCTCGATCCGGCCACCGGTGATTCCGCGCGCAACGCCTGGAGCGTCACCATACTTGGGCCGGAAACCACGCTGACGGACGCCCTGTCCACCAGCGTTTTCGTGCTCGGCCCCGAGAAAGGTATCGCCCTCATCGATACCCTGCCCGGAATCGATGCCATCGTCATCGACGCGCAGGGAACGCTTCGCTACTCGGCTGATCTGGCTCCTCTCACCGCATCCCCCTGAGCAACCCGTGCCGCTTGGGCCCACCCTGCGAGCGTCGGGTCTCAGTTTTGCTCTGCCATCGGTCAGGTCCACGCGGGAACGTGAACCACGCCACGTTATTGCTCTCCCTGCTGATTTAACGTTGCTTCACCGCCAGCTGCGGGATGCAGCGGGCTGGAAGAATGAGAACGGAGCGGCGACCAGCAATGTGGATGCACCGGGTTGTGGTGGAGCCAGGGTCGCTCGAAGCGGATTGGTCACGCCGGATCTCGCTGTCGGTCTCCTGACGAAGGTCCGGGAGTTCGAGCAGTCGGCGGGTTCCGGCGCCTTTTCCGGCCGTTCTCACCAGGGTGCGCTTTGAATGGATTCACAGGAGCATCCAGCCGTCGCTCGGGCGACGGACCGCTGCCAGGACGGCAGCGGATCGGGCAGCAGGACGCGCCAGACGGTAGTGGCCGGCAGTTCGAAAGGCCTTGCCAAATGCGGCGAGCTGCACCTTTTCCGGTGCGGGCGGTGAAAGTTTCCTGTCGGGCCACCTGGCTGAGGCAGCGGATCTTTAACATCGAGTCTTTCGACGGCGCACTGTTTGGTGTCCAACACCGATAACTGATGAGAGCGCTGCAAAGGTGGCGATCTAAGGAGGATCCTGTGAGTCTCAAGCGTCGTCTCTCTCCGCTGGTTGTCAGCGGCCTGTTGATACTGGGTCTGACGCCCGCGGCCTTTGCGGTCTCACTCCAGGAATCCGCACCGGACTTCACCCTCAAGAGTCTCGAGGGCGGCAACTTGCGCCTGGACGAATACCGCGGGCAGGTGGTGCTCATCAATTTCTGGGCCAGCTGGTGTGGACCCTGTCGCCAGGAAATGCCCCTGCTGGACCGATTGCACCAGCGTTACGAAGACACTGGTTTTGCAGTCCTTGGCGTTAACGTCGAGGGTGAACGGGCACCTGCCCAGGAGATCGTCGACAAGACCAACGTAAGCTTCCCGGTACTCATCGATGAAGGCCAACTGGTCAGCGAGCTCTATAAGCTCGACGCGATGCCCAGCACGGTGGTTGTCGATCGGGATGGCAGGATTCGCTACATCCATCGCGGCTACAAACCCGGCGACGAAGCCAAATACGTCGAGGTTGTCAAAGAACTCATTCGAGAATAGCGGGCGCGCATGCGCGCTGACGAGCACAAGGATTGACCGTGAAGATGCAAAGGATACTGCTATTGTCAGCTCTGGCTGTAACTCTGGTTGTGGCGTCTGGCCAACCTGCTTTTGGCGATTCGTCTGCGGGCGTTAACCCGGCGGTCAGCAAGCTCAACGAAGAGACAGCCCCTGCGGGCACCCCTGCACCTGGCGATCTGGAGGATGTCAAAAAGGCGCTGCTAGCGCTTAAGCGCGACCTGGTCATTCTCGAGGAAGACCTGCTGTTCCCGGCCAGCTCGCAGGTAGCCGTGTTTCTGTCCATGGACGTCGGCGACTTTTTTCAACTGGATTCGGTCACCGTGAAGATTGACGGTGACGATGTTGCCCATCACCTCTATACGGAGCGCCAGGCGGACGCGCTTTATCGCGGCGGGGTGCAGAAAATCTACGTTGGCAACGTCAAGCAGGGCTCTCATCGCCTTACCGCTTTCTTCACCGGCCGCGGGCCTAGCGGCCGGGATTTCCGCCGCGCGGCGACGGTGGAATTTGAAAAGTCCTTTGACCCGGCCTTCATCGAACTGGCCATTAAGGATTCTTCAGCCAAGTACCAGCCGGAATTCGCTGCCGCGGTCAGCAACTGAGCCGGGGAGGCCGCTAGCCCATGAAAGCGTTTCTCTGTGAGCTCATTCTCAGCTGCCTGCTCGCGGCCCCGGGCGCGAAGCCCATTGACGAACTCACCTACGGGGCTGCGCTGTTCGCTTTCTACCAGGAGGACTACGAACAGGCTCTCGTAGATGTGATGGTTGCGGAAGCGCAGGGGCGACAGGGCGATGATCCAGTCAGATTCGATCTTGCTCTCGGGAGCTTTGCCTTTAAAGAACGAATGTTTGGGCTTGCCAGCGATACTTTCGCTCAGGTAGCTGACGGGGAGCTGACGGACATTGATCGTATGCGTCTGGCTTTCCACCTGGCCCGGGAGCGATACCGGAGCCAGGACTGGCAGGGCCTGGAACAGGCGCTGGCGCGCATTGACCTTGGTAGCAACTGGCGGGGCCGCCGGCACAGTTACCCGGAAGTATCCTTCATGACCGCCGAGGCGGCTATCGCCAACGGTGATTTTGCACAGGCCGATGCTGCCCTTTCTACCCTGGAATCCGGTGACTCGTATCTTGCCTATGGTCTGTTCAACCTGGGCGTCGCCCATCGCGCCTCCGGTGATCTTGCTGCAGCGCGCGAGACTTTCACTCGGCTGGCAGAGTTCCCGGCAAAAGACCGGGTAAGCTTTGACATCGTCCAGCGGGCCAGATTGGCCCTGGCGGTAACCGCGCGTGAGGAAAAGCGACCGCTGCAGGCAGAAGCCGTGCTCGACCGGCTGCCTGGCGAGGGTCGCTATCGAGACGTCGCGCTGGCCGCCTATGCCGGGTTGGCCATGGAAAATGGTGATTACGAACTTGCCGCGCGTATCTGGCTGACCATTCAACGCGAAGCGCGGTGGAATACCAGCGCGGCAGCTGCGCAGTTGGGCTTTCCCATGAGTCTGGAGCATCTCTCTTCGCCAAGCCAGGCGCTGGATCAGTATCGGGTTGCAGAGCAGGTCTTTGAAAATCGTTTGGTGAGCCTGGCACAGTTTTCCCGGCAGGTGGACGACCGGGTCTGGATGCGGAACCTGTTGGAGACGCTGGCGGATACCGCATCGGATACCATGCCCGTCGCCGAGCCGGATGACCCTGCCAGGGACGCTGGCTCGCGCTCGGATACAGCTCTGGCGGAATGGCGTGCACAGCTCGGAAGAGATGACTGGCTGCAGTGGCTTGCCAGTGAAGACGTACATCAGGTGCTGCTGGAGTGGCGCGAGCTGACCGGCATGGCGGACTGGCTTGGCGCGCTTCCCGTTCGATTGGAAGCGTTCGAAGAAGTTGCCGTGGAACGTCGACGCCGCACTGCGGTTGCCCGGGAGATGATTCATCGGGAGGATCTGCTTGGCCGCAGAGCGTCCCTTGAGACCGAGATAGACGATGCGGCGCAGCGCCTGCACAGCCTGAGGTTGAGCCCGGCTACGTTCACTGATGCCTGGATGGACCAGCTGGCAACCGCAGAGGAGCTGGAACTGTTACGGAAACTTTCCGACATGGCGCGCATGGCGGAAACTTCCACGGCTCCGAAGGAACAGGCCCGATTCTTGAAGCGGATTCGGCGCCTGCAGGGGACCGTGTTCTGGCAGATTGCCGACCAGCGAAGCGGACGTCTTCGGATGCTGGACAAAGGGCTCGCTGAAGACCGTCAGCTGCTTGTGGAAGTGGATGAGCGCATTGCTCGGATTGCCGGGGCAGAAGCCAGCTTCGCCGCCGGTGTTGAGACCGACTTCCGGAGTCTTGCCGGCCGCACGGGTGCGCTGCGCACCCGCGTGTCGAACGCGTTGAATAGTCGCGAAGATATGCTCGCTGCGGCGCTTCGGCGAGGTATGCAACGGGAAGCCCGAGAGGTGGAAGGCTATCTGGCAACCGCCCGCATAGCGATTGCCAGGGCAACCGACCAGCTGGCAGCTTTGGATCAGCCCCAGCCGTTCGGCGGTGGATCCTGATGTTCCCAGGAATAAGAAAGCGCGCCCAAGGCGAACGTCGGCCGTGGCCGCTTGTCCTGCTCCCAGCCTGCGTTTTCGCTGTGCTTTCCGGCTGTAGCTGGTTCGGCTCTTCAGAGGTAATGGAACCCGCCGGGCCGAAACTGGCGCAGATCGTTGATCGGCTGCCGGAGCTGGAAGTGCCGACGACGCCCGCTGCGGTTCCGTCTCGTGAAGAGGTAATGCTCGCTTACCGACGCATTTACGGTTCCATGGCAAACCCAGACGAAGACCGGGCGATAGGTAAGCGTCTCGCCGATCTCGAGATGAGCGTCGGAGAGGATCTGGACATTGCGGGTCAGCCCGAGCCCTACCAGGCGGCAATCTCGCTGTACGAGTCTCTGCTCGAAGAGGCCGATGGTGGGAATCAGGACGAAATTCTTTACCAGTTGGCCCGGGCGTACGATCTTGCCGGCCAGACCGACCGGACGGTGGGCTATCTTGACCGGCTCATTGCCGGCTATCCGCAGAGCGCCTTTGCTCTGGAGGCGCGCTTTCGCCGGGCCGAGATTGCCTTTTCCCGAGAGCAGTATCGACAGGCCAGTGAAGATTATGCATACGTGGTGGATCAGGGCCCGGATACCGCTTACTGGCAGAATGCCAACTACATGCGCGGCTGGGCGCTATTCAAGATTTCAGATCTCGAGGCGAGCCTGGTCAGCTTCTTTGCGGTCATTGACAGCCTCTTGCCGGACAACAAACCGGAGTCGCTGGCCGCCACCGACCGAGAACTCCTGGATGATAGCTTCCGGGTGGTGACTCTGGCGCTCGGATATCTAGACGGCCCGGTTTCTCTGGCGGAGCAGATGGCGGCACTGCAGCGACCGCACTGGCAGTATTTCGCGTACCAGACTCTTGCCGAGGACTATCTCGAGCGGGAACGTTTTCTTGACAGCGTCGCTACCTGGCAGAAGTTCATCGACGAGAATCCTCTCGACGCGCGTGCGCCGAATGCGCACATCGGTATGATCCAGACCCTCACCGAGGCCGAGTTCCCGAGCGAGGTCCGACCCAAGAAAGAGATGTTCGTACGCGGCTACGGCATCTCCAGCGAGTTCTGGGACGTACACGGGGAAACGGTTCGGGCCGGCTATATCGATACCCTGAAGGAATATCTGGACGAGCTGTCCAAGGTCGCTCATGCGGAAGCCCAGGAGACTGAGACGAGGGCCGACTACCTTGCCGCGGCAAGCTGGTATGAAGAGCTTGTGGCCACCTTCCCCGAGGATCCGGAAACCGCCGAATACGTCTTTCTGCTGGGCGAGGTGTACACGGAGGCCAAAGAGTTCGGCCGCGCGGTTGACGCCTACCAGCGGGTCGTCCGGGAGTTCCCGGATTATCCGCGGGCTCACGAAGCCGGGTACGCGGCCATTCTTGGACTCGCCGTGCTGGTTGACCAGGCACCGGCAGACGAGCAGGTTCTCTGGCTGCATCAAAAGATCGACGCGCAAATCGAGTTTGCCTTCGTTTTTGCGTCAGATCCCCGTGCGCCCGCAGTGCAGACCGATGCTGCGGACGGCCTCTTCCAGCTGCACGAATACGACCGGGCGGTTGAGCTGGCCGATAACCTGCTGCGCACCTGGCCCGATCTGCCGTGGTCTCTGCGCAGAACCGACCTTCTGGTCCTGGGGCACGGCTGGTTCGAGCTGGGTCGGTATGCGGATTCAGAGCGGGCTTACAGGCAGTTACTGGCAGGCGAGCTTGAGGAA
Organism: Gammaproteobacteria bacterium; assembly: GCA_024640825.1. Taxonomy (GTDB): domain Bacteria; phylum Pseudomonadota; class Gammaproteobacteria; order Pseudomonadales; family Azotimanducaceae; genus UBA7803. The sequence continues at coordinate 46,782 of JAHEEG010000007.1, forward strand.
GAGGAACGCAGTTCCGTCAGAGAACGGCTGCTTGCGTCAATCTACAAGCAAGGCGAAGCCAGCGAGCAGAACGGTGAGATGGATCTTGCGGTCAGCCATTTTCTGCGCCTGAAAGAGATCGATCCCACATCCGAACTGGCAATGCAGGGTCACTACGATGCGGTGGCGGTAACCGAAGGCACGGGTCGGATCAGCGACGCTGCCGCCTTGCTGGCGGAGTTCCGGCAGAATTATCCTGACAGCGAGCTGGGCCGCGACACGGCCAAGCGGCTCGCCGCGATGTACGAACACACCGGCGATCAGACCGCGGCTGCGCGGGAGTACGTACGCCTGGCCAGCGAAGATGCCGACGGGGAAGTCCGCCGTCAGTCCCTGTACCGGGCAGCGGAGCTGTATCTGGAACTCGACGACCTGAACAACGCGGTCGTTTACTTCAAGGACTATGCGCAGAACTATCAGAGTCCCCCGGCTCTTCAGTTGGAAGCCGTGCACAACCTGGATCTGCTGTATCAACGTCTTGGCGACGGCGAAAGCCGGCGCTATTGGCTTACTCAGAAGATCCAGCTTCACGCGGGCTTAGGCAGCAGTGCCAGCGAACGGGCTACCTACCTTGCCGCGCAAGCCCAGTACGTGCTCGCTGAGGACGAGCGAGCAGACTTTGATGCGGTGCGCTTGACGAACCCGCTCAAGAAGAGCCTCGGAAGAAAACAGAAAGCGCTCAAACGCACGCTGCAGGCGTTTGAGGCAGCGGCAGCCTATCAGGTCGCAGATTTCACATCTGCCAGCACTTTTCAGATCGCCGATCTCTACACATCGCTATCCACAGCCATCATGCAATCCGAACGCCCATCGGGGCTTTCACCGATGGAGCAGGCGCAGTACGACATTCTGCTGGAAGAGCAGGCGTTCCCCTTCGAGGAGCAAGCCATCAGCCTGCACGAGATCAATATGCGTCGCAGCTGGGACGGCGACTGGGATCCGTGGATCGAAAAAAGCTTCCGCGAGCTGGGCCGGTTGATGCCGGCAAGATTCGATAAACCTGAGGTGGAGGTGGCTTATGTCGAAACCATTCACTGACGCCGCGGCGTTGGTTCTGGCACTGGGTATCCTGCTTTCGCAGGGGTGCGCCAGCGGTAGCGACACCCGCCGCGCGTCGGATGCCGCATTGGCGGCTTCGGGCGGTGCGCGATTGGCAAGCACCACCGATGCCGGCGTCCAGGCGGACATCATGGCCGGCATGCAGGACGTCGACGGACCGTTTCCCATTCTCGCGCCTGGCGCGCCTGTGGCAGTCCCGGAGGTCAGGTCTCGCAACGCCGATCGTTTTGCCAGAGCGACACAGGCGCTGCGAGCAGGCAGCCTTACCGAAGCAGAAAACCTGCTCCTACAGATCACCGACGACCAGCCGGAGCTGGCTGGCCCTTGGATAAATCTGGCCGAAGTCTTCATCGCGCAGGGCCGTGAAGACGCGGCGCGGCTGGCGCTGGGCAAGGCCATCGAGGCGAACCCCGCGAACTGCGCGGCCCGCACGGAACTGGGTGTCATGCTGCGCCGCGAAGGGGACTTCTCTGGTGCCGAATCTCACTACCGTGCTTGCCTGGAAGCAGCGCCCGATTACCGCGATGCCTACCTGAACCTGGGGATTCTTTACGAGCTCTATCTGGGCCGGCTGGAAGACGCGCTTGCCGCTTACCGTCGTTACCAGCTGCTGGCTTCGGAACCCGACAGGCGGGTAGCCGGCTGGGTAGTGGACCTGGAACGTAGGCTCGGCCTCTGATGGTGGGTTCAACACGATCAATCATTCTGGTGGCGTGTCAGGTGCTGACATTTAGCGCTGCGGTGGTGGCTGCGGAGGCCGAAATGCCCGCGGGTAGGATCGAACTTGATGAAACCGTGATATCCGGCAACCAAGAGTTACCGAAAGTCCTGTATATCGTTCCCTGGCAGCAACCCAGCGGACTACCCGAAATCGAGTTGCAAACAGAATTCGCGGAGGAAGAACTGTTTCGTCGTCTTTACCCACCGGCGTATCGACGTGAGATGACCTACTTCGAGAACCTCAATGGAAATGACCCGGAGGAGTAAGAAATGGATATGTACACGACAGTGGTAAGCTTCTTCCAGGACGGCGGGCCCTTCATGTACCCCATCGCCGTCGTGCTGGCTATTGGCATTGCGATCGCCCTGGAGCGATACGTTTATCTGGCCAACCAGACCAGAATAAACCGGCGGGACTTCGAGAAAATTCTCACCCTGCTCAGGCAGCGCAAACAGCGCGAGCTTTCCGGCGTGGTGCAGAAATCGAAATCCGCCATGAGCCGCATCATTGCCGATGGCCTAAACCGCAAAGCATCTTCCCGTCGACGTGATGACATCGAGTACGCCATGGAAGAGGGTCTGCTGGAGGTGCTGCCTAATATCGAACGGCGGACCCCTTATCTGGCTACCTTTGCCAACATCGCCACGTTGCTTGGGCTGCTGGGTACGATCATCGGGCTGATCGCCGCCTTCACCGCCGTTGCCAACGCAGATCCAGCGGAAAAGGCGACGCTGCTGTCGCAGAGTATCTCGATCGCTATGAACACCACGGCGTTTGGCCTGATGGCTGCTATTCCGCTGCTGTTGATTCACTCCGTGCTGCAGTCGAAAACCAGTGCCATCGTGGAAAGCCTTGAAATCGCCGTGGTTAAGTTCCTCAACCTCATGGAGGGCGACAACGCGGTCCCCGCAGCCACCGGCCAGAAGCCGGCGATCACTGCAGGCTGATAGCGGCGCAGATGGTCGGTCTCAGCCGGGACGTCCGGCCGGGCCGTGACTGAAGGACAACGATCGGAGCGCTGAGTATGGATCGCGTAAGGCACCGTAAACACAAGCATCAGGAAGCGGCAGATCTGGATGTCACCCCGTTCATGAATCTCATGATCGTGTTGGTGCCCGTCCTGTTACTTTCCATGGTATTTACCCACACTACAGTGATCGAACTGAATTTCCCTGCTGGCGAAGCTGGTTCGGAGCAGTTCGACCCCGATGCTGTCCACCTTGAGGTGGTTGTGGCTGCGGACGGTTTGCGGGTGGCCGACGGCCGCGGAGGCACCATCAAGACGCTGCCGCTGGTGGATGGCAAGCACGACTATGACAACCTCTCTCTGGTGATGCAGGAGCTCAAGCGGCGGATGCCCGAGAAGCGCGACATCATGGTGCTGCTTGAGGATGAAACCAGCTATCAGACGCTGGTGTCGGTTTTGGACCGGGTCCGGTCCTATCCGACGGTTCAGCACCTGGAGGTGGTGCAGGCGGAACTCTTCCCGGTCATCTCGCTGGGAGACTCTCCCGAAGCGGCAGCCGGCGTCGCCCGTGTCGAAGGTGTCGGCCAGACTGCAGGAGGCAGGTCATGAGCAAGCTCCGCCATCAGCACCGACGCGGTACTCAACGCAAGCTCAAGAAAACCGCGGCGCTCAACCTGGTTTCGCTGATGGACATCTTCACGATTCTGGTGTTCTTCCTGATGGTCAACTCTTCAGAAGTCGAAGTGCTGCAGACGAGTTCGAAGATTGAACTACCTGACTCCACCTCCGAAAAACGCCCGGACAACCAGCTGGTGATTTCTGTCAGCGCCGATGATGTCGTTGTGCAGGGTCGGCCGGTGGCCAGGGTTTCCGAAGAGCTCGTTGGCGAGGGCAACGTCATTGAGGGGTTGAAGCAGGAGCTTGACCATCAGGCGCAACGTAAGGGCTTTGTCCCCGAAGGTGGCCACGAAGTTACCATCATGGGCGATCGTGAACTGCCGTATGCGTTGCTCAAGAAAATCATGTTGACCTGCCAGGGCAGTGATTTCGCCCGGATCTCGTTGGCGGTGAATCAGGTACCGGGTGGTGCTGATCTCCCCCTGGGCGACGAACCCGATCCCGGGTCCGCCGATGCCACACTTTCTGAAACCGCCACAATCAATCGGACGGGGAGGGAAGCCTGATGACCGCACTGGTTAATTCCCCAGTGGGTGTCTTTGCGCTGCCCTGGGAAACGGGTCGAGAGGACAATCGGAGATTTCGCAGCTGGTTGACCTACTGCCTGCTCGTCGTCGTATTCTGCGGTGTGGCTCTGCCGTTGCTGCCCGTGCCCGAAGTGGAGCGCGAGGAAATGGAAGAACTGCCTACACAGCTGGCGCGAATTCTCCTGGAAAAGACCGAGCCGGTTGTTCCGCCGCCGCCACCGCCACCAAAACCGGAGGTGAAGGAAGAGCCTAAGCCCAAGCCGGCTCCCGAGCCCAAGCCGATGCCGAAGGTTGAAACAACACCTGAACCGCAACCTACGGTTGCCGACGCGAGAGAAAAGGCAGCGGTTTCTGGCCTGCTGGCGTTCAAAGATGCGTTTGCCGATATGCGCGAAGCCGTGGATGTTGCCAAACTTCAAGACACAGCCTCCATTCAGCGGGGCGCGGGAGAGGCTGCCAGCATCGACCGCTCGGTGCTGACCTCCAAGCACAGCGCCAGAAGCGCCGGTGTCAACGTCGCCGCGCTTTCCCGGGATACCGGGGGCGTTGCGCTGTCCGGCCGGGAAACCACGAAGGTGGAAGCGCCGCCAGACGTGAAAGGAACGGGCGGCGTTCGCGAGCCCAAGCCGGTTGATTCGAGGCAGCGCAGCATCGAAGAAATACGTCGGGTGTTTGATGCCAACAAGGGATCCATCTTCGCTATCTACAATCGGGCGCTGCGTTCGGATCCGACCCTTCAGGGCAAAGTAGTCCTGGAACTGGTCATCAGCCCCTCAGGACAGGTCTCTGACGTCAACGTGGTCGCGTCCGAACTCGCGGATGAGGCGCTGGTTGCCAAGATCATGAGCCGCATCCGGTTGTTCAACTTTGGTGAGCGTGACGTGAGCATCACGACTATCAGCTATCCGGTGCACTTTCTGCCGACCTGACAGCGTTTTCGACCCGCTCCGAGAGACGCTATCCCCGGGCGGGCGGGCCGACCGCGCTCCGACGCTCCGGGTTTCCCTAAGCAGCCGTTATTGCCCACCCCTTTCAGGGGCGGTCAATTCGGCCGCTTCGGCGTCGCGTCACGGTCAGCCCGCCCGCCCGGGGATGGCGTCCCTCTAGTGGGTTCCAAGAGTCATGTTGCATATCTTGTTAACGAAACCGGGAGGGAGCAGAGCTTCATTCTCAAGGCATCTACCCGCATTCAGTACCACGTTACCCTGAGACTAGAGTGCGCGGTCATCGAGCCGATGGATCTCCTGGATCTGACAGCTCTGACCGTCGGCGGTAAGCGCGTCGAATCCTGCCCAGATGCTGTTCCCGGAAGCGGTGACGCCAACGTGCCGGGCCCAGCGGAGTTCCGGACATCGGCGGCGCAGCGTCAGCAAGTAACGTTTGTTGTCTGCGGTAGAAAGCAGCACGTGAGAAAGATCGATTGCGGTTAGATCTCCGGCACTTCTGGCGGCGGGGATCTGCTCTACCGGAACCGCATTGTGCAGGAGCCCTCCGGCGTTGGCGGCTGCATCCCCCAGCGTCGAATTCGGCAGTGACAGAACTACCGGCGCGGTCAGCGCCGCGCAGAGCATGCCGACGGCGAGAAGAAGCTGACGTGGTCGCATTTGCGGCCGCAAATGCGGACGAGATGACTTTTGCATTGGGCTTCCTTCTGTTTCAGCGGACGTCGACGCTATCCGGTCCGAAGTTAGCGGGGTGGACCTTAACACCAGCTGAACCCGCGCAGGCGTTTGCGCTTTGTGCTGCGCGCCGGCAAAGTGACGGAGTAAGTTCATCGACGGACACAATGGATGATCAGCTGCAAAATGATTGCTCCGCGGGGCGAGGCGCTGCAAGGGGCCGATGCCATATTCAGGATCGGGTCGACCTTATTGCGGCCGTTCGCAATTGCGGTCCTGGTGCTGTCCTCTTGGACCGCCATAGCTGATCAGGATGTGTTGCCCTACGTAAAGGCACGTGCGGATACTGGCGTCGAAATGGCGGATGAGATCTGGTCCCTGGCCGAGTTGGGTTATCAGGAGCAAAAGAGCAGTGCGCTTCTCCAGCGCTACCTGCGGGAAGAGGGTTTCAGTGTTGCCAGCGGGGTGGCGGGAATCCCGACGGCGTTTGTGGCCAGCCACGGCAGCGGCGAACCGGTCATCGGTATTCTCGCGGAGTTCGACGCGCTGCCGGGCCTGTCTCAGGCGGCTGTTGCGCGGCGTCAACCGCTGCTGGAGGATGCGCCAGGGCACGCCTGCGGTCATCATCTTTTCGGTGCGGCGTCCGTTGCCGCGGGGGCCGCGGTAGCGGCCTGGCTGGCGGACACTGGCCGGCGAGGTACGATACGCATATACGGAACTCCGGCGGAGGAAGGCGGCTCGGGTAAGGTCTATCTAACCCGCGCAGGCCTGTTTGACGACGTCGATGTGGTGCTGCACTGGCACCCTCGGGACAGCAACGATGCTTCTCCCTATACCACCACCGCCAATAAGTCCGGGCGCTTCACTTTTCATGGTATTGCAGCGCACGCTGCGGGAGCACCGGAGCGGGGTCGCTCGGCGTTGGATGGCGTCGAGGCCATGAACTTCATGGTAAACCTGATGCGCGAGCACGTACCTCAGGAGACCCGCATTCACTACGTGATCACTGACGGCGGTGCGGCGCCGAACATTGTTCCGGAAAAAGCCCAGGTCTACTACTACGTGCGTCATCCCAACGCGGAAACGGCGGTTGCGATCTTCGAACGCGTTGTATCCGCTGCTGAAGCGGGTGCTCTTGGTACCGGTACGCGAATGGACTACGAGGTGATGCACGGCAATTACCCGCTGCTGCCCAACGATGTGTTGGGTCGGTTGATGGATGAGAATCTGCGGGTTCTCGGGGGCATCGCGTATGATTCCGATGAACAGCGTTTTGCCGAAGAAATAAGATCCTCGCTTTCCGGAGATATGCCTCCCATTGAATCTGTGGCGCAGGTACAGCCTTTTGTCTTTCGTCAGAATATGGGATCCACCGACGTGGGGGACGTAAGCTGGAACGTGCCCACTGCAGGGTTCGGCACGGCTACCTGGGTGCCTGGCACGCCGGCGCACAGCTGGCAGGCGGTTGCTGCCGGAGGCACCAGCATCGGGCATAAGGGCATGCTGCTGGCGGCTCGGCTCCTCGCGGTCACCGCCGCGGATCTTTATCAGATGCCGGAGTTGCTGGCTGCGGCACGGGACGAGTTCGAGGCCCGGCGCGGGGCGGATTTCCACTACCAGGCCCTGCTTGGCGACCGTGATCCTCCGCTGAACTATCGGCAATGAGGGTTGCGCTGCTTCATCCCGGGGACATGGGTGTGACAGTGGGCCAAGCGCTCAAAGCGTCGGGTCACAGCGTGCGCTGGTTCAGCAAGGATCGAAGTCCAGCAAGCCGAGCAAGGGCGGAGTCCGCCGGGTTTGGCGTCTGCGGAACGTCGGCAGAGCTTTTCCAGGGCTTGGAGGCCGTGGTGTCGGTTTGCCCTCCGGGTGCGGCGCTGGCACAGGCGCGTTGGGTCAGAGATTCGGGATATTCGGGGCCGTACCTGGATGCCAATGCGGTCTCGCCTGCGACAGCTCGCGCCATTTCCCTGGTTGCTGGTCCCCTGTTTGTCGACGGCGGCATCATCGGACCGCCGGCCCGGGAGACGGGTACGACGCGGCTCTACCTTTCAGGAACCAGGGCCGAAGAGGCCGCGAGCTGGTTTGCCGCCGGACCGCTGCAGGCCATCGCGATTGGCGCTGAGCCCGGTAGCGCCTCGGCCCTGAAGATGTGTTATGCCGCCTACACAAAAGGGCTATCGGCGCTGCTGCTGAACGTCCGGGCCCTTGCCGAATCAGAAGCTGTCACACCGTCGTTGCTGGAAGAATGGTCACTGTCTCAGGCCGGCCTTGCGCAGCGATCGGAGATCACGGCCCAGGTCACCGCAGGCAAGGCGTGGCGCTTCGTCGACGAGATGCTCGAGATCGCCGAAACTTTTGAGAATCGCGGCTTACCCGGAGGCTTTCATCGAGGTGCGGCAGACGTCTATCGGCGCATGACTCCACTCAAGACAGCGGCGGAGCCCTCCCTCAACGATGTTCTTCGGTACCTTCTTCATGAAGCCCAGTGACCACCCCGGGTCTAAGGCCGATACCAGAGCGTCGGCGGAGCCGCAGTAAGCGCCCGTCGGGCCAGCCGCACCCACCGACATAGGACAGCTCGGGTGTCCGCTGGATCGATGATTTCCTCAATTTCGAAGTACTCCGCGGAGCGGAAGGGTGATCGCAGCCGGTTGAGCCGGGCCTTGATGCGGGCCAAATGGGCCTCATAGTCGGCGGATTCTGCGAGCTCGGCTTTATAAGCCACTTCGATTCCGCCCTCGATGGGCAGTGAACCCCAGTCTCCGGAGGGCCAGGATACCCGTATGTGATGGCTGCCCGGTTTGTGGTTGGCCGCACCCGCCACCCCGAACGCCTTGCGCACGATGACGCTGCAGAAGGGTACAGGCGACTGACCCAGAGCCGCCAGGGCCTGGGAACCGAAGCGGATGGTGGACTGCTCTTCGGATTGCTTACCGATGAGAAATCCCGGGCAATCCTCCAGATGTACCAGAGGCAGGTGAAAGGTCGAAGCCAGGTCGATGAGCCGGATGAGCTTCCGGCAGCTGTCGGCCGTCCAGGCGCCCCCGTAGACCGTTGGGTTCTCCGCGAACAGGGCCACCGGTATGCCGTTCAGACGGCCCAGCCCGGTGATGATGGAGCGGCCCCAGCGCCGGCCGAGCTCGAAAAAAGAACCGCGGTCCAGCACCGCCTCGATAACGGGATGCATCTTGTACACTTTGCGCGGATCTCGAGGGACTACCTCGCGAAGGAATTCCTCCTGGCGTGCAGGGTCGTCGTCGCCCTCGATGATCGGAGGAAGCTCGCCGGTGTGCCCGGGGAGATACGAAAGAAACCGCCGCGCCAGGGTGAATGCCTCCTCCTCGCTGCCCGCCTCGTCGTCAATCGCCCCGTTTCGCGTGTGAATTTTCGATGCGCCCAGTTCCTCTTTGCTGACGTCGCCCAGGCTGGCCCAGTCCACGAGAGCCGGGCCGGCGATCATCATCTGAGCACTGTCCTTGACGATGACGGAGTAGTGGCTGGTCGCAACCCGGGCGGCGCCGATGCCCGCGACCGACCCCAGCGCCAGAGATACCGATGGCGCGACGGCCAGGTGCTGCACGACGGTTTCCCAGCCGCGCAGCTCGGGAATGTAGGTGCGGCCGGCGGTCTCTATGGTCTTGACGGAACCCCCGCCGCCCATGCCGTCGACCAGCCTAATGTGAGGCAACCGCAGCTCCAGTGCCAGGCCTTCGGCCCTGACGCGCTTGCCGGCGATCGATGCATCTGCAGAACCGCCGCGCACGGTGAAGTCATCGCCGGACAGCACCACCGGTCGGCCATCGATCTCTGCCACACCGAAGACGAAGTTGGATGGCGTGAAAGACTCGAGCTTTCCCTCTTCGTCGTAGCGACCAACACCGGCCAGGGTACCCACCTCGTCGAAGGTTCCCGGGTCGCTGATGGCGGCCACCCGCTCGCGTATGGTCAGCTTGTTGAACTGGTGCTGGCGTGCGACCTTGTCGGCGCCGCCCATCCGGAACGCCAGCGTCTTGCGGTTTGCCAGCTCGCGAATATCGTCTTCCCAGCTCATAAAGAACCGTCGTTTTCAGTGGCAGTTGGCTGGGCGGCACTCCGCTGGGCGGCAGTCCGCTGGGCGGCAGTCCGCTGGGCGGCAGTCCGCCGGATGTCGGCTGTCTTCTGGTTCAGGCTCGGGTGCCGGTGAAAGTGGCGTCACCGAATGCGCCCAGCTTGACGTTGCCGCTGATGTTGTCTCCATCCACGGTGGCGGCGAACTCCAGGGTCATCGGCATCGGGGAGGTGATGGCGGCCTTCCAGGTCAGAGCGTCGCCCTCGACGGTGCCGTCAGTGAGTTCTATATCACCCTGGGGGCCGCTCAGTTTGCCGGACAGGTTACCGCCATCGGTGGCGAGGGTAAGGGTGCCGTTCTGCGCGCCCATGGGGGTGTTCATCGTGGTGTTCCAGGTACCGTCTGCGCTCATGTCTGTTCTCCCCAGCACGGTTGAAGTTGTTGCGATCAGTTTGCCTTCCAAGGCCATCGCGAGTATGGCATAGCGGCCTTTACTCACAAAGCCCCGACTGCCTTAATGGCACACCGTGAGTACGTCTCCCACCATTGGAACCCTTAACGAGAGCCCGCTGCACCAGGCGCTCAAAGCCCATTACGCGACAGCGGGCAGCGCGGAAGAAGTCCCCGTTGGCAATTTTGTCGCCGACGTTCGTCTTGCTGACAACAGCATTTTCGAGATTCAGACGTCGGGCTTTGGCCAGCTGCGGGGCAAGCTGGAAAGCCTGCTGGCGGAACATCGTGTGGTGCTGGTTCACCCTATCGCTCGCGTCCGTCACATCGTCAAGCTGCCCGAAGAGCTAGACCAGGAAGCCACCCGTCGACGCTCGCCCAAGAAAGGGTCTGTGGCGCAGGTGGTGGACGAGCTCGTCAGCATACCCCGGCTGCTCAACCATCCAAACTTCGAGCTCGAGGTGGTGATGATCGAGGAAGAAGAGCTTCGCCGTCTCACGCCCGGACGGGCCAGGCGCCGCGGCGGCTGGCGGGTCGTACAGCGCCGGCTGTGTCAGGTACTCGAGCAGGTCAGGTTCCGCAGCGCGGCGGATCTGCTGACACTCGTGCCCGGCGCGCTGCCGGAGTCCTTCACCACCCGGGATCTGGCGGAAGCCATGGGCGAACCCCGCTGGGTGGGTCAGAAGCTGGCCTATTGCCTTCGGGAATCCGGAGTCATCGCCATCTGCGGCAAGGCGGGTAACGCCCTGTGCTACCAGCGCATGGTTGACAGCCCGTGAGGGCCACCAAATACTCGCTTGCAAGCCGAGCCGAGGCTCCTTCGAGCTGGAACCTGGTCACTACCGGTCAGGCGGTCGGAGGGATTGCGGCAACAGGGGAAATTGATGATCCAGCTTTACACCGCGTCGACGCCCAATGGCTGGAAAGCCTCGGTAACCCTGGAGGAGATGGGGCTCGCCTACGAGGTGCACCCTATCGATATCATGGCCGGAGAGCAGAAAACGCCGGAGTTTCTGGCCATCAACCCCAACGGCCGTATTCCGGCTATTGTCGATGATGGTTTTCCGATTTTCGAATCCGGCGCGATTATGATTTATCTGGCCGAGAAGACCGGCCAGCTCATGCCTTCGGATTCGCAAGGACGATCCCGGGTTCTGCAGTGGCTGATGTTCCAGATGGGTGGAGTGGGCCCCATGATGGGACAGGCCAATCTCTTTTATCGCTATTTCGAGCCGCGGGTCCAGGAAGTCGTCGACCGCTATGTCAACGAGAGCCGACGACTGCTGGAGGTGCTCGACGGCCAGCTTCAGCGCAGTGAATGGCTCGCCGACGACTATTCAATTGCCGACATCGCCAATTGGTGCTGGGTGCGCCTGCATTTCTGGGGCGGGATCTCCCTTGACGGGCTCGACGGCCTGCTGCGCTGGAAGACCGAGATGGATGCCCGACCCGCCTGCCAGCGTGGTGTGGAGGTGCCGAATAAGCTGGTGTTGCCAGAAGTCGAGGATGAGGAATTCGCGGAGTTCGCCTCCCGGGCGCAGACGATTTACACGCGCTGAGCGGGGGGTCGATGAGTACCAGGGACAGCGATCTCCAGGGACCAGCATGGGACCTCACTGCGGAATATGCGTCCCTGGATTCGTCGGAACTGCAGTCGGATCTGGATCGAGCCTCCGCGCTGATGGACGAGATGGAGGCACTGACGCCGGAGCTGGGGGAGGCGGGCTCACCCTCCGCCGCAGGCTCACCCTCCGCCGCAGGCTCACCCTCCGCCGCAGGCTCACCCTCCGCCGCAGGCGCTATATCCGCGGCGCAACGGGTCCGTAAGCTGGCGGACGATGCGGATGTGCTGCTGCGCAATGTGGCGGTTTTTGTCAGGTGCCTGCTGTCGGTCAACAGCCGCAATGAGGCGGCGCAGGTGCTCAATGGCCGGCTGCGAAGCTATCAGCAGCGCTACGCAGATCTGTTGCAGCCACTGACGCAGTTCTGCGATCTGGCTGACGAACAGACCATCGACGCCTACCTTAGCGATCCCCAGGTGGCGCCCTGCGCCTTTCTCGTCCGACATTCCAGGGAACGCTGCCATGAGTTGTTGAGCCTCCCGGAGGAGAGCCTGGTGAACGGTTTGTCTCGGGACGGCATCCACGCCTGGGGAAACCTCTACGATCAGCTGTCCGGTACCCTTAGCTGTAAAGTGCTCTTGGATAACGAGCAGCGGGAAATGGGGTTGGCCGAGGCCAGCGGCCTGCTGCAGAAGCAGGATGACCGGCTGCGGCGCAGTTCCTGGCAGGCGATCAATCAGGCCTGGGAGGGTCACGAGGAAACCTGCGCGGCTGCCATCAATGCCATTGCCGGGTGGCGGCTGGAACTCTGTCGCAAGCGCAGCCTGCGGCGTCCTGTGCATTTTCTGGACGCGCCGGTGCATATGAACCGCATTCAACGGGACACGCTGGAGGCGTTGCTTCAGGTCGCTGGAGAGCATCGCGAGCTGGCGCGACGCGCCGCCAGACTCCAGGCTGCCGCCTATGGCAAAACTGCCATCGGGCCCTGGGATTCGAGAGCCCCGGCGCCGGTAATTTCGCAAGACCAGGGTCCGGGCATTGCCTTTGCGGATGCCGTTCGACTGATTGCTGATGCTTACGGCGGGGTTCACCCTGAAATGGGCGACTTTGTCCGCATGATGGTGCAAAACCGCTGGATAGAGGGTACGCGGGGCAATAGCAAGCGGCCAGGCGCCTACTGCACGGGCTTTGCGAAATCGCGAACGCCGCGCGTCTACATGACCTATACCGGCGGCGCCAGCGATGTCATTACGCTGGCTCACGAGCTCGGCCATGCTTATCACAGCTGGGTTATGCGGGATCTGCCGGAGTCACAGCGCAGCTACGGCATGTCGCTGGCGGAGACTGCCAGCACCTTTGGTGAGACCCTGGTCAGGGATGCGATGCTGCAGAATGCGAGCTCTGCTCAGACCCGGCTGGAGGTGGCGTGGGAAGAAATGTCCGCCTTGGTTACTTTCGTGCTGAACATTCCCACGCGCTTCGAGTTCGAGAAAAAGTTCTACGAGCGGCGGCAGGAGCGGCCCCTGCGACCGGCGGAACTCAAGAGCCTGATGAGCGAGGTCTGGATCACCTGGTACGGCGATGCGGTTTCGGAACCGGATCCGCTGTTCTGGGCGAGCAAGCTGCACTTCTATATCTCCGGGCTGTCTTTCTATAACTTTCCCTATCTTTTTGGCTACCTGTTCAGTCTCGGTCTGTACGCCCGTAGGCAAGCGGCGGACACCAATTTTTATCCCCGCTACGTTGCGCTGCTGCGGGACACGGGGCGGATGACAGCGGAAAATCTCGCCGACCGCCACCTGAACACCGACATCCGCAAGCCAGAGTTCTGGAGGGATGCGCTCGGCGCCTTGGCGCCTCGCGTTGACGCCTTCGAGGACCTGCTGCGGGATGTTGGTCGCGCGCCGGCGCACTAAGCGGGAGGCGGCGTGAGCGCCGACAGCGGCTAGGAACTTGACGCTGGACGGAGCAACCTGTACGCAAAGAGCGCCACCAGCCCAACCCCCACCAGCAGCACCGTCCACAGTATGATGGTGCGCCAGTCAACCGGTTGCGGCTCCGGCTGCAGACGCGCCTCGCCGCCCAGCATCCTGGGGCTTGCCAGCTGGGCTACAGGAAGGGTGTCGAACATCGCATCGGGGGATCCATCAGCACGTCGAAAGACGTCTGCTTCCAGCTGCGAGAGCAGGTTGGCGATGGGCCAGGGCTTTCCCGTCAGGCCGGCCCTGCCGTAAGCGAGCAGATAAGGCTGCTTGCCCTTGGGTACAAATACCACTTCGTCGGGCAACCAGCCGATCTGCAGTTTGGGAACCGCATTGCTGGGGCTGGTCAGG
>JAHEEG010000205.1 GCA_024640825.1 Gammaproteobacteria bacterium
CGGGTCTGGTTGTCGGTGTCTGAAGCGGTTGCTGGTGCTTTGCTTATCGCGGGTGCAACCGCGGGTGCAACCGCGGGTGCAACCGCGGGCGTAACCGCAGGCGCTTGCTGTTGCGAGTCGTCTTCGTAATCTTCCCAGCTCAACATGGCATTTCTCCTTTACGGCGGGTTGCTGCGATCACTGACAGGCCTCGCAGTCTGGGTCGTCGATAGAGCAGGCCAGCGGTACGTCCGCCGGCCTGACCGCCGTGATGTCTTGTTCCTGCCTACCTGGAGCCCCGGCCGCCGCGTCGGTGTTCGGCAGCGCACCTGATGCGGCCTCGGTTTGCGTCCGGTCGAGGGCCGCGCTGGAAGCATCGACCGCATTCAGCTTGCCCCGGTCTACGGTCGACTTTTCTGTGCTGGTGGCACCCAGAGCGCGCAGGTAGTAGGTCGTTTTGAGGCCGCGTAGCCAGGCCATACGATAGGTGATGTCCAGCTTCTTACCCGAGGCGCCGGCAATATACAGGTTCAACGACTGTGCCTGGTCGAGCCATTTCTGGCGTCGGCTGCCTGCGTCCACCAGCCAGCGGGGTTCTACCTCGAAAGCAGTGGCGTACAGCTGCTTCAGCTCCTCGGGCACGCGCTCGATAGTTCTGAGGCTGCCATCGTAGTACTTGAGGTCATTCACCATCACCTTGTCCCACAGGCCCAGGCGTTTCAGGTCTCTGACCATGTAAGGGTTAACCACCGTGAACTCTCCGGAGAGATTCGATTTGACGTACAGGTTCTGATACGTGGGCTCGATGGATTGGGACACTCCGGTGATGTTGGCTATGGTCGCGGTGGGGGCGATAGCCATCACGTTGGAGTTGCGCATACCGTTGATCTGCACCTTGCTGCGCAGCTTGTCCCAGTCAAGGCGGGTGTCGTAGTTCACGTCGAGATAGTCCTCGCCACGTTCCTGCCGAAGCATCCGCAGAGAGTCGATGGGGAGGATGCCGCGGCTCCACAGGGACCCGGAGAAGCTCGGGTAGGCGCCACGTTCCTTCGCCAGCCGACAGGAAGCGTCGATGGCGTAATAGCTGATGGCTTCCATGGAGCTGTCTGCAAAGGCCACCGCCGCATCGCTTCCGTAGGGGATCCGCAGACGGTAAAGGGCGTCCTGGAACCCCATGAGGCCCAGACCTACCGGGCGGTGGCGCATGTTCGAATTGCGCGCCTGTGGTACCGAGTAGTAGTTGATGTCGATGACGTTATCGAGCATGCGAACGGCCGTTCGCACGGAGCTTTTCAGCTTCTTCACGTCCAGCTGCCCATCCACGATGTGCTGAGCAAGGTTGATGGAACCCAGATTGCAGACCGCCACTTCTTCCCGAGAAGTGTTCAGCGTGATCTCGGTGCAAAGATTGGAGGAGTGCACCACGCCTATGTGCTGCTGTGGCGAGCGGACGTTGCAGCTGTCTTTGAAGGTGATCCAAGGATGGCCGGTTTCAAACAACATCGACAGCATCTTGCGCCACAGATCGGCGGCCCTGACCCGCTTGAACAGCGTGAGCTCGCCGTTTCGGGTCTGCGCTTCGTAATCCTCGTAGCGTTTTTCGAAAGCACGGCCGTAGACGTCATGCAGATCCGGCACCTCGTTGGGAGAAAACAGTGTCCATTCCTGGTCTTCGAACACACGCTTCATGAAGAGGTCCGGTATCCAGTTTGCCGTGTTCATGTCGTGGGTTCGACGCCGGTCGTCGCCCGTATTTTTCCGCAGCTCCAGAAACTCTTCGATATCCAGGTGCCAGGTTTCCAGATAGGAGCAGACTGCCCCTTTGCGCTTGCCTCCCTGATTGACGGCTACGGCAGTGTCGTTCACTACCTTCAGAAACGGCACGACGCCCTGTGATTTGCCGTTGGTACCCTTGATGTAAGAACCCAGAGCCCGCACTGGCGTCCAGTCGTTACCGAGGCCCCCCGCCCACTTTGACAGCATGGCGTTGTCGCGGATGGCGCTGTAGATACCGTCCAGATCATCTGGAACCGTGGTCAGGAAGCACGATGACAGCTGTGGTCGGAGCGTTCCGGCATTGAAAAGCGTTGGCGTGGAGGACATATAGTCAAA
Source organism: Gammaproteobacteria bacterium (assembly GCA_024640825.1). Taxonomy (GTDB): domain Bacteria; phylum Pseudomonadota; class Gammaproteobacteria; order Pseudomonadales; family Azotimanducaceae; genus UBA7803. The sequence goes on from JAHEEG010000205.1 coordinate 2,092, forward strand.
CGAAGAGAGGAGGTCGTAGAACTCGATGGCCCGGGCGTTGGGGTTGTCTTCCCGGGCGGCCAGTCCCATGGCTACCCGCATGAAAAACACCTGCGGCAACTCGAAGCGGATGTCATCACAGTGAATGAAGTACCGGTCGTACAGCGTCTGCAGGCCAAGGTAAGTGAAGTTCAAGTCGCGCTCCGGTTTGAGCGCTGCGCCAAGCTCATCCAGGTCGTAGCTGACCAGGTCTGGAGCTACGAGTTCCAGCTCGATGCCTCTCATGATGAACGCCTTGAAAGCATCCGCATACAGCATCGCCATTTCGCCCTGGGTGGCGCGGTGGCCGCCAGCTTCATGAACACCCAGAAAGCGCAGCGCCTCGGCGCGCAGTTCGTCGAGCAGGAGACGTGCCGTTACGTAGGTATAATTCGGCTCCTCTTCTACCAGCGTACGTGCGGTAATGAGCAGAGACGTCGCAACGTCGCGCTGAGTTATGCCGTCGTACATGTTCTTCATCGCTTCGCCCAGGATGCGCTCGGCGTCCACATCTTCCAGCGCTGTACATGCTTCCTGCACAAGGGTGCGAATACGTGCGATGTTCAGCGGTTTCCGGGTGCCGTCCTCGCTGATTACCTGGATTGCCGTTGCCGCGGCAGGCCTTGCCTCGGTCTGCCGGGCCTGTTGCTCTTCCCGGGCTCTGGCCCGGCCTTCGCGATAGAGGACGTAATCTCTGGCGACCTTGTGCTCGCCGGAACGCATCAGCGCCAGCTCCACCTGGTCCTGGATATCTTCTATATGGATGGTACCGCCAGAGGGAAAACGGCGTTTGAAGGTGTTGCTCACCTGCCCGGTAAGTTCCGCCACCAGCTCCCGAATACGCGGGGACGCGGCTGCGGTGCCTCCCTCGACGGCAAGAAATGCCTTCGTCAAGGCTACGGCGATCTTGTCGTCGGTGTAGGGTACGACGGTGCCGTTGCGTTTGATGACCTTCACCTGTCCGGGCGCCGTGGCGACTATGGAGGCCGGTAGCGGTTCCGGTAACGACTCGGGAACCGCAGATGATTGCGCTTGTCTTTCGTGCCCGTGGGTTGGCACGGGCGCTGATTTCTCAGCCAGCGCTTGCGGAGTCTGAGCGGGCGAAGTCTGGGTTGAGTCGTCCTGTGTTCCTGTAGTGGTGTCTCGTGTGCTTTCCAGCGTGTCAGTGTGCATGGTGCGCGATTAGCTCCCGACGGTTCCGAGGCGGCATATCTTCCCGAAGTCCAGAGGCCACGCCGACTGTGCTCGTCCGAACGGCATTACCGACGGAAACACAACCCCTAGTGGTTACGAACTGCGGGAAACGTGTCCCCTCCGAACACGATTTCTGTGTTTCTGATTCCCGGATTCACTCCGGCCGGCTGTTTCAAGGGCCAGAAAAAGACAACAAAGCTGCTTTTGATTCTACCGCTATCTTGTGTTTTATCTGCCTAAAAAGGCTTCTGACCGCTATATGTTGGGTTTTTCTGCCCAAGCAGACGCAAGATAATGCGGCCGGCCGGGGAATGCAAGGCGTTGCCTGTGGATAAGCTGTTGGCTGGTTCAACGCCTGGCTTTAACATCCTGTGAATCTCCTGTGGATACTCGCGCGAACCAGGACACCACTATATATTGTGGTGCTCGCAACGCGCCGGATCGGGGGGAATATGCACCACATCATGGCCATCGATCAGGGGACATCCAGCTCCCGTGCCATCATTTTTGACCCTGAGGGAAATATCATCGGGGTCGGACAGCAACCCTTTGACATGATATTCCCCGCTGATGGCTGGGTGGAGCAGGATCCGGAGGTGCTCTGGCAGACGACCCTGGCGGCGGGGCGGGAGGCCCTGGTCGCGGCGGGGATTTCTGCCGCTGATATTGCCGCCATCGGTATCACCAACCAGCGCGAAACCACGCTGGTATGGGACCGGCAGACCGGAGAGTGTGTTTACAACGCCATCGTCTGGCAGGATCGAAGGACGGCTGACCGATGCGAAGCAATGCGCCGGGACGGTATGCAACAGCTTGTTGCACGGGAAACTGGTCTGGTCATCGACCCCTATTTTTCAGGCACAAAGCTCGCCTGGCTGCTGGAAAACGTGCCGGGCATCCGCCAACGGGCTCAGGAGGGCGAGCTTTGTTTCGGAACGGTTGACACGTTCCTCATCTGGCGTTTGACGGGGGGCAAGGTTCACGCCACCGACGCCACCAATGCCTCCCGCACCATGCTCTTCGACATTGGCAGCCAGCGCTGGAGCCCGGAGCTGACCAGCTACTTGCAGATTCCTCCCTCGCTCCTGCCCGAGGTCCTGGACAGCGCCGGAAACTTCGGCGTCGCTGATGCGCAATGGTTTGGCGCGCCGGTGCCCGTTCTGGGTGTTGCCGGTGATCAGCAGGCCGCGCTGATAGGCCAGGCATGCTTTGAACCAGGCATGAGCAAAAGCACCTACGGTACCGGATGCTTCGCCATAATCAACACCGGGGCCCAGCAGCTGGTTTCAACCCAGCAACTTCTGACGACAGTGGCTTATCGTCTCGGCGGGACAACGACCTACGCCCTCGAAGGCAGCATCTTCGCCGCGGGCGTTGCCATCAAATGGCTTCGCGATCAATTAGGATTGATTCAGTCTCCCTCGGATACGGAAGATGCTGCTCGACGCACTGGGAATGATACCGGTGGCGTCTACCTTGTTCCCGCGTTCACCGGGCTCGGCGCGCCCCACTGGAAACCCGACGCTCGAGGCCTGCTCACTGGCTTAACCCTTGACTCGAGTCGGGACCAGATCGTAACCGCGACGCTGCACAGCGTTGTCTATCAGACGGAGGACCTGCTGGTCGCCATGGCCGAAGACGGGGCAAAGGTCGATCGGCTGCGGGTCGATGGCGGTATGGTAGGCAATGATCTGTTGTGTCAGTTTCTGGCCGATATCACCGATTGTTCTGTCCAGCGGCCGCGGATCACGGAGACCACGGCGTTGGGAGCGGCTTCCCTCGCAGCGCTGGGAGCTGGGCTGCTCGGCAGCCTGGCCGATGCAGGTCAACGCTGGCAACTGGAGCGGGAATTCTCTCCCGCCATGCAGGCGACGCGGCGTCACCATCTGCTGGATGGCTGGCGACAGGCGGTTTCGCGGGCCATCTAACTGCTTCGTACCTGTCCCGTTGCGCCCATTGGCTTGGCTGGCGCCTCACAACTGGCTTACAAGGCGTCACCCTAAACTGCGCTTTGCGCGGTGTCCGACACCTACAATGCCTGCACTCCGTCTGCTTGCCGATATGGGGCGCCGAAACCTTGCTCACCCTCAGCCAACTGACCTTCCGTAAACCCGCTCGCACGTTGGTGGTTCTGGCCGGCGCGCTGGTATACGCCCTGGTCTGCATCGGTCTGGCGGAGGTTTCGAACGGTTTCGAATTCGAACCTGCGCTCTATTTGCTGCTGGCTTTCTGGGGGCTCGGCCTGGCCGCGTTTATGGCTCTGGATA
>JAHEEG010000206.1 GCA_024640825.1 Gammaproteobacteria bacterium
GGCGTCAAGATCGCAATTTCGACCGATGCGCACAGCTGCAGTGATCTCGACTACATGCGCCTCGGCGTCGGTCAGGCACGCCGCGGCTGGCTCGAATCCGCTGACGTGATCAATACGCGCAAACTGTCCGGTCTCAGGAAGCTGCTCAATCGAAGCTGAGCGGCCGGCGTCCCGTCAGCCACCGGGAATGAGCGCCCTGAGCCCGTAGGCGACCAGCAGTGTGGCGGCCAGACCCGACACGTACAACAACACGAACCAGCCCAGCCTTTGCCACCGGCGGACCTGCGGTCCGGCTTCCCGCCGGCGATCAGTGATACCCGGCATCCGCCGTCACCTTGCCGCGGAAGATCCAGTACACATAAGCCGTGTACGCGAGAATGACCGGCAACATGACCAGCGCGCCCACCAGCAGCAGACCCTGTGAATTCGGCGCGGCGGCCGCCTCGTGGATCGACAGGTCATACGGGACCAGATAGGGGAATATGCCGATCAGCAGACCTACGTAGCCGAGCATGAACAGTGCGACGGTCCACAGGTAGGGTGAATACGTCGATTCGTTCCGCAGACTTCGCACCAGTTGCCAGGCCACCAGGCCAACCAGCACCGGCACCGGTGTCAACGGCAACAACGTCGACCAGTCGATTTCCGGGTAGCGCAAGCCCCAACGATCGGCGGCCGCGGCATCCAGCGCGGGCACCCAGAAGCTGACCACGGCCATCATCAAAAGCGTCACGGCCACGGCTACCAGCCCGGCCCTCCGCGCCCACGCCTGCAGGCGCCCTTCAGTCTTGATAACCAGCCAGCATGCGCCGAGCAGCGTGTAACCCCAGACCAGTGCACAGCCGGTCACGAAAGCGAACGGCGTCAGCCAGTCGAACATGCCCCCGGCGAAACGTCCCTGCTCCAGGTTGATGCCCTGCACCAGCGCGCCGAGTACGAGACCCTGGGCGAAAGTAGCCACAACCGAGCCCCAGTGAAACGCCTGGTCCCAGATGCGCCGGCCGGAGCCGCTCGCCTTGAAGCGAAACTCGAACGCAACGCCTCGAAAGATCAATGCAATCAGCATGAAGCCGATCGGCATGTAAACCGCCGGCATCAGTGCGGCATAGGCCTTGGGAAAGGCCGCGAACAACCCGCCTCCTCCCAGGATCAGCCAGGTTTCGTTGCCGTCCCAGACCGGCGCAACGCTGTTCATCATGATATCGCGGTCGCCATCTGACTCGGCGAACGGGAACAGGATGCCGACGCCCAGGTCGAAGCCGTCGAGCAGGACGTACATGAATACCGCAATGGCCAGCAGGAAGGCCCACACCATCGGCAGATCGACGTAATCCATGATCTTCTCCAGCTAGCTGCGAACTTCGGCCGCGGCAACGTCGCCCTCGTCGGGAGCCATCCAGGTCGCCAGCTTCGGTTTGTGCGGCGGCCGTCCTTCGCCCTCGCTGGGCCCGGCCCACGCCAGCTTGAACAGATAGTAGGAACCCGCCGTGAATACGATGCTGTAGACGAATACGAAAACGATCAACGAGGTGCCAACCGCACTCGCCGTTACCGGCGAAACGGAATCGACGGTTCGCAGCAGTCCGTAGACGGTGTAGGGCTGGCGGCCCACCTCCGCCGTAATCCACCCGGTGATCACGGCGAGGAAGCCAGCCGGGCCGCTCATGAAGCAGAGACGCAGAAAAAGAGTATGCCGGGTGATGTCGGTGCGCCACAGGAGGAATGCGCCCACGTAGCCGATGAACAGCATCAGCATTCCAATCCCTACCATGATGCGGAAACTCCAGAAAACGATCGCCACCGGAGGATGCTCCGAGGCCGGCCATTCCTTGAGCCCACGAATCGTGCCATCGAAGGAGCCGGTAACGATCCAGCTGCCGACCTTCGGAATTTCGACGGCATAGTCGTTTTCCTGCTTCTCCTGATTCGGCATGCCAAAGAGCAGCAGCGGCGCATTGCCATTCCAGGTCTCCCAGTGCCCCTCCATCGCCGCGAGCTTGATGGGCTGGTGTTCATAGACGTTTGCCCCATGCTCATGTCCCGCAAGAATCTGCAAGGGAACAACCACCACCAGAAATCCCATCGCCATCTTGAACATGACCATCGCATGCGCGGGCTTGGTGTTCCTTAGCAGGTGCAGCGCGGCAACCGATGCGACGACTGTCGACGTGGTCAGGTACGCGGCCAGAACCATATGGACGAATCGGTAGGGAAAGGACGGATTGAAAATGACCTCGAGCCAGTCCGTTGCGAAAAAGATGCCATCGCGGATCTCGTAGCCGGCCGGCGTCTGCATCCAGCTGTTTGCCGCGAGAATCCAGAAGGCCGAAATCAGGGTGCCGAAGGCGACGATACAGGTGGATGCGAAATGGAGAACCGGGCCGACCTTTTTGCGGCCGAACAGCATGATCCCCAGGAAAGATGCTTCCAAAAAGAACGCCGTCAGCACCTCGTAACCCAGCAGCGGACCCAGAATATTTCCGGTCTTTTCGGAGAACAAGCTCCAGTTGGTGCCGAACTGGTAGCTCATGACGAGCCCGGACACCACGCCCATACCGAAAGAGACCGCAAATATCTTCACCCAGAACCGATAGAGATCCATGTAGATCTCCCGGCCGGTTTTCAGGTGAAGTCCCTCCAGCATCGCAAGGTAGCTCGCCAGGCCGATCGTGAAGGCTGGAAATATGATGTGAAAAGAGACGACAAACGCGAACTGCAGTCGCGCGAGCAATACCATGTCAAGAAAATCAGTCACTGGGTGGTCGCTCCTGTATCGGCCCTGGCCGCATTCCTGGGATCCCCGGGTTCCCCGAAGGAACAATGGTTCCCCCGTGAGCACCCACCGGCCGTCGTTCGACTTTCGGGCAGGCTAACGCAACCCCCAGTCCGTCAGCAAACACCGTTAAACGTCCACGGCTGGCCGCTCGGCCAGCGAGGCTGCTTAGGGGAATCCAGAATCGCATGTTCGGCGAAGGGATTATCGACTTGCGCAGACACGGCAATTAAAATCAGCAGCGCGGCAGGACGCTGGCTGTCCAGGCCCGGGATGAGACTTCGGCGACTGCGCGATTTGTTGAAACGATTGTATAGCATACGAGGATCGCCCTATTGAAAGGAATATCCGCCTTGAGTCGCCGTCACTTACGCTCACTGTCGGTGCTGTTGGTATTCGCCGTGCTGGCCATGCCCGCCGCCAGAGCCAGTGACGACATACGCAGCGAGCGCGTGCAGTTCAAGCGCGGCGAAAGCAGCGCTGTGGTCGAAGCATCGATCACGGGTTACGAGTCTGTTGATTACGTATTGGGTGCCGGCAAGGGCCAGTACATGAACGTCAGCATGGCAACCGACAATGGCGCGAACTATTTCAACATTCTCGCGCCCGGCGAAAACGACGTCGCCATGTTTATTGGCTCCACGAGCGGCAACCAGTACGAGGGAATCCTGCCGGCCAGCGGTGATTACAAGGTCCGCGTCTATATGATGCGGAGCGCCGCGCGCAGGAACGAAACCGCAAACTACCGCCTCGAGATGATCATCAGCGCACGCGAGACGGCGACGGAGTCCGGCGGCGGCGCTGCAGCAGGGGATGCATTGGTCGCGGGCACGGAATTCCACGCAACCGGAAACATTCCCTGCTCGATGGGCGGAGGACAACCGACCGGTTCCTGCGCTTTTGGCGTTACCCGGCAAGGAAACGGCAGCGGCATCGTCACGGTGACGAAACCGGACGGTCGTAAGCGTGCGATCTTTTTCGAGAATGGACGAGCGACGGGGGCCGATGTCAGCCAAGCCGATCCGGGTGAGTTCAGTGCGAGCCGAGAGTCAGACGTGTCGATCGTGCGCATCGGCGGTGAGCGTTACGAGATACCGGATGCAGTAATTTCCGGCGGCTAGCGAAGGAAGCTCATCGCAAAAGTTTATGTTGATGGTCGCGCTGAGGCGCCAATCGTCCACCAGGACGTCGTCCGCCAAAGCGATTCGATACTTTTCTCTAAACATAAGGAGTAACTGATGACAGACCGAAACGAGATTCAGAAGGACCTGGAACAGAAACTGGCAAAGGGTGAGACGGCCCTGAACAAGCTCAAGGCGAAGATGGAAGAAGCCGGCGATGATGCTTCGCAGGAAATGAAGGATGCCGTTGCCGCCGCCGAACGGACGCTCGATAAAGGCAAGGGCAAACTCAACGCGATGGCCGAGGCCACCGATGAAGAGTTCGAAAAGATGTGGGCCGACACCAAGGATGCCTGGCAGGACATGTCTGCCGGCGTGGAGCGCGGCTGGAACAAGCTCAGCGACCGGGTGAAGAGTTTTTTCGCCTGAGACGGGTACTGCGGGCAGGGGCATCGCCCCCTGCCCCGCGGACTGACTCTCCCTGGGGCCGCGCCGCGTGACTGGACGGCCGTGACGACGGTTCAGTTTGGCTCTCGCCGACGGCGTGCCGCTTATCTGCACCACCTCCCCGCTCCGGAGAAAAGATCGACTCGCGAAGCCGGATTCGCGCTGCTCGGCACGAGTCCGACCCTGCGCCGAACGCTGATTTTCAGATAGGGCTCCACTCCCGTGGCCACGTCTGTAATCTGATCAGCCGCCCAGTGGTTGCCTTCGATTGCGATAACGATGTTGCCGTTGTCCGCAGCATTGCGTCTGGCATTAAAGAGGGTATGGTTGGATCTCACTCCAATGGAAGCCCGTTCATGGCCGACCCCATCATTGAAGTCGCAGAGGACTTCTGGAACTTCCGCGGCTCGTACAAGATCGGCGGCGTGGTCGACGTTGGTACGCAGGCCTCGCTGGTACGGCGCGCAAACGGTAAGTTCTTGCTGCTGGATGCCTACACATTCAGCGACGATGTCGTTCGTTACATCGGTGATTTAACCCGCGACGGCCGGGACATCGAGGCCATCCTGAACCTGCACCCCTTCCATACGCTGCACGTCGAAAACGCCCACAAGCAGTATCCCGAGGCAACCTTGTACGGCACGGCGCGTCATCGAACGCGCTTTCCCATGTTGCCGTGGGATAAACTCAGCACTGAAGCCGTAACCCTGCATGAGCTGTTCGCCGAAGATCTCGAGTTCTCGGTGCCGCGGGGTGTTGATTTCATTTCCGCGGATGAGAACGTGCATTTCTCTTCCGTGCTGGCATTCCATCGCACCTCGAACACGATTCACTCTGACGACACCCTGATGTACGTGAGCCTGCCGAGGTTAATGAAACTGTTCGGCCTCGGAGACGCGGTCAGCTTCCACCCCACGCTGAGCAAGGCTTTGGAACGCCGAGCCGGGGCCGCGCGGGATTTCCGGGAATGGGCTGAGGAAATGATCGAGGATTGGAGGGACGCCGCCAATCTCTGTGCCGCGCATACGGCGACTTTGCTGGACCGCAATAATCACGGTGATTCGATTCATGCGCGGGTCATTAAGGCACTGCGTAAGGCCGAAAGCACGCTGCGAAAGCACGAACGGAAATACGGGTAGCGAGCAGTCGGTGGTCTCGGGTGTCGCGTCCGATAAACTGGCGTAGACCAGAGACTTCCAACGTACCAGCCGGGGGG
>JAHEEG010000207.1 GCA_024640825.1 Gammaproteobacteria bacterium
CTGGACTTTGAAGTTGCGGAAGTGGGCTCGGATCTGAATCAGATCAAACCCGATCCGACGCCACCCGCGCCGGATACGTCGCACTTGCGCACGGTTCCCGCGGACGACGCTTAAGCCGACCTATCGGCTTTAGCCGACCTATCGGCTTTAGCCGACCTATCGGCTTTAGCCGACCGTTAGCTGCAGGGTTCGATAGCCGGCCTGCTCCATGGCGGCAGCGACCGCGTCCTGAGTGTCCGGGCACAACGCGATCACCGACCCACCGCCACCACCGCCGGTGAGCTTTGCCCCCAGCGCACCCTGCTCACGGGCAATGTGCACCAGTTCTTCCAGCTCCGGTGTTGAAAGCTGCAGCGCGTTCAGATAACCCTGGCAAAGGTTCATCAGCTCGCCTAGTTCCTGAAACTGTCCGTCCCGGAGCGCGTCTACCCCTGCCCGTGTCAGCGCGGCGATCTGGTCGAAAATGTCCTCGTAACGCGCTTGATGGTTTTCCCAGGCACGGCGAACCCGGGCCACCGTCTTCGCCGTCAGGCTTTCCCTGCCAGTCATCCCGATGACCAGGGGTACCGGCTCGCCGATCCGCAACTCCTCGAAAGTCGCATTCGGTGCGCCCTCGGAATTTTCGGTGTTCCGCCGTTGGAACAGCAGTGGCACGCCGTAGGTCGCGATGGTGTTGTCGATCCCGGACGGCGTACCGTGTGCGACTTTTTCGCATTCGAACGCAAGGTCGTTAATCTGCCTGTTGTTCAGTCCCAGGTCGAAAGCGTGGTCCAGGGCGCGAATGATGGCTACGGCAAGCGCCGAAGAGCCGCCAAGACCCATGGCGCGTGGCACGTGAGGAATGACTTCGATGGTCATGGGTTTGTCAGCCAATCCCAGAGACTCCAGCACCCCGGCAAGGATTCCGCTGACGCCCTGAGTGCTCGGTGAACGAACTTTCTGCTCCAGGCCCCAACGCGGAATCACCAGGTTTACGCCGTCACCGCCACGCCGGACCACCGCTTCTACCGCCAGCGGAATGGGCAGGGCCAGTGCTGGTCTGCCGTAGACCACCGCGTGCTCGCCGAGAAGGATGACCTTACCGCACGCAGAGCTACGTTCGGCGCTGGACGGTATGGCGGTCTTGCGGGCGAGATTCTTGACGATTTCCTGAGCTTTCCAGACTTTGATCTCTCCGGATTCGATGAGCGCCTCTACCACCGTGTCGAACATGCCTTCTGGCACGCTGGCGCTGCTCGCCACACTGCGGGCGTGCAGCGTCATGTGGTTCTGCTGGATGCCGTCGGTCGAAAGGGCACGCAGGGCAGCGAAATTCTGTGCCAGGCCGACGGTGGCCATGATTGCAGCCAGTTCCGGCGCGTCGGGCGAGCCCAGCAGCCGGTGATTGATGCGAACGCTCGGATTAGTTTCCAGGGACCCTCCCACTGTGCCGACCTTCATGGGGATCTCGATTTCGCCTGCCAGGTCCCCTGCTTCGTTTTTCGTCCAGCGGGTAAGCGCGCTGTAGCGACCGGTGCGGCTGGCGTAGGCATGGGCGGCCGCCTCGATGGCGCGCCAGTCGTTGCCGGTGGCGATAGCAACCGCATCCACCCCGTTCATGATCCCCTTGTTGTGCGTTGCGGCGCGGTAGGGGTCAACGGTGGCAAAGTCGTTAGCCAGAATGATGCCGTCCCGAACTTCTTCTCCCGTGAAGCCCTTGCCCTCGAGGTTGCGGACGGGAATTCGCACGCTGGCCCTGGCGATCGCGCGATCGGTGAGGTTGGACAGTATGCGCAGGAATACCTTACCGCCGGTCAGGGTCTCCACCATCGACGCGATGCCCTCGCACATGGTGTTGACCAGGTTGGCGCCCATGGCGTCCCGGGTATCCACCAGCAGGTGCAGAACCAGCATGTCGCGACCGTCTTCCGGTGCGTGGTAGGAGAAAACCTCGATATCCACGGCTCCGCCGCCTCGAGCCTGCATCTTCGGATGCAGGCTATTGGCCAGGGCCAGAATCTCTTCTTTTGCCGCGAGCAGGGTCGCTTTGGCCTTTGCCATATCGTCTATATTGACTGCCTGAACCTGCCCGATGAGGATGGGATCGGTGCTGCTGGCCTGATAACCGCCACCCAGCCGAGCCAACCGCGCGGCGCCGGACAAACCGGCTACGATCGACGGCTCCTCCACCACCAGCGGGACCACGTAGTCGCGACCGTTTATGAGGAAATTCAGCGCCACGCCCATGGGCAGGCCGAACACGCCTAGGACATTTTCGATCATCCTGTCGGCCACCGACAGGCGCAGGGTCTGACCGCCCGTGGTCAGCGAGCGTACGTCCGCTTCGCTCAACAGGCCCCGCTCGTAGAGTGCGGCTATGCGCTCCGCGACGCTCATGCGAAAGAAGTTGGGTATTCGTGATCCGCCTTCAGCGGGAGATTTCGACGCCATTCGATGCGATCTCCAGAGCGATGGGAGTGAAGCCATTGCCAGCGGCTCGGTCAGTGAAAGTCCGCAGCGTTGCCGGGTCTTCACTGAAAGCGGCGCCCACGTCGCCGCCTCCAGCACCGCAAGGTTTGTAGACCACTCCGCACTCGATGGCAACCCGATCCAAAGTCGCGTGAGATGGATGGTAGATACCCAGCTCCGCCGCTGCGTCCAGTGCTTTCAGATTGGACACATAGTCTGTGAGGCCCGACATCAGATCTTCGGTCGCAAAAAGGTCGCTGCTGCTGCGGGCCAGAGACTCGACAGGTTCGCTGTTGTCGACGTCCCGCAGCCAGTGCTCGAAGCGTCGGACATGGTCTGTGGTGGCCGAGCTATGGCCGGTCCAGATGAACGTTATGTGCAGGCTCTCTGGCAGACGGGCGCGATGCGGGTTGCCAGGCGAGGGGGCAGCATCGCGCTGAAAACGCAGCAGACCGCCGAAAAATGCAGCTGCCACGTCGATGCCACTGCCTAACCTGCCCTGTAGGCTGTGATGAATGTGCAGCGCGGTGCGATAGTCGGGCGTGTGATCCAGCAGCTCGCAAAATGCGGCGTAGACGGCGACGCTGACGGCCGCGCTGGAGCCCAGGCCGAGCTTGTTTTCGCCCCGGTAGAAGGCACGGGTATCTATGTGCACGCGACCGCCGGCGGTCAGCTTGCTGGCCTCCAAAGCGTGCAGCACGTGCCACGGTATGCTCGCCACCTCGCTGGGCGCGGGCGGTATTGCCTCTAACAGGCGCTCTTTAGACAGGGTGCTATCCGGGGCCCTGAAACCAGCCGCCGAGAACCCCCAGGCTTCGCCGCCGGGTGTCAAATGGCACACGGCGCGGCGATCAACCGCCATGACCAGAGCAGGCGCGCCGAGCAGCACTGCGTACTCGCCCCACAAGACCACCTTGCCCGGTGCCTTTGTTTCAATCATTGCCAGCCTCTTTGGCGACCAGGGCAGCCCCGTCTCCCACCCCCGACACCAGTACCTTGTGAACGCCGTCAACGTCTGCCAGAGCGGCTGCGACCTCGCGGGCGGCTTCCGGCAGGCAAATGGCTTTCAGCTGAGGTCCCGCGTCGATAGTGAAGAAGACGGGCAGTCCGTTGCTGCGGAGCTGGCGTACACGGTGCATACAGGCGACAGTGGTTGGGTTCCAATAGATCAGCCCCGGTCTGCTGGAAAGCATCAGACCGTGCATCTTGAGACAGCTGAACTCGGCAAGCTCGGCCAAACCGGCAAAGTCCTGGCTTGCAACCAGGCTTATGGCAGCTTCGAAATCCTGGCCCGTGCTGGCAACCCATGCTGGATAGTAAGGCGAGGTGGCTGCCGAGCGCTTCATGCCCTCGGACGAGGAAACCGCTTTGGCTTCTGCCGCGGCAATGGCTATCACGACTTTCAGCGGCCAGTCGGCCGGGGTGGCGAGGGGTTCGGCTTGCCAGTTCGGCCCGCGTAGCGCAACAAAGCCGCCGAATATGGATCGCGCGGCCGACCCGGATCCCTGGCGCGCGTAGTCAGACCTGACTTGAGCGGTGAGGTTCAGATTGCAGTGGGCGTCGATGGCGGTTACCAGGGCGGCAAATCCGGACGCTGAGGAGGCGAGCCCCGCGGCGGTAGGGAAATTGTTGCGGGATCTGATGTGCAACGGCGGCACCGGGTGGTGCCGGCGAAGGTTAGCCAGGCATTCGGTGACTTTTCTATCGGCAACGGGCCGACCATCCAGCTCGAAGATATCTGCCTCGGCGTCGGTGACTTCGGTGGTCGTGGTCAGCGCATCCAGGGTTATAGAGAGCGACGGCGTAGCCGGTATGTTCCCCTCGCCTGGCGCTTTGCCCCAGTATTTGATAAGCGCGATGTTGGGGTGAGCCCGTGTGACGGTGGCCATCGGTGACAATCCTAGGCTCTGGAGTAAGTCCCGGGCGTCTGGAACCGGCACGCCCTCATCAGCAGTTCTACGCTGGAGAGTTTTCGGGTGCTGATGAGATCAGCCCGCTCTGTGGCGGACAGGAAAGCGAGATCACTCACGGGATTTCACCTTTTGTTCACTGCAGTGAATCTATCGTTGCGGTTGCGACATCGGGGGGAGGCGTGACTGTGACCCCTGCCAGTGATTTAATCAAGCGCGTGGCTGCCGTTGATACGAACGGCGTGCTCGCTGCGACGCAAACCAAGGAGTTCTAATGAATGTCAATCGGCAGTGGGTGCTGGCGAAACGGCCGCACGGCATGGTTACCAAAGACAATTTTGAGTATCGGGAAAGCCCGATTCCTGAGCCGGGAGACGGGCAGGTGCTGCTCCGCAACCTGTATCTGTCCTTCGACCCGACCCAGCGCGGCTGGATGGAAGACCGGGAAAGCTATCTGCCTCCCGTGCAAATAGGTGAAGTGATGCGTGCTGGCGCCGTGGCTCAAGTGGCTGAATCACGTCATCCAGATTTCGAGACGGGCGATCTCGTTCAGACCACCGGCGGCTGGCAGGACTTCGTAGTCGTCACGCCTGGCGCTGGATGGCCAGGGGTCTCGAAGATTCCCGAAGGCGTTGCGCCGACTATGCCTCTGGGTGTGCTCGGCGTAACCGGGCTTACCGCATATTGGGGTCTGCTCGATCTGGGGCAGCCCAAGGCGGGGGAGACGGTACTGGTATCCGGCGCGGCAGGCGCGACAGGCTCGGTTGCGGGTCAGATAGCCCGTATCAAAGGTTGCCGCGTTGTGGGCATTGCCGGCGGGCCGCAGAAGTGTCAGTGGCTCAAGGAAGTGGCACGCTTTGACGAGGTCATCGACTACAAGAGTGAGAATGTCGATCAGCGCATTGCCGAGCTCTGCCCAAATAAAGTCGACGTCTTCTTCGACAACGTGGGCGGAGATATCCTCGAGGCGGCGTTGAATCACCTCAACATGCGTGCTCGGGTGGTTCTTTGCGGTGGCATTTCAGCGTACAACGCTACGGAACCGCAGCCGGGTCCTAAGAACCTCATGAATCTGGTGATCATGCGCGCCCGGATGGAAGGCTTTATCGTTATCGACTACATGGACCGTTCCCACATCGCCATCCCGGAACTGATGGGCTGGATCCAGAGCGGTGAACTGGTCTACAAGGAAGA
>JAHEEG010000208.1 GCA_024640825.1 Gammaproteobacteria bacterium
CTGTGCGGAGGCACTGGTATGATTCCCCAACCGGGTAGCGTTCTGACCGACCTGGCCGTGAAGCTGGCCATGAGCATCGCGCCGGAAACCACGTCCAGCTTCGCCATGGCAAACACCGGCTTGATCAGCATGCTCATGCTGTCCCTGGCCCAGGACAGCGAGCGCGCGGTCGCCAACCGCATGGCGGACATCGAGGAGATGAAGGCCCTGTTCCGCAGCAACGACGCGCAGCCCGCACCAGGTGCCGACCTGCGGGCCGCCTACTGCGAGCGCGCTCCCGCCAGTCTACACCTCACAGAGATGGACGTATTTCACGCGGAAGGCCTCGAACTGTTAATCGATCTTCAGGCGTGGGCGGAAGCCCACAGCCCGCCCCTGGACAAAGCAATCTGGCAGTTTCTACGGGCCCACACGGAACGCAACAAGTTCGATCTGCCCGACCTGTAGGGGGTAACGGAGCATCTAACCTGAGCAAAGCGCTGGAAGAAGAACAGATAGGGGACCAGCGCACCGAGGATAGCCAGGAGGCGGTAAAGGGTTTTCATCGCATGTTCGCCTTTTCAGGAAGACACAGCCCATAAGGACCACAGGGTTGTTTAGCCGTACGCTGGGGCATACAATTCGCGATCCTTTTTTCCCGCCCCAAAATGAAAATGAGGGCGGAAAAGAGAGCAAAATCAGGGTCGTTAGCTCAGTTGGTAGAGCACCGGGCTTTTAACCTGTTGGTCGTGGGTTCGAATCCCACACGACCCACCAACTCCCTTCGACGCCCGCGGGGCCGCCGTCGTCAGGCGGCATGCTCGGCCATCTGCGCCAGAATGCCGTCGCGTATACCGCGCTTGTAGATCTTTCCGGAAGCAGTTCGAGGCAGTTCCTCCGCGCTGATCCAGACCTGAGCCGGCACCTTGAAGCGCGCCAGATGATCACTCACGTGTGACTGTATGTCGCCAGCAGTGAGCAACACATCTTCCTTCACCCTGACCACCGCTGCGACGATCTCGCCAAGCCGATCGTCGGGCAGCCCGAACACCACGCACTCGGCGACTTTGGGATGATCGAAGATAACGGCCTCGACCTCCTGACAGCCGATGTTCTCGCCACCACGGATGATCATGTCTTTCTCGCGATCAGTGATGTAGATGAAGTCCTCGGTATCCATATGCCCAAGGTCGCCGGTGTGCACCCACCCGTCCACCAGCGTCTCCGCGGTCTCCTCAGGCCGGTTCCAGTAGCCGGTGAAGTTCATCGGGCCCTTGATGCAGATCTCCCCGGTCTCACCCCGCGGCAGCTCCTCACCGTTGCTGCCGACGATGCGGATCTGAACCAGCGGAAGCAGGGCTTTGCCGCAGCTGGTGGGACGGGCTTTCAGGTCGGCGCCCGCATTAGACGCTGCGAGGCCGTTGGTTTCCGTCATGGCATAGGCGGCGCTCGCCCGCGCCTGGTTCCTGCTGCGTTCCTCGATGCGCTGCGAATGTTTGGGGGTCATCGCCGCGCCGCCACCGCCGATGCTGCGCAGGCTGCTGAGGTCGTATCTGTCGTAGTTGGGCGAGTTGACCAGTTCATAGGCCATGCTGGGCACGCCGCTGAAGTGGGTAATCCGCTCCCGTTCGATAATACCCAGGGCCTTCTCGGCATCCCACTTGTACATGCCAACGACCTTGCGACCGTTGCGCAGCGATGGCAGCAGCTGGCCGTTCAGCCCTGTGACGTGAAACAGCGGAACGGTAAGAATCATGGACGGCTGCCGCTCGCGGGGCCGCTGCCTGCGCCCGGCAATTGCCCTCGCCATCGCGGCAGAAGCCTCCCATCCAAGCAGCGAGTGGATGATGGCCCGGTGCGAAGACACCGCGCCTTTGGGGCGTGACGTCGAGCCCGAAGTGTACAGAATGGTCGCGTGATCATCCGGATCGATCTCGGGCGCGTGCATCACGCCCGATCCTGATTGCATGAAGTCCGACCAGGGTTGCACGCCACGGCCGGCAGAATGTTGCGTGCGTACGGCAATGACGCTCAGCAAGCGCTCCCCCAGGTACGGCGAAAGGTGTTCCAGCCGTTCGCGGTCGACGAACAGGGTTTCCAGCCCGCTGTCGTCTATACCGTAGACCATTTCCTCTCCGGTCCACCAGGCGTTCATGGCGACGGCCACGGCCCCCATGGAGGTGATGCCCATGAACGCGAACACCCACTCGGGATAGTTGCGCATGGCGATACCGACCCTATCACCCGGGCGAACGCCCAGCGCGTGCAGGCCTGCCATCACCCGTTCAACCTGACGCCAGGCTTCGGCGAACGTATAGCGTTCGTCCTCGTAGACGTAGAAAGTCTCTGATGCGTGCTCGAGGGCGCCCTGATAGAGCTCCCTGAGATGCAGCGGCGCGTTGCGGAATACCGGCAGGACAACGCCGCGGACGTTTACCTCGACGAGTTCGTACTCACCGCCGGAACCCAGCAGCTCTCTGGCCGCTGGCGGATACTGCTGCAGATTCACCCCATCCCCTCGATTCGAAACGGCAAATCGGGAGACTAGCCGCTGCGCGTCTACGACGCCAGCCCGCCCGGCCCACGGCGGGCCGCGATGCGTTCATTTTCTGCAGCGAGGAACTAACCCGCGCTCTGGCTCTTCTCCGCCGCCATCTCCGCGATGCGCGGATCGTTGGGGTAGATCCACTCTTCGCCGATCACCTGGGCGACCCGCAGCTCCGGCGGAACGTTATCGATACCGATCATACGGTCGGCAGACTGGTTCCAGTGATAAATCCGGGCTTCCTGATAGCTGAGCGGCACGCCCTTGAAGCCGTAAGACTCCATGGATTTCTGAATCCACTCGCCGAACTCGGTGTCTTCCAGCAGCACCGCACCCAACTCTGTGCCTTCGGCATTGGTCCACATGTCCTGCAGCTCCGGTTTTGGTCCGTCGCCCCAGTCGTGCACCAGGGTCCATGTTTCCAGCCGGCATTTGTTGATACCGTTCGGCCAGAACAGCAACGGCGGCAGCGCCCGATGGCTGAGCGGCGATACCCAGTTCGGAAAGATGCCGTAGGACTGGGTGCAGGTTCTGCCGATCTCGCCTACCGTCTCGATGAGGCGGATGTTGCTGTCCGCGTTGGCAGCAGCACGCAGACCCTCCGCCCCCTTCTTGGTGGGAGCAATCATGCGGCCGTGGCCGTTGGGATAGAGGGTATTCACGTTGCGCCGGTCGTCGAGGGTTACGGCCACCGTTTTCGGGTGGATGCTCTTGACGTGGTAGACCTCGGTATTGGCCTCCATGGCGATCTTCCAGTTGCAGTTCAGATCGAAGATGTGCCGTCCGGCCAGTCGGCACTTGTCGAATTGAAATTCCTGCCACTCGTCCGCAATTGGCCCGAGCCACTGCAGCAGCGTGGGCGCCTCATCGTCAAAGTTTACGAAGATCAGGTTACCAAAGCGCTCGCAGCGGATTTTCGTCAGCCCGCGGCAGGAAAAATCCAGGCCGCGGAAATCCTCGGCATCGCGAATGGCCAGCAGGTCACCTTCGTGACTATAGCTCCAGCCATGATATTTGCAGGTGAGACGCGGCCGCTTGCCGGATACCTCGGTTACCACCGGCGCGCCGCGATGGCTACAGGTGTTGTAAAAGGCATTGATGTCGCCGCCGTCCGCCGGAATGTCAGGCAGGGCGGGAAAGGCCTGTGGCGGCTCTGTGCGGCTGGCTTCGTATTCCATCAAGTCGCGTAGGTGGTCGATTTCCTGTTGATTCATAGGGTTTTCCCTCCACGGCGCACAGACGGCGTCTGGTTGAGTAATTGGTTGAGCGCCCGGCGGCGGGGGCCCCGGGTGACGCCAAGCAGCAGGGTCAGCAGGCCACGCAGAGACCTGGCCTCAAACTGCTCGAGCGGTACGAGCCCCTTCATCCACAGCAGGATCAGGCCCCAGCCCTGGCTCGCCAGCTGCTCCGCCAGCTCGGAAATGTCGACATGCGGCTCGAGCTCTTCATTGGCACGTGCCGCTTCAAGTTGCATGACATGATTCTCAACGGCATCTTTCAGCAGGACCTTGACCAGAGCATGGCCGGCTTCCGCCTGGACCAGCGCCTTGGTCATGGCTTCGGCGTACTCGGGCGTCGCCACGATCTGCCGGGTAGCGGCTGCGCGGCTGGCAATGATCGCAGGGATACCGCGGTCGGCCGCCACTCCCTCGTCCCGGTAGCTGTCGATGACCTCAGAGATGGCGGCCAGAAGCAGATCGTCCTTGCTGCCATAAAGGTTGTACAGCGTCTTCTTCACCACACCCGCCTTCTCGGCAAGCGCGTTCATGGTCACGCCATCGTAGCCTTTTTCGGTCAACGCGCCGCGCGCCGCAGCGAGGATGTTCACCTCCCGCTGCACCTGGCGTTCAGAACGCTGAGTTCGGTTCTCGGCGAGCGCCGTTGCCATGGACCCTGGTCACCTTGTCTTATTGCAGATTCTGGCCGCAGGTTCCGCCCGCAGATTACACCAGGGTGTAATTTACCCCTCGGTATAATTATCTGTCAACCGTGTGAACGAGCCCGCCCGGATCACTCCGCCGCAAGATGCGGATTCCCACCGATGGCTTTCATGGTGGCTGCCGTGCTGGCGGGATGGGTGGCGTCGGAAAAGTCGTTGATCTTCTCCCAGGCCCCCTGAACGTCAGCTGGGGCAAAACCGGCGGGGTCGAAATAGGCACCCTGGCTGCGCTCCCAGCGGACCCGGGAGATCCAGCCGGCGCCCACCTCGAAAAGGCCGCCGGTTGAGTCACAGGACTCATGGCACAGCCAGGCCACCAGTGGGCTCACCACCTCCGGCTTCAACAGATCCATGGCCTTTTCGTCCATTACCGTGCCCATGAGCCGTGACGCAGCAATGGGCGCGATGGTGTTCGACCCCACGCCCTTGGCCCGCCCCTCGATGGCGATAGTCTGGGACAGGCCGTGCAGGGCCAGCTTGCAGGCGCTGTAGTTGGCCTGGCCGAAATTGCCGTAGATGCCAGCGGCGGAGGTCGTCATCACGAAGCGCCCATAGCCCTGATCGCGCATGTGCGGAAACGCCGCGCGGCTTACCTTATACGCGCCCTTCAGATGTACCTGATAGACCAGATCCCAATCGTCATCCGTCATTTTATGAAACGACTTGTCCCGGAGAATTCCCGCGTTGTTCACCACGATGTCTATGCGGCCAAAGGTGTCCAGCGCGCACTGCACGATCTTGTCGCCATCGGTGACGGAATCTGGATTGGCCACCGCCTCGCCCCCCGCCGCCTTGATCTGCGCAACCACGCCGTCCGCCACGGCGGCATCGCTGCCCTCTCCCGACCCGGAGCCGCCGAGATCGTTGACCACCACCCTGGCACCCAGCGAGCCCAGCAGCAGCGCGTGAGACCGGCCGAGGCCGTTCCCGGCGCCGGTGACGACGGCAACCTTGTTATCGAAACGCAATGTCATGATGTTCTCCCTGCGAAGCCGCCCGGTGGATCCTCAGGCGCTGTACCCGAGACTCTAACCCACCGGGCCCGTTCGGACGAACGGGCCTCAAACGCCGTCCCGCACT
>JAHEEG010000209.1:0-3093 GCA_024640825.1 Gammaproteobacteria bacterium
GCCGGCGAAGGTGACCCCGATCAGCCCTGCCGTGGCCCCCACCACAGCCGCCAGCAGGAAGGGGGTCCGTTTGCGGAAATGGTCGGAGAGCAGCGGGATGACCACCGCCCCGATAATGCCGCCCACGATCATCAGCCCGCCGATGTTGCCCGCCTCCACAATGGTGAAGCCGCGGGGCCGGACGATATCCTCGATCCAGGTGGTCACCGCGTTGAAAACCCCCAGCCCCACGAAAAAGACGAACAGCAGCAGCTGGAACTCACGCATCCGCAGCGATTCCTTCAAGCCGTCATAGACCAGGGAGCGCTCCTCTTGATCGGGCCGGCAGGGGGGCGTGGGCGGCCGCTCTTTGACAAAGATGAAGAAGATGGCGATGGCCGCCAGCGAGACGATGCCGTAGGTGGTCAGCATGCCGCTGATCTCCGAGCGGATAGTCAGGTTCGGGGTGATCATCAACGCCGCCATGATCCCCAGATACATCGCCAGTGAGCCCAGCCCGGCAGCGGTGGCCCTTTCCTCCAGCGGGAACCAGCGGGCCGCCACCGTGGTGATGGCGTTGAGGATGAACGGCTGCCCCACGGCGATGCCGATCTGGGCGATCAACACCAGCGTGTAGCTGTCCGCCGCCAGCCCCCGCATCATCCCGAACACCCCGGTCAGCGCCGCCCCGATGCCCACCGCCACCCGCACGCCGTAGCTGTCGATCATCCACGACGCCGGGATAGAGACCACGATGTACACCGCCATGAACACCAGGGACAAGAGGCCGATGCTCAAATTTGAGACGCCGTAATATTCCGCGGCGCTGCTGGTGACCGGGGCGAAGGTGATCCACATCATCTGGTTGACCGCCACCACCACCATGAACGCCAGCAGTACCGGCCATCTTTGACCGTAAACTTTGAATTCGCTTTGTGCCATTGGAAGGTCCCTCCTGTGAAGACGCCGCCTTAATCAAAAGCCTAACAGTTCACCCGCCGGCGGTTCGGCCGGCAGCTGCTATCAATAACCCCTCCACGACCTCAGGGATTCGCCGGAGGAGTGACGGAGGCGCTTTCCGGCAGCAGCCGGAAAACGGGGATGTGCCGGTCGCCTGCCCGCCGCCGGTATTGGCTGTAACCCAGGTAGATCGCTTCCGCCTGCCGCCAGGCCGCCTGGTACCCCTCGCCGCTGAGCTCCTGGGCGATCACCGCCCGGCGCTGCCCTTCCTCAATCAGCTCCGCCCGCGGCTCCGCCTTCAAGTTGTAATACCAGCCGGGATTGCGCGACCCGCCCCAGTTAGAGGCGATCACCGTCAAAATCTGGGGCTGGTTCGGGTCGACCATGGCCACCAGCGGTGTCTGCCGCGGCTGTCCGGATCGGGCCCCTTTGGTTATCAGGAAAACCACCGGCAGCCCGGAGACGGCGCTGCTCGCCGTGAACCGCCCCTTGCTCAGCCGCAGCGACAGCCCGTCCAGATGGTGCAGCAGCCTGGCAAGCAGCCAACTGCCCCCCTTGCTGGCGAATATCGGGTGGATCATTTTATGGATCTTGCCTGGTTTGCGCTGGGTACTCATAGTGACTCCTTCTGGGCGCAGTATAAGCGGTTTGGCTGGCAGCCGTCAAACAAAACGGTGCTGTCCGTCGACTGCTGCCCGGAATCAGCTGACGGCGGACATAGGCATGATGACTTTCATCAATCTCACAGGTGATCTCCCTCACTTCCGGCAGCTGTCGTTATCTGGTATGGTTTGGATAGGGTGCCCGGCCACGCCGCGGGATGCCAGCGGTTTGTGTCTTGAGTGCAGACATGCCGCCCGCCCTCATTTGCCGATCTCAGGAGAGCGACCATGAGTAAATCCCCACCGCAGATAACTGTCAATCCCTGTCCTAACTGCCAGGGGCATCATACCTTTCCGCTGCGAATCCGTCGGTCACCAGTGATGTCGCTGTCCGGCGAGGCCAATCAACCTGGCCCCAGGAAGTTCACCCTCCTGTGCACCTGCCCCAAAACGGGGCAGACTTTCCAGACGGAACTGACCGTGACCCCGCCGCCGTCAGAGCGAATTGTGTCGGTTGAGCCTGATCCGGCAGAGGAAGAGGACGAATCATGAACGATCCAGACGGCGATTTCTTCGACGGCATGATCATTGAGACGGGTGAGGCGACGCCGCTCACGCCCCACAACCAGGCATTGATTTTGGCTGGAAGAGAGCTGATCAGTGAATCACTGTCTGTGGGCAGAGAGTTCTGTAAGTCGATGATCTCCATCAGCACCGGCGCCATCCCCATCTACCTGGGCATCCTTGCCTTCATACTCCCTGAAAGCTACATGTTGGGCATCAGTCGAGGCGCCTTGATCGTGTTGCCGGTGCTGCTGTTCCTGACCGCCGCGGCTGTCTTCACCTACGGCTACTTCCCGCTGACCGATTCCTTCTCCCTGGACGTCATCGAAGAGATCGAAGCGGTCAGGGGCAGGGTCATCAGCCGCCGTACCGCCGCTGCCCGATGGGGGTTCGGCCTGTTCCTGGCGGCCAGCTTGCTGGCGGCCCTGATGCTTGTGGCAAACATCGGCGCCCGCTGACAATATGCCGCGCCGGAAATCTTGGTGCCGCCGCGGCTGATACGAGGTGAACCCATGGGATTTGATCTGCGCCGCGGAGCTGATGGCATCTCCGTCAGTATTCACACCTGGCCCCGGGCGTATGCCCTGGCTATCGAAGGGGGCTGGCTGCCGCAAGGCACCTTGCCGAATCCCCACCTGCTGGAAGGGGCCGAATTTTGGCCGGGCTCCTACTACGATACCGAAGGACAGGTCATCACCACCGAGGACGCCCTGGCGATGGCCGACGCCCTGGACACCATGATGTCCCAGCTGCCGGCAGAACCAGGCAACGACGCCATCATGAATGATCACCAGGCGCTGGCTTCCTCACAGATAGACGCCGTGACCTATTTCAGCCTGGGGGGCAAAAGGCGTATCCTGCAGGCTCTGATCCAGTTCTTGCGCGGCGGCGAGTGCCAGATCTGGTAGCGCGCAACGAGGAAAAGTCATGCGAGATGCAAGGTGGATATTCGCCGAGGTCCTTTCTCAGCCGGACCCGATCTTGAGTA
>JAHEEG010000209.1:3103-4314 GCA_024640825.1 Gammaproteobacteria bacterium
CCGGCCCGACTTCTCGGCGCTCCACGACGGCTTCGCCCTGTTGGCCCGTGAGGTTTCTACGTTATTTGAGCGCCGAGACGCCGGACCAGGCGTGGTTTTCGGTATTCGCCGGTCGGACCGATTCGGGGCATTCAGCCAGGTCAGCCAGAGAGGTGAGTACCTCATCGGTTTCAACGCCGGCCTCTTCACCCGGCTGGCAGCCCTCTTCCGGCAGCTGAGCCTGACAAAAGCCTTCGGCCTCTACTCCCAGGAAAGAGATCTGGATAAGGAAACCCTGATGTCGATCCGCTCAATGAGGGGGATCGACACCTTCCGGCTTCAGGAGCAGCGGCTGCCCATCGGTGGCCTGCTCAACGATGCCGGCGCCGATCCGGTTGACCAGCAGGCATTGGCCGCCCTGGTTGCCCGGCCGCCGCTGGATGAAAAGCATCGCTTTGACATCCAGACACTGGTGACACCGGCACTCACTTTCACCTTTTGGCACGAACTGGCCCATATCCTCTACGGCCACGCGGCCTGGGCGGAAGACGGGGCAGAGCTGCTTTGTCTGTCACAGGAGCTGACCCTGGTCGACGAGCGCGGAGGCCCGGAAGAGGCCCGCCGCTACCGACTGCACCGCGGCCTGGAGTATTTGGCCGATGAGTTCGCCGCCCGGCGAATCGCCGACGATATCGTCCGCTCCGCTACCTTGGAGCAGGGTCGATATGTACTGGGCCCCTTTTGGTTCGACCGCTCCGGATTCGAGCTGTTCGGCAAGCAGGAGGGCCTGCCCGGGGAGGATATCGCTTTCAACCTGGAAGGGTACCTGTACCGGCTGGCCTACGCCATCATCGGGCTGGTGCTGCAGTTCGACAGCTTCTTCCGCGAGCCGTTCACCGACAGCACCTATCCGCACCCCCATGCCGAGGTGCGCCTGAGCCGCATTGCCGATGCGGTCTGGAATCGCCTCTCAGGGCCAGCGGGCTCCAGTCACGGCAGCTATCTGGCCGACCGCTGGGGCATGGCCTTTGGCTATGCCTTGCACACCTCCGAAATGGGGCTGCAAGCGTGCGGCGCTCGCCGTCTGCCCCTGGCCCCGTACCGCCGCTTCATGGGCGGCACCTTCCACGACCTGGAGATTCAGGCCAAGGTAAAGGTCGCCGCTCAAGATGTGGAGCTGGCTGCGGAAGCAACCCGGCGTTTTCGCCACCAATCGCTCCTGGCGTCGTTGG
>JAHEEG010000209.1:4324-5510 GCA_024640825.1 Gammaproteobacteria bacterium
CGGTCATGGCCGCCGCGGAACCTGTGCATTTTCCAGATGGAAGCTGACGCCGGCCCGCCCATGTATAAGCCGCCTGCCCCTCCGACCACCGGGGAAGCCGACGCCTACCAGGTGGATCAGGTGATGAAAGCGATCATGGCGCTGGCCAAAGCGCCGTCGTATGGGCAGCAGTTGGCCGTGATAAAGGCAAATCGACAGATTCTGCTCAGCCCGACCGCAGACGCCGCGCTGACGTTATGGATCGCCGAAATCAGCCGTATCGAGGGCGCCGATTCCGCCCCTGTGCGCCGTCTCGAAGAGTGCCAGCAGCTTCTGCGTAAATCCCGCAAACTGGGATTGGGCGGCGATGGCGGCGGCGGAACCCGGCCCGGAGGCCAGCCCCGGCTGAGCGAACTGATAACCACATTGGTAGGCGCCGGCACCTGGACCAAGTGCCGTCAGATTATCGAGGAAAATCGCCAGGCGCTGCTCTCTGATCGGGCGGACTCTGCGATGGCGATGTTCATCTCCCAGGCGGGAGCCGAGCCCGGGCTGGCGGAGGAGCTGGAACAGCATCAATTGCTGCTGAAACGGTGCCGCCAGCAAGGGATTGAGCAGGCATTCGCCGGCGTCGGGCAGCTTACCGGGACCATCTGTCGCTGGCGCAATATCGTCGATGCGGTGATGGATTTCGTCAACGCTGACAGTTGGGATGAGTCCCGGAGGGTGGTCCAGGAATCGCCGGACCTCTTGCTGACTGACGACGCCGACAAGACCTTTGAGCAGCTGATCCGCCTCAACCAGGATCAGCCGGATGTGGTAGACAATATTGAGATGCACCGGGCGCTGCTGGCCGACTGCCGCCGCCGGGGCATTACCCGGGCCTTCCGGGAGCTATAGCCGACCAGCGATGAGTGGCTAATCAGGAGCTAATTAAGTTGAACGAACTTGCCATGCACCCCAAAGTAAAGGAAGCGAAAGCCCACATGATGGCCGGCAAATATGGATTGACCATGGAGTGCCTGGCTGACGCGCTTGAATACCACGGAGGCCGCGGCGAACGGCATCAGGAAGCCGCGGTTCTGCACAACATCGGCATGGTGTGCGCCCAGATGAACGAGATGCCCACTGCCGTCAAATGCTATGGTCAGGCGTTGAAAATCGCACAGGAGCTGCAGTTTCACGACCTTGCCAAAGCCATCGACCA
>JAHEEG010000057.1:0-6238 GCA_024640825.1 Gammaproteobacteria bacterium
ATGGCCTCCAGGGGACCCTAAAATTCGAAAATTAGTTTACCCCAGAGGCGACCGAAGTCCACTACAGTCTACAAGGCAAGAACAAGGGGAAACCCAGATAAATCCATAGCTGTGAGGGTTTCAGAGGGATAAGAAACAAAAAAGCCCCGCACTGCGGGGCTTCTGAGATGGTGCCGGAACGCGGAATCGAACCGCGGACCTACTGATTACGAATCAGTCGCTCTACCAACTGAGCTATTCCGGCGCTGAATTGAGAAGACGCGAAGCATACCGTGATCCGCAGGGGCTGCAAGCGCCGGAACAGGAATGATGTCAGGGGTCAGCAGCGAGTCTTGTCCGGGAACCTGATGCAGACGACGGTGCCTTGCGGGCCGGTAGCGGTTACTTCGTAGGTGCCGCCGCCGCCGTCGGCGATGGCGTAGGTCGTGCCGTTATTGGACTGTGGGGTCCAGCCGATAGCGGCTTCGATTGCCGCGGCGTTCGCCGCAACCAGCAGATAGTTGCCATTACGCAGGCGAAAGTCTTCTTGGAACACCTCCATAGTGGAGATGTTGTTGACCAACACGCCCTCGCGGGACGTTGTAATGTAGCCGTTGTAAAGCGGCAGCGCTACGGCCGCCAGAATGGATACGATCGCCACCGCGATCATGAGTTCCACCAGAGTGAAGCCTTTCATGCAGTGATCCTTCCAGGTGTTGGAAAAAAAAGAACCCGAGATAGCGTCGCTAACTCGGGTTCCTTACGATCAGCCCGCCTTAAAGCGCGGCAAAGTCCACCGTCACGTTGGGTTTATCATCCACACCGGCGTATTGCGGGAAGTCGAAGACCACGGTCGTGTTGGCGCCAGCGAACGTGCCCGCTGCAACCACACCAACCTGGCCCGTACCGGCAACCGCTGCACCATCGACGTAGCCCGGATCACCCGACGGAGAAACACCGCCGTTGGAGTTCAGCAGCCCGATCCAAGCAGCGGTGTCGGGGAGGCGGACATCGGCCTCAGCCGCGGTCGTACGACCCATAGCCATCTCAGCCTGCACCTTTCGCATCTCGTTCTGGGCGAACCGGATGCCTTCTTCAAAGTGAGAGTTCACTTTGGAGATGTTGGCGTTTTCAATGTAGTCCTGATAAGCGGGCAGCGCTACAGCGGCAAGGATACCGATGATAGCTACCACAATCATCAATTCGATAAGGGTGAAACCCTTTTGCATCGCGTTTTTCATCTTGGTAATTACTCCGTTATACAAGGTGTCAACACGTGGCAGCTCATGCTTAGCAATCGCGCCGCGAATGTCGCTTTAGGAAATGCAACCCTCGTGCCATCTCTGAGTAGATGCCTGTTCCACGACCATTGCTAGATCCCAAACTACTTTAAAGTCAGTACCTTAGTTCATCCAAACAGTTGTGTCCTGTTTATCTGAACGCCTTTCACAAGCCTGAGCGTGGGTATCTCTCCACGTCACTAGCTGACGATAAAGGTCACAATCGCAGTGTAGTAGAGGTCACCTTTATTTCACACTCCGTCTACACTGAGAAAGCGCGGGCAAAAAGCCAGACAAACCGGCCCTCAGACCCGCACTGACCGCCGGCATGCTGAAAGATCGTGACCGCACTTTCTGTGATCCCTTTATCGACAGTTACGTGACCCAGGATTAGACTTCGCGACCTTGCCACAGGTAAGGTAGATCGCGATAGAGACAAGGACTGCACGGGCCCATGGCATCTGAACCGGTACCGCTCAGCGGCTTGGCAAGACGCCTCGTTGACGAGAGCATTCTCGACGCCGATTCCGCAATAAAATCTACCGAAGCCGCGCGTAAAGAAGGCACGCCCTTTGTTACCTACCTGGTGCGCAACGGCCTGGCGGAGGCTCGCGCCATTGCGGTGAGCGCGTCAGAAGAGTTCGGCGTGCCGGTGATGGATCTGACGTCCTTCGACCTCGACGCCATCCCCAAAGATCTGGTCAAAGAAAACCTCATCCGCAGTCACAGTGCTCTACCTCTGGTGCGTCGGGGCATGCGGCTATTCGTCGCCGTGTCGGATCCGACCAACCTGCAGGCCCTGGACGAAATCAAGTTTCATACCGGGGTGAATACCGAACCGGTTCTCGTCGAAGAAGACAAGCTTCAAGCCCTCATCGAGCAGTTCCTGAACCGGCAGGAGGATGGCGGCCTCGGCGACCTGGCAGGCGACGACCTCGAAGATCTGGACATGGCCGCCTTCGAGGAAGACGCGGAAGAAGACGATCAGGCGATCGGCGCGGCAACAGACGACACACCGGTGGTGCGATTCGTCAACAAGATGCTCCTCGATGCCATCAAGACGGGGGCTTCGGACGTTCACTTCGAACCTTACGAGAAGACCTATCGAGTTAGGTTCCGGACGGACGGCATCCTGCACGTCGTATCGAACCCGCCGTCCAACCTGGGCACACGCCTGGCGGCACGCCTGAAGGTGATGGCAGAGCTGGACATTTCCGAACGCCGCGTCCCGCAGGACGGCCGCATCAAAATGAAGCTGTCAAAAACCAGGGCCATCGATTTCCGGGTCAACACCCTGCCCACACTCTGGGGCGAAAAGATTGTGCTGCGGATCCTCGATCCTTCCAGCGCGAAGATGGGCATCGAGCATCTGGGCTTCGAGGAATATCAGCAGAAGCTGTTCATGGACGCCATCCATCAGCCTCAGGGCATGATCCTCGTGACGGGCCCTACGGGTAGCGGCAAAACCGTGACGCTCTATACGGGCCTGAACATTCTCAACACCTTCGAACGCAACATCGCCACCGCGGAAGACCCGGTAGAGATAAACCTGGAAGGCATCAACCAGGTCAACGTGAACCACCGGGTGGGGCTGGATTTCGCTTCCGCGTTGCGATCCTTCCTCCGGCAGGACCCCGACGTGGTGATGGTGGGCGAGATCCGCGACCTGGAAACAGCAGAGATTGCCATCAAGGCTGCGCAGACCGGTCACATGGTGCTGTCCACGCTGCACACCAACTCCGCCGCGGAAACCCTGACCCGCCTGCGCAACATGGGCGTACCGGCATTCAACCTGGCTACCAGCGTCAGCCTGATCATTGCCCAGCGGCTGGCCCGGCGTCTTTGCCCCAACTGCAAGGGATCCATCGACGTCCCGGGGGAAACCCTGTTGGCGGAAGGCTTCACCAAAGAGCAGGTGGACGAAGGTATCGAGGTGTTCGAGCCCAACGCAGCCGGCTGTGACAAGTGCAATGACGGTTATAAGGGCAGAGTCGGAATATATGAAGTAGTTAAAATTACCAAGGAGATGGCCCAGATTATCATGGAGGACGGCAACAGCATCGAGCTGGCCAAACAAGCAAGCGCTCTCGGGTACAAGAATCTCCGCCTTTCGGGGTTGGAGAAAGTCATCCAGGGCGTGACCAGTCTGGCGGAAGTCAACCGGGTAACCACGGGACACTGAAACGATGGCCGAAAGTGCAATTTTCGTCTGGGAAGGCACAGACAAGCAGGGCAAGAAGAGCAAGGGCGAGATAACCAGCAGCAATCCGGCCATCGCCAAAGCCGAACTGCGTCGCCAGGGCATCAATGCCACCCGCGTACGCAAGAAGAGCAAGGGGTTTTCCCTGGGCGGCGGCGGCAGCATCAAACCGGGAGACATCGCGCTCTTCACCCGTCAGATGGCCACGATGATGCGCGCCGGCGTGCCGCTGGTACAGTCCTTCGAAATCGTTGCCGACGGGTTGGACAAGCCGAAACTCGCAGACCTCATCCGCAGCATCCGCAACGACGTTTCCGGTGGCAGCGCCTTCGCCTCTGCGCTGCGCAAAAACCCACTCTACTTCGACGACCTGTTCTGCAATCTGGTAGATGCCGGTGAGCAGTCCGGCGCGCTCGAAACCATGCTCGATCGTATCGCCACCTACAAGGAGAAGACCGAATCTCTCAAGGCAAAGGTGCGCAAGGCCATGACCTACCCTGCGGCCGTACTGGTGGTGGCGTTCGTCGTGTCGGGCATCCTGCTCATCAAGGTCGTACCCCAGTTCGAGGTCGTATTCCAGGGTTTCGGTGCTGAACTGCCCGCGTTCACCCAGTTCGTCATAGGCATCTCGGAATTTACCCAGCAATGGTGGCTGGTCATCATCGGCGCCATCGCCGGCGGTATCGCCGGCCTTATTGCGATTCACAAACGTTCTCGGGGTTTTCGGGAAAGGCTGGACAAGCTTGCTCTGAGGATGCCGGTGGCCGGTACCATCATCGAGAAATCATCGGTCGCGCGGTTCGCCCGCACGCTGTCGACAACCTTTGCCGCCGGTGTTCCGCTGGTGGACGCTCTCAATTCTGTTGCAGGAGCGACGGGAAACAGCGTTTACACAAAGGCGGTGCATCGTGTACGTGACGACGTATCCACGGGTCAGCAACTGAATTTCTCCATGCGCAGCACCGGCGTCTTTCCCAACATGGTTGTGCAGATGGTCGCCATTGGTGAGGAAGCCGGCGCCCTCGACGACATGCTCGACAAGGCGGCCTCCTACTACGAGGAGCAGGTCGACAATGCGGTAGACAACCTGACGGCACTCATGGAGCCAATGATCATGGCCGTGCTCGGCGTGCTCGTGGGCGGCCTCATCATCGCCATGTACCTGCCCATCTTCCAGCTCGGCGCGGTGGTCGGCGGCTGATCGGGCCGAGACCCTCTGCGCGCACGGAAGACGCCACTTAATGCTGATGGATCAGCTCATGACATACGGCTGGCCGGGTCTGGCGCTTGCCGCGTGGCTGGGCCTGTGCGTGGGCAGCTTTCTGAACGTCGTCATCTACCGGCTACCCTTGATGCTGCATCGACAGTGGGAACGGGAAGCCAGACACATTCTGGAAGGAGAATCTCCGGCCGCTGCGCTGGAACCCTTCAACCTGGTGGTGCCGCGATCCCGCTGCCCCCACTGCGACCATCAGATCAGAGCCTGGGAAAACATACCGCTGGTGAGCTGGCTGCTGCTGCGCGGGCAGTGCGCGAGTTGCGGCGCGCCCATCGCCTGGCGGTACCCGATGGTAGAGCTGCTGACGGGGTTTCTGACCCTGGCGATGCTGTCGCTTTTTGGTTTCTCATGGCTTGGCCTTGCGGCGCTTACGTTCACCTGGATCCTGCTGGCACTGACTTTCATCGACTACGACACCCAGCTGCTGCCAGATCAGCTGACTCTACCCCTGGTCTGGCTGGGGTTGCTGGTGAATCTGCAGGGCGGATTCACTGATACCCGGTCGGCCATTGTTGGCGCGGTTGCCGGGTATCTGTTCCTGTGGAGCACCTACTGGGCGTTCAAGCTGATCACGGGAAAGGAAGGCATGGGCTATGGCGACTTCAAGCTTCTGGCCGCCATTGGCGCGTGGCTTGGCTGGCAGGTGCTTCCAGCCGCTGTCCTGATTGCTGCGGGCGTGGGCCTGCTCTACGCGCTGGCCACCTCTGTGCTTGGACAGCGGGAAAGCTCCCAGCCCATTCCCTTTGGACCCTTCCTGGCTATCGCCGGTTGGGTTTCCCTTGTGCAGCGTGATACGGTTCTACGCCTGTTTCTGAACTGATAAATCAGCATGAGTAACTTCGTGGTGGGCCTGACCGGTGGCATCGGCAGCGGCAAAACCGCCGTGTCCGAACGCTTTCAGGCACTTGGCATTGACGTGGTGGACGCAGATCTGGGATCGCGCGCCGTGCTGGCCCGGGGACAACCGGCGCTCGAAGCCATTGCGGACCACTTCGGGACAGATCTGCTGACTGAAAACGGATGTCTGAACCGGGCGGAGTTACGACGCCGGGTCTTCGCCAACCCCGAGGAACGGCGTTGGCTGGAGCAGCTGACCCGACCGTTGATTGGCGCCTGGCTCCAAGAGCAACTTCTGCAGGCTGCCTCTCCCTACGCGATCGTGGCCAACCCCGTGCTCATCGAAACAGGCCACAACCGCATCTGTCGACGAGTGCTGGTGATTGATGCGCCTGAGTCGACACAGATAGAGCGCACGATGCGCAGAGATGGCAACGAGGAAGCACAGGTCAGATCCATCATGGCCGCTCAGGCGTCCCGAGAGCAGCGCCTGGCCGCGGCGGACGACGTTATCGTCAACGACGGAGCCATCACGGCGCTGGACGAAAAAGTGCGGGAACTGCACGAACGATATCTGACTATGGCCACGCAATGACTCAGCAGACTCCACGAATCGTCCTCTGCCCGAACTGCGGAAAACGTGTGAAATGGTCAACGCGAAAC
>JAHEEG010000057.1:6248-20419 GCA_024640825.1 Gammaproteobacteria bacterium
CGCGAAACGAGTTCAGACCGTTCTGCTCGGAGCGCTGCAAACTCATCGACCTAGGCGCATGGGCTTCAGAGCAGCACCGAATTCCTGGCAACGAAATCGACGACGATCTTCTGTCGGGAGAGCTCGACGAAGACGCGTAGCGTCAGTACCAGCCTTTCGGCTTGGCCGGTAAGCTATGCTGAGGCGTGAGCATCCGGCGTGATGCCTTTGCAGGGTTTCAGGTTCGATACTCGGCGTTGATCCGCACGTACTCGTAGGAAAGATCGCAGGTCCAGACCACTTCCTCTACATATCCCCGTCCCAGTTCAACGCGAATCTCAAACTCATCCTGCGCCATCACCCGGACCCCGTCAGCTTCCTTATAGCCCTGCGCCATGAGCCCGCCGCGCGCTACGCAGACGTCATCCAAGTAGAGGTCGACGCCGCGAGTGTCCAGATCCTTCAGACCCGACCGGCCAATGGCCATGCAGAATCGGCCCCAATTTGGGTCGCCCGCAAATGTCGCGGTCTTGACCAGCGGAGACTCGGCGATGGTATAGGCAACCTGCAGACACTCTTCGGCGTCAGCGCCACCACGAACTCGAATGGTTACGAACTTGGTCGCACCTTCGCCATCACGCACGATGCGCGTGGCAAGCTCGACGGCTACCGCGCAGAGTCCTTCAAGCAGGTCCTGATAACCGGGATCTTCGCGAGACGTGATCGGCGGGTTGTCTGCCATCCCCGAGGCACAGATTACGAACGAATCGTTGGTAGAGGTATCGCCGTCGATACTGATGCGGTTGAAGCTGCGATCTGCCACCTCGCGGATAAGAAGATCGAGACACTGCCGGGTGACCCTGGCATCACAGCAGACGAAAGCCAGCATCGTGGCCATGTCCGGCCGGATCATCCCCGCGCCTTTGGCAATTCCGTTGATGGTCACCGGGCAGCCCTGGATCTGCACCCGGTGACTGACAGCCTTCGGCCCGGTATCCGTAGTCATGATCGCTCTGGCCGCCGCCGGCCAGCAATTTTCAGCCGCCTGGTCCGCTGCCCGTACAACCGCGTTCCGAACCCTATCAACGGGCAGCCGCTCGCCGATGACGCCGGTGGAGAACGGCAGCACAGCCGTTTGCGAAATGCCCGCAGCATCTGCCACAGCCTGGCACACGGCACGGGCGTCCTCCAACCCGGCCTCGCCCGTCGCGGCGTTGGCATTGCCGCTGTTTATCACCAGCGCCCGAACCTCACCGGCTGCAAGGTGCGCAGAGGCAATCTGAACCGGTGCTGCCCGAAAGGCGCTGCGGGTAAACACGCCCGCAACGACCGTCTCCGGCGCCAGCAGAAATACCGCTATGTCGTCCCGCTCATGCTGCTTTATTCCAGCGCCAGCAGTGCCGACTCGCACCCCGCCAACCGGTGGCAGCGGACCCAGCTCCGGCAGATTCACGGCCATTCAAGCGGCCTTGCCATGACACTGCTTGAACTTCTTTCCAGAGCCGCAGGGGCAAGGCTCGTTACGGCCGACCTTGCGCTCGGTGCGCACGAATGTCTGCGGCCTCTCCTGCGCGGGCGGCTCGTCGGAAGGACCTTGCTGCTGGGCGCCATCGCCTGCGAGCGCCGTCGTCTCCGGGTGACTGAAACGCATGCGGCGCTCCGCTTCTTCCCGACGCCTGCGTTCCGCTTCCTCAACCGCCTCGGGCGCTTCGATCTGAACTCGAGACAGCAGACGCACCACATCCCGCTTGATGTTCGCGAGCAGTTCCTGGAACAGCTCGAAGCTCTCGCGTTTATACTCCTGCTTCGGCTGCTTTTGCGCATACGCGCGCAGATGTATGCCCTGCCTCAGGTGGTCCATCAGCGCGAGGTGCTCTTTCCAGCGCTGATCGAGAATCTGCAGCATGATCTGCTTTTCCACAAGCCGCATATCAACCCCGCGCTGAGCCCAGTCTTCTTCCTTGGCCGCGTAATCAGCTACGACCTGATCAAAGATCTTCTGCTGGAGAGACTCTTCGTTCAGCTCATCGTCTTCTTCAAGCCACTGGCGGACCGGCTGCCGGCTGGCGAAATCCGTGAGCAACGCCTGCTCCAGACCTTCTATATCCCATTGTTCTTCGATGCTCTGAGGCGGGACATAACCGGCAATGACTTCCTGAACCACCTCTTCGCGGATTCCAGCAATGGTCTCTGAAATGTCTTCTGCTGCCATGAGCTCGCGACGCTGCTGGTAGATTACCTGCCGCTGGTCATTGGCCACGTCATCATATTCCAGCAGGTTCTTCCGGATGTCGAAGTTGTGCCCTTCTACCTTGCGCTGCGCTTTCTCAATGGCGTTGTTCACCATCCGATGCTCTATCGCCTCACCCGATTCCAGACCAATTGACTGCATGATTCCGCGGATACGATCCGAGGCAAAGATGCGCATGAGGTTGTCTTCCATCGACAGGTAGAACCGGCTTGACCCCGGGTCGCCCTGACGACCCGAGCGGCCGCGCAGCTGATTATCGATGCGACGCGATTCATGGCGCTCCGTGCCAATGATGTGCAGGCCGCCTGCCTCAAGGACCTTCTCATGCCTGACCTGCCAGTCGGAGCGAATCTTCTCTATCGCCTCAGACGTCGGGTGTTCCAGCCCGGCTATTTCCGACTCCCAGCTACCGCCGAGAACGATATCCGTGCCCCGGCCCGCCATGTTGGTCGCGATGGTGACAGCACCCGGTTGCCCGGCCTGCGCAATGACTTCGGCTTCCCGCTCGTGCTGCTTGGCATTGAGCACATTATGAAAAACCTTGCGGCGGTTCAGTTCCGCGGACAATCGTTCTGAGGACTCAATGGAAGCCGTGCCGACCAGCACGGGCTGCCCACGTTCGATGCAGCCGGAGATGTCTTCGACGATGGCGTCGTACTTTTCTTCAATGGTCAGGTACACCAGGTCGTTGTGATCGACCCTGACCATCGGCCGGTGAGTAGGTATCAAAACAACGTCCAGATTGTAGATCTGTCTAAACTCGAACGCTTCGGTATCCGCCGTGCCCGTCATGCCCGAAAGTTTGTTGTAGAGCCGGAAGTAGTTCTGAAAGGTGGTAGACGCCAGGGTCTGAGTCTCGTTCTGAATGGGTACCGATTCCTTGGCTTCGACAGCCTGATGAATACCCTCGGACCAGCGGCGCCCGGGCATGGCGCGGCCCGTGTGCTCGTCGACGATGACCACCTCCCGGTCGACGACCATGTAATCGACGTCGCGCTTGAACAAAGCGTGGGCTTTGAGTGAAGCGTGAACGTGATGCAGCATCCCCAGGTTGGTTGCCGCATAGAGACTGTCTCCCTCCTCCAGCAGACCCATGCGCACCAGCTCGTTCTCGACTTTCTCGTGGCCTTGCTCTGTAAGTTCCACCTGGCGGTTTTTCTCGTCGACCACGAAATCTCCGCCCTCTTCCGCGACCGGCTCCGGCGACTCCGAAAACGGCTGCTGAACCAGCTTGGGTACAAGCTTGTTTATTTTCAGGTAGAGCTCGGTGCTCTCTTCCGCGGGACCGGAAATGATGAGCGGGGTTCTTGCTTCATCGATGAGAATGGAGTCCACCTCATCCACGATGGCGTAGTTCAGCCCGCGCTGAAACTGATCCTCAGGCGTGAACGCCATGTTGTCACGCAGATAATCGAAGCCGAATTCGTTATTGGTTCCGTAAGTAATGTCCGCCTGGTAAGCGGCCCGCTTCTCAACAGGGTCCTGGCGAGATTGAATTATGCCTACGGTCAGGCCGAGTGCTTCGTAGATGGGCCGCATCCACTCTGCGTCCCGCCGGGCAAGGTAGTCATTGACGGTGACCACGTGCACGCCCTCTCCACCCAGGGCATTGAGATAAGCCGGCAGGGTAGCGACCAGCGTTTTGCCCTCACCCGTTCGCATCTCTGCGATGCGGCCCTCATGAAGCGTGATGCCACCGATCAACTGCACGTCGAAATGGCGCATGCCTTTCGTTCGCACGGACGCTTCGCGGACTGCGGCGAAGGCGTCAGGCAACAAGTCGTCCAGGCTGGAACCCGATTCGAGTCTGGCCCTGAGCTTCCCGGTGACGCCTTCAAGCTCGTCATCCGATAACGCCTGAGTTTCCGCTTCCCGCGCGTTGATGGCTTTGACCATCTTGCCCATGCGCTTGAGCTCGCGGCTGTTTTTAGTGCCAAATATCTTGCGTAACAAGGTTTTGAATGTCCGTTCTATAGAGCGATTGAGAGCGGCAGTTTACCGCTTTCGACAGGCAGCTTGAATCTGAGTTCTAACTAAGTTCTACGAGGGCAGCGACAGATTCTGGCTCAGCGTCGAACGACGTAGCGGGAAGGATCGACCTTACGTCCGTTTTTCAGCACCTCGAAGTGCACGTGGGGGCCCGTTGAACGCCCAGAGGACCCCATCGCGCCAATCGCCTGCCCTTTCTTGACGATATCACCGGCTCCGACCTTGAGCGCCTCGTGGTGGCCATATCGAGTGACGTAGCCATCGCCATGATTGATCTCGACCATCTTTCCGTAGCCCGAGCGCTTGCCAGCGAAGGTAACCACCCCGCTGGCCACGGCCACCGTCTCGGAGCCAGCTCGCCCGGCAAAGTCCACGCCCGAGTGCCAGGCGTTCTGTCCGCTGAACGGGTCAACGCGCTTCCCGAATGCCGAGGACATCCATCCCCAGGTCACCGGTCTGCCCGCCACCACCGTGGCCTCGCGATACTCCTGATTGCGCAACAGCGAGTGGAGAACTTCGAGCTCTGCTTCCCGACCCTTGAGATTTCCCGCTAAGGCGTCGAGACGCGATTGCAGATCAGCCCAACCCAGCGGTTCGTTCACCGCTGCCACGGGTCCGCCCAACGCCACTGGCTCATCAAAGGAAAACTCCCCCTCGTCCAGCTCTGCCATCTGGGTAACCCTGGAGCCCAGGGCTTCCATTCGCAGAAGCCGCGCCTGCATTCCGGCCAGCTGGCGACCTACGGCCTGAGCTTCAGCCGCGGATTCTGCCCGCAGGGATTCGAGCTCTGCCTGCTGTTCCGCCAGCTTCGCCTGCCACTCGGCCACCAGCGATTGCTCGGTAGATGCCGGACCGAAGGAAGGCTGCAAGGCCAGCGCTGCGAGCAGCGGTAATATGAGAAGGAAGGCGCATCCTGCGGCCAGGCGCAATCCGTAGCTACTTATCGATTTGGCTTCGCCCGAATCCTTGAGCAGAATGATTTTCATACTTTTATTCTAATTCTGATTCTGGTTTTATCGACGTGCGGACCAGAATCCATCGGCGCGATCGCGCCGTGTCCTTCCCTGCGAGACTGCGAGAAACAGCCAAGTGACCCGAGCGAAGATAGATGATCTTTTGACCGAACGCCACCGGCGATTTTCTCCTTTGCAACTTTTGCTGCGGCGTGCCGCCGATCAGCATTCCTGGACCGCACAGCTGCAGGCTTTCCTGCCCGAACCGCTGTCCCGCGACTGCCAGGTCACTGACATCCGAGGACCCGTCATCGCGGTGACTTGCAGCAACGCCGCGAGCGCCACGCGTCTGCGCTTCATGAAGCCCGACCTGCTCATCGAGTTACAGCAGCTGACAGACTTTAAGAGCACCAGAGACCTTCAAATCAAGGTCTCGGCCAGCTGAAACAACCCGGTTTCTGCAGGCTTCTGTTCGCCCAGAACCCAAGTATGCCGAGAACGGCAGCTACTGACCGTGAACCAATGCCCCGTTTCTGCTCTACAGCCTTGACCTTTGCCCTAGGCGCTTTCCTGCGCCAGCTGAAGCCGGCTGTATGAGATAGGCACCTGGCTTTCATCGTCGTAGGTCACCAGCTCCCAGGCATCCTGATCGCGCTGCATCATGCGCAGCAGCGAGTTATTCGCCGAGTGGCCGGATTTGTAGCCCGAGAACTCACCGATGAGGCTGTGACCCAGAAGATACATGTCGCCGATGGCGTCAAGAATTTTGTGCTTCACGAATTCGTCTTCGAGGCGCAGCCCATCGTCATTCAAAATACGGGAATCGTCGACGACTACCGCGTTATCCAGGCTGCCGCCGCGCGCCAGATTCATGTCGCGCAGCTTCTCGAAGTCAGCCAGAAACCCGAAAGTACGAGCACGGCTGACCTCCTTGACGAAAGCCATGCTGGAGAACTCGACGGAGGCAGTCCTGCTGTGCTTATGAAACACAGGGTGGTCATAAATCAGCGTGTAGGAGACGCGGAACCCATCATAGGGTTTGAGCTCGGCGCGAATGTCTCCATTTGAATAAGAAATTTTCTTTCGTATTCGAATGAACTTCTTCGGCGCGTCCTGAATTTCGACGCCGGCCGACTGGAGAAGAAATACGAAGGGCGCAGCGCTGCCATCCATGATGGGTAACTCCGCCGCGGAAACGTCAACGAACGCGTTGTCTATCCCCAGGCCGGCAAAGGCAGACATCAGGTGCTCTACGGTGGATATCGTTGCGCCAGCCGGACCGAGCGTGGTAGCCATGGAGGTATCGGTTACGCTATCGACACAGGCTCTCATAGTCACCGGCGGATCGATGTCGGTGCGAACAAAGCGAATGCCCGTATCAACAGGGGCCGGACGCAAGGTGAGGAAAACTTTCTCACCGCTGTGCAAACCCACACCGGTTGCCCGGATGACGTTCTTCAGCGTTCTTTGCCGTGGCCCTCTAGTCATTGACGCTACAATCCCGATGGCGGTTTTCGGCCCGGGTATCCTGCTCAACCCGCTGCCGGTAATCTGCGTCGAGTGATCCACAGATCTGACTTCCGCGTACGCGATGGCGACCAAATACAAACACGTCCTTCATACCTCAAGTATGGCCGCTAATTTCAGAATTATTGCATTTTATCTCCGCGCCGGGAGTCTGAACCCTTCGCCAGAGTTTTGCTAAGCATCCGTCCGCCGCCGAGCCGGGCCCTAAGCCCGGGCCCGCAGCTATCCCAGTTCCGGCATCCCAGTTCCGGCGGCCGGTTCGCTAATGCAAGCCCCCGTCCGCAGCTCAATCAGCCTGGCGTCTCAAGAAAGCGGGGATGTCCACCCACTTCATATCGTCGGCGTCCTGGTCAAGCGCCAGTGCGCTCTGCTGACCCGTGGCCGCATCCCGCTGGCGAAAAATCGCCGGGCGATCCCAGGATTCACCATATTGCGGCCGGCCATCGTCGCCAAGGTCGGCAGTCGGGTCTGGCGAAGGCGTTTCAACCTTCACGCTGGGCGTAATCGGATCACCCAGGCCCGTTGCAACAACGGTTACCTTCAGCTCGTCTCCTAGGTGAGCATCGATCACCGTGCCGATCACGACGGTTGCCTGATCGGAAGCGTACTCGTCAATGACATTGCCGACATCAATGAAGTCGCCCATGGACAGGTCGGGACCGGCCGTCACGTTGACCAGAATCCCGCGAGCACCGTGAAGGTCGACATCTTCGAGCAGCGGGCTGCGAATGGCTGCTTCCGCCGCTTCCTGAGCGCGATGCTCGCCCGAGGCTCGCCCCGTCCCCATCATTGCCATGCCCATCTCCGACATGACCGTGCGCACGTCGGCGAAATCCACGTTGATCAGCCCATGGCGGATAATCAGGTCCGCTATGCCTTGAACGGCGCCAAGCAGAACGTCGTTGGCCGCACCAAAAGCTTCCAGAATGCTGGCGCGCTCACCAAGCACACCGAGCAGCTTGTCGTTGGGGATGGTGATGAGAGAATCGACGCTTTCCTGTAGCTCTCTAATGCCACGCTCCGCAAGATTGTTGCGTTTTTCGAATTTGAACGGCCGCGTAACCACCGCAACCGTCAATATCCCGAGCTCCTTCGCGATCTGCGCCACCACCGGTGCGGCGCCGGTTCCGGTGCCACCACCCATGCCGGCGGTTATGAACACCATGTCCGCGCCGCTCATTACCTCGGCGATCCGCTCGCGGTCTTCCAGCGCGGCCTCACGACCGACGTCGGGGTTCGCACCCGCCCCGAGACCCCGCGTAATCGTGCTTCCCAGTTGCAGAAGCGTACGGGCATCCAGGGCTTTCAGCGCCTGAGCATCCGTATTTGCTGCAATGAAATCCACACCCTCAACATCGTTGGCCACCATGTGCTGGACTGCGTTTCCACCACCACCGCCGACGCCGATGACTTTAATAACCGCGCTCTGAGGCGCACTGTCTACGATTTCAAACATTTCGAACTCCTGATCAAAAGTTTTCGCCAAGCCATTTCTTCAGGCGGCTGAAGCTACCCGCGCCCCGTGACCTGCCACGTCCGTCCAGTTCTTCTTCCCGCTGCCTGCCATACATCAGCAGGCCTACGCCGGTGGCGTAGACGGGATTTCTTACGATGTCCTTCAGCCCAGCCACGTTACGTGGCGCCCCCAGGCTGACCGGCATGTGGAAAATCTCCTCTGCCAGCTCGATCACGCCCTCAATCTTGGACGCGCCCCCAGTCAAAACGATGCCAGCGGCAACCAAATCCTCGTAGCCGCTCCGACGCAATTCCGCCTGAATCAGCGTGAACAGCTCGTCGTACCGGGGCTCTACCACCTCTGCCAGTGCCTGACGGGAAAGCTCCCTCGCGGGCTTGTCTCCGACACCGGGCACCTGAATGGTTTCGTCCGGCCGCGCGAGTTGCGTCAGCGCACAGGCGTATTTGATTTTTATTTCTTCGGCGTTCTGGGTCGGCGTGCGCAGCGCCATCGCGATATCGTTAGTCACCTGATCACCGGCTATGGGTATGACGGCGGTATGGCGAATGGCGCCATTGGTAAAGATGGCGATATCCGTCGTGCCGCCGCCGATGTCAACCAAACAGACACCCAGCTCCCGCTCATCATCGGTAAGCACCGCATAGCTGGAAGCCAGCTGCTCCAGAATGATGTCATTGACCTTGAGTCCACAGCGTTCAATGCATTTCTCGATGTTCTGCGCCGCGTTCACCGCGCAGGTCACCAGGTGAACCTTCGCTTCCAGGCGAACACCGGACATGCCCAGCGGTTCGCGAACACCCTCCTGGGAATCAATGACGTATTCCTGCGGCAGGATGTGCAGAATCTTCTGATCTGCCGGGATAGCCATGGCCTGCGCAGCATCGATGACCCTGTCCACATCCTGCGGATAGACTTCCCGATCCCGCACCGCAACGATGCCGTGGGAATTGAGGCTGCGGATGTGGCTGCCGGCAATGCCCGCGTAGACCGAATCGATCTGACAACCCGCCATCAGCTCAGCCTCTTCGACAGCCCGCTGAATCGATTGCACGGTGGATTCGATGTTGACCACCACGCCTTTTTTCAAGCCACGCGACGGGTAAGAGCCGAGGCCAATGATCTCCAGGTCGCCTTCGGGGGTAACCTCACCGACGATCGCCACCACTTTGCTGGTGCCGATATCCAGACCCACCACTTTTCCCAGGTCAGTGTCTGACGCCATACGCTCTGTTCTCGCCATCCTGTTTCATGGAAGAGTTCGCCTCCAACGCAAGCAGCGGAGTGGTTCTGCTCACCGCGACGCCGTTGCCGTATCTGGCATCGACATGAAGTTCCCCTTGCTGCTCCAGCTGCAGCACCTCGTGATAAACCGTCAGGAATCGGTGTATCCGTTCGGCCAGATAATCGTTACCCAGCGCAAGGGTCAGCCCGCTCTCCAGCGACAGCTGCCACTCTCCCAGAGCTGATTCCTGCAGCTGACTGATTTTCAATCCGCTGACATCAAGCTCTTTCTGCAGCATCTGATACAGCTCCATAGCCTGGCGTGGGGAGGAAATACTTACCCGCAGTACCGGCAACGCCTGAACCATGTCCGGCAGATGCACGACCTTTCCTGCGCTGGTGAGAAAGCCATCCGCCCCCCAGGTTGCTACCAACGACTCTCGGTCCACACCGATGATCAGCCCGCCTGGCCAGGCCCTTCGCAGGCGTACTTCCCGCGGCCAGGAAAGCGCGAGGATGTTTTCCGTGAGCGCGTCCAGGTCAAGACTCAGCAGGCCCTGACCCAGAAATGGACCGACAGCCTGGCGTACCGCCTGCTGTTCCGCCTCTGACAGCGCCCCCTGCACACGCACCGAACGCACCGGCTGGTCCAGCTGCTCCCAAGCCAGGAAACCGCCCAGCGCAAGCGTCAGCAGCAACGCGACTGCGGGTAAGCTACGCATCTCGACTGCCTCGCAATTCATTCGATACGAGGCTCACATTGCCGGCACCCTGCACGAGCACCACGTCCCCGGTCTGCAGAACGCCCGGCAGCATGTCCATCGCTTCTATCGGCGAGCGGGCGAACAGGGGGTTCAGCCGACCCCGCTGTCGCACACCCTTACTCAGCGCGGCGCCATCGGCACCGGCAATCGGCTCCTCGCCGGCGCCATAGACTTCCATGAGAACCAGCACGTCCACGTCAGAGAGCACGCGTACAAAGTCATCGTAGAGATCTCGAGTTCTCGTGTAACGATGCGGCTGGTAAACCATGACCAAACGCCGATCCGGCCATACGATGCGGGCGGTTTCGATGACGCTGGCAACCTCTGTCGGGTGATGGCCATAGTCGTCCACCAGGGTGATGGTTGAGGCGCCGACCTCTAGGGGATCAAACACCTGAAACCGGCGCCCTACTCCGGAGAACCGTTCCAGACCTCGGACGATGGCCTCGTCACCCAGACCCTCATCACTGGCCACCGCGATGGCCGCCATGGCGTTGAGCACGTTGTGCCGACCCGGAATGCTCAGCCGGATAGCCAGGCTGTCCAGACCGGCAGGGCGGTTGGCCGTAAAACGCCATTGGCGTCCGTCGGCCTGCAACTCGGTTGCCTGATAGTCACAGTCGTCGCCAAAACCATAGGTGAGCATGGGGCGGGCCACCGCCGGAAGAATGCTGCGCACCTCGGGGTCGTCAAGACAAAGTACCGCAGAACCGTAGAATGGCAGTCGATGCAGGAACTCGACGAAGGCCCGCTTGAGGCTTTCGAAGTCATTCCCGTAGGTGGCCATATGATCCCGATCGATGTTCGTAACTACGGCGAGCATCGGCTGGAGATATAGAAAGGAAGCATCGCTCTCATCCGCCTCCGCAATAATGTAACGACTGCCACCAAGTCGCGCATTGGTACCCGTACTGTTCAGCAGCCCGCCAATGACAAACGTCGGATCAAGAGCCGCCGCTTGAAAAATCGACGTTACGAGGCTGGTAGTGGTGGTTTTGCCATGGGTCCCGGCTATGGCAATTCCGTGTCGGTAACGCATGAGCTCGCCGAGCATCTCGGCGCGCCGTACTACCGGAACACGCTGCTGATGAGCCGCGCTTATCTCTGGGTTGTCGTCGTCGATGGCGCTGGAAACGACGACGACATCGCAGCCGGCGACGGCTATGGCATCGTGCCCGATGCGGATATCGGCGCCAAGATCCGACAGCCGGGTAGTAGTCGCTGACGGTCGCAGGTCCGAGCCCGAAACGAGATAGCCCTGATTCAAAAGAACCTCGGCAATACCACACATTCCGGCACCGCCGATGCCGACGAAATGTATGCGCCGCACTCGGCGCATTTCAGGAACCTGGTATGCAGCAGCTTCAGACACTGGTGTTCTCCAACTGCACGCGAACTACCAGCCCAAGCATGGCGCAGCTCACCAGCAGGCTGTTGCCACCGTAGCTGACAAAAGGCAGCGTCAAGCCCTTCGTTGGCAGAACCCCGGTATTCACACCGAGATTAATCAGACACTGCAGGCCCAGCAGCAGGCCGATCCCGTAGACCAGGAATCCACCAAAATGATCCCCCACCGCGAGCGCATCGCGGGCAATCCGAAATATGCGGATGACAAGCACGGCAAACAGAGCCAGGACGCACAGCGCG
Source organism: Gammaproteobacteria bacterium (assembly GCA_024640825.1). GTDB lineage: Bacteria > Pseudomonadota > Gammaproteobacteria > Pseudomonadales > Azotimanducaceae > UBA7803. Next base: position 18,057 of record JAHEEG010000057.1, read on the forward strand.
CCAACGAGCCCCAACTCTTCTGCAATCACCGCGAAGATGAAGTCATTGTGCGCTTCCGGAAGGTAGAAGAGCTTCTGTATTCCCTCGCCCAGTCCCAGGCCGAAGATCTCTCCCCGACCGAAGGCAATGAGCGCCTGAGTCAGCTGATAACCGCTGCCGAAGGCAAACGCCCACGGATCGACGAAGCTGGCCAGGCGTTGCATGCGGTAAGGCTGCAGCACCGCCAGCGCCCCCAACAGCGCGGCACCGGCAATCACGAGCAGAAAAAAATGACGCAGGCGAGCGCCCGCTATGAACAGCAGGGCACAGGCGGTCACACCAAGCACGACCACAGACCCGAAGTCCGGTTGCAGCAGGAGTAGCAGGGCCAGAATCGCCAGCATTCCGAGGGGCCGAAGCATCGCGCCCGGATTGTCTGGCAGCGCGGCATGAAAGCGTGCGAGGTAACCGGCCATGTAGATCGGCATCATAAGCTTGGCAACTTCGGCGGCCTGCAGCGAGAAAGCGCCCAGCCCAATCCAGCGCCGGGCACCATTTACCTCCAACCCGACCCCGGGGAGCAGCACCAGAACGCACAGAGTGACCGCCATCAGCCAGGCGAGACGATGGCCTCTCTGCCACCACCGCAGAGGTATGCACAGCACGCCAGCGAAAACACTAAGCCCAAGCATCAGGAAAATGCCGTGCTTGAGCAGGAGGGTGCTGCTGATCGCGACCGATGCTGAAGCGACCATCACCGTGCCGAGAGCCAGTATGGTCAACCAGCTGATGATCAGCACCCGATCCGGTGTCCCGGTCATCGCAGAGCCTCCACGGCAGCTGCGAAGGCACGCCCGCGAGCCGCGTAATCAGCAAACATGTCGAGGCTCGCGCACGCGGGAGAAAGCAAAACCACATCCCCCGGTTCGGCGATGTTCATCGCCGCTGCCACGGCCTCTGGCATGGTCTCCACCCGAGTAATCGGCACCGCGCCGGCCAGCGCCCTGGCAAGAATGGGAGCGTCGCGCCCCAGCAGAATCGCGGATTTCACATGCCGGGCGGCCGCGGGTCTCAGAAGCGAGAAGTCAGCCCCTTTACCATCGCCACCCGCAATCAGCACCAGCCGTCTCTGCTGAGTGCTGGCGAGACCTTCCAGCGCCGCCAGAGTCGCACCCACATTGGTCGCTTTGGAATCGTCAATGAAGTCGATCCCGCGGACCTCGTCGACTTTCCTGCAGCGATGGGGCAGGCCGCGAAAACGCATCACGCCCTCCGCCAGCGCCTGAAGAGACATATCCGGCTCTGCAACCAACGCGAGGGCTGCCAGAGCGTTGAGCGCGTTGTGGGTGCCCGCCAGTGGCAGATCGCTCTGTGGCATAACCGGCGTTTCACTGAAGAAAAGGTGCGTTCGCGACCGGTACCGGCTCAATCCCCAGTGGCCCTGTGCGGGAGCATCGTCGCCAAAGGTCACCAACTGCGCAACTTTCGTTCGCGGCAGCGTGGCCTCGTCCTGCCGGTTGGCCACAGCGCGCCCCACACCCCTGTAAACTCTGTGTTTGCTGGCGGTATAACCGGCCATGGACCCGTGCCTGTCCAGATGGTCTTCAGAGACGTTGAGAATGGTCGCTGCCGCAAATTTGTGCGCCGTCATGCGTTCCAGCTGAAAGCTCGACAGCTCGACCACATAACAGTCGCGGTCGGCAGAAAGAAGGTCGAGGGCCGGCTCGCCGAGATTTCCGCCCACGCCGGGCGAATGCCCGAGGCAGGAAAGCAAATGCCCTGCTAGCGCCGTGACCGTGCTCTTGCCGTTGGTGCCGGTAATCGCATAGATCGGCGCCTCAGCCGCTTCACAGAACAGATCGATATCGCTGCAAAGCTCTGCGCCTCCGGCAACAGCCTGTCTTACCAGGCAATGGTTCAAAGCGACGCCGGGGCTTACCACGGCGCTGTGCACGCCGGAAAAATCCCATTGGGACACGCCAAAGGCGAACTCGACGCCGGGGAAGGCTTCAGCCAGAGCCAAAGCATCCGCCGGTGCGGGCCGGGTATCCAGAACGGTCAATCGGTCTCCGGGGGCCTTACGCCCGTTCAGATACCGCAGACATGAGCGCCCAGTGATACCAAAACCGACGATGACCCGGTTCACCACCCGCTACCTCAACTTCAACGTCGAAAGGCCGATCAGCACGAGTACCAGGGTGATGATCCAGAATCTGACGATCACCCGGGGTTCCGGCCAGCCCTTGAGTTCAAAATGATGATGAATAGGCGCCATGCGGAATATCCGCCGACCTGTGAGTCGAAAGGACGCGACCTGGAGAATCACCGAAACGGCCTCCAGGACGAACAGTCCACCCATGATGAATAGGACGATTTCATGGCGG
>JAHEEG010000058.1 GCA_024640825.1 Gammaproteobacteria bacterium
GTTGGCGCGTGCCGCGTCCAGGAGCTCATTGAATACGGCCTCGGCGCCATCGCGTATTTCATTCAGATCGGGCACCAGTCGTGGATCGCAGACGAAGTTGAAATACAGGTGGCCGTTGTAACTGGTCACGGCCGTACCGAATCCGAGGGTGCCGGTAAGCATCAGTATCCCCAGAGTTTCGACCAGCTCGTGCCCGGCCATGTACTGGGCGACCTGCACGCCCGGCACGTTGGTGCAGGTGAAGTTGAAGCCGAAATAGGGCGGCCGCGGGCCCATTCTGGGCAGCACGGGCAGCGGCATGCGTGCGGCCAGCAGCGTGGGGTCTAAGGCGGTGCCGACGAGCATCAACGGCGCCATGGCGACCGGAGGGATAGGCGGGGCGGCCTCTGCCAGCAGGGCCAGCGCCTGGGCTTCCTCCGTGGTCTTGATGCGCGCGGTCTCCTCACACACCGTGTGCAGCCTCTGCACGGCGCTCATCGACCATGCCGGCAGGCGCGGAAAGATGGCGGACACCCGGTTGCCCAATGCGCCCTGCTCGTCTTCGCGACGGACGCTGACCGGACACATGAGGCGCAGGTGGCGTTTCTTGACCTGCTCGCCCTGTTGCTCGAGGTAGCGGGCGACGGCCTCTGAAACCACGGCCAGCACCAGGTCGTTGATGGTTCCGCCGAGGCCGCGGCGAATCTCCCGGACCTCCAGTAGGCTTCTCTTCGACCAGCGCAGCTTGCGCTTGGGCCCCACCGGGGTGGCGTTCCAGGGCGCCGTAATGGCGGGTCGGGCGACGAAATCGGCGGCGACTCTGGCGGCTCGTGCCAGCAGCTGGCGCTGTTTTTCGCCGCTGGTGAACAGGCGCAGCGGGTTGTACTGACGCAACCTGTCAAAATTTTCCCGGACCGCCTCGTTGATGAGCTCAACGGGTCCTGGCAACGCGTTGGGTTGCCAGGGTTCGTTCTGCGGCGGCGGATTCTGGGCCTTGGGGTCGAAATCGTAGAGCACCGTGGTCAGCTCGACTCCGGATACGCCGTCGATCATGGCATGGTGTATCAGCTGCAGCAGCAGGGTCTGACCCGGCACACCCTCGATGACGTAGGTAAGCCACAGCGGTCTCGATCGGTCGAGAATCTGCGCGTTCAGATCCATGGCAACGTCTACAGCCTCCTCGAGGCTCATGGATCGTTCCAGTTTGTGGTGCTTGACGTGATTGCGCAGATCGAAATCCGGGTCGTCTACCCATTCCGGATTTGCCAGATTGAAGGGTACCTGGGCCAGACGCTGGCGATACCTGGGCACGAGGGGTACTCGGGATTCGAAGTGGCGGTAGATGCGCCCGAAGGGCGCTTCGCCGTCCAGAACGTAGATCGACGAGATCTGCATCGGGCCGCTGGCAGACTCGGTATACAGAAACGAAGCGTCGCTGTCGGTCAGGCGCATGTTATCCCCCTGTTAGCGGCACTATGCGGGACCCGTCGACAGGCCGTCAACCGGCCGGACGTGCGCGTTGTTCCCGGTCCGGTTTTCTGCTGAAGTGTCCCTTGCGCTGTCTATGACATTCAGCGCGCTGACGGGGAGAAGATTCATGAATGAAGAAGAAAAGCTGCGTCTGGCTCGCGCCTTTACCGAGCGCCTGCCGGCGCCGGAAGAAATTCGCGATGACTGGGGGCGCTTCATCATCGAGACTGCGCTGCCGGAGGGCGTCTGGTCACGTCCGGGCCTGAATCAGCGCGATCGCAGCCTGATCACCATTGCTGCTCTGACCGCGCGGAACATGCCCCACGAGCTCAAGCTCCACATCGAGCGCGGGCGCGAGAACGGGCTCAGCCGCGCGGAGATTGGCGAGCTGATCATGCACATGGCCGTCTACGCCGGATTTCCTTGCGCGGTAGAGGGTATGCGCCTGGCTCGGGAAGTCTTTGACGGCGAGAGCGAGTCGTGAATGAGCTGAGCGATCTGGCTCGTTCGGTTGCAGAACGATTGACCGCATCCGGGGGGACCGTTGCAGTAGCTGAGTCCTCTACCGGCGGCCTGATCTCGGCCGCGCTGCTGGCAGTGCCCGGGGCGTCCGCCTACTATCGGGGCGGATCGGTGATTTATACGCTGGAATCCCGCCGTGAGCTGCTGGGTATCACCCGGGAGGACGTGCGTGGCCTGGAACCGCTGACCGAGGCCATGGTCGCCCGGTTTGCCCAGCTCGCCCGGCGTCAGCTGGACGCGACCTGGGCCATCGCCGAGCTGGGCGTGGCGGGGCCAACGCGGGCTCGCTATGGCCACCCGCCGGGGATAAGCGTGCTGGCGGTCGATGGTCCCCGTCCGCGCACGCTGGCTGTTGAAACCGGCAGCGATGACCGTGAAGAGAACATGTGGCGGTTTACCCGGGCGGCCATGGACCTGCTTTTTCAGGCGCTGATCGATTCGGGTTGAGCCTCTTAGGTTGAGCCTCACAGTCTGAGCTTCACAGGCTGAGCCTCACAGGCTGAGCCTCACAGGCTGAGCCTCACAGGCTGACCCGTTCCGGTTACGCCGCAGACAGATGAGGTTTCTGCCATGGCATCCTCCTTTCCCGGCGTCATCGCCTTTGCGTTTCTTTCGATCATGATTCTGGCGGGCACCTTTCTGCGCGCCCGAGTGCCAATTCTTCGTAACGGGCTGGTTCCCGCCAGCCTCATCGGCGGGCTGCTGGGGTTTGCCCTGGTCAGCGTCGACTGGAGCCTCGGTTATCGCAGCAGCGACTTTGCCGCGTTCACCTTTCATTTCTTTACGTTGAGCTTCATGTCGCTGTGCCTCACGGGGTCGGATCCGTCCCGGTCCGGCGGCGGCTCTATCGTTCCGGGCGGTACCTGGCTGTCCGTGATCTGGGTGATGTCCCTCGTGATGCAGGCGCTGATCGGGCTCGCCGTCGTCGCCGGCTACAACGCGGTGACCGGGGAATTCCTCTCGGAGTACCTGGGCATCATCGTGACCCACGGATTTACTCAGGGGCCGGGCCAGGCGCTGGCCATGGGATCCATCTGGGAAGCCGAAATGGGCATCACCAATGCCATGAATTTCGGACTCATCTACGCCTCCGTCGGCTTCGTCGCCGCTTTCGCCATCGGCGTGCCCATGGCCCGCTATGCCATCCGCCGCGGCTTGAATGCCAACAGGGCCGCCCGGATAGACGAGGCGTTTCTGTCGGGTCTGCTGCCACGGGATTCCAACGTCTCAGCGGGCCGGCAGATCACCCACCCAGGCAATGTGGATACCCTGGCTTTTCATATTGGCATCCTCGGTATCGCCTATGTGGTAACGGATCAGTATCTGCAGTTCATGCAACCCATCGCGGCCCAGGTCAACCTGGCTGGGGTGAACTTCGGTCTGGTTTTCAGTCACAACCTTTTCTTTTTCCACGGTCTCATGGTCTGCGTGCTGCTGCGAACGCTGCTGGACAAGACGGGTTTGGGGCACTTTATCGACGATGAGACGCAGCGGCGTATCACCGGCGCTTCGGTGGACCTGATGGTCGTGGCGACCCTCATGAGCATCGAGTTCGCGCTGCTATCTGCATTCATCGTGCCCATCCTGCTGGTCTGTCTGGCAGTCACCTTCTGCACGGCCGCTCTGTGTTTCCTGTTCGGTCGGCAGCTGTCTTCGCTGGGCATAGAGCGGGCCATCACCGCATTCGGCTGCTGCTGCGGGTCGACGGGCAGTGGCCTTCTGCTGCTGCGTATCCTGGACCCGGATCTGAGCTCGGGCATCGGTAAAGAGCTGGCGTTCTTCAACATCGCCATACTGCTTGTGGGCTTCCACGTGCTGATGCTCATGGCGCCGATTCTGCCCAGCTACAGCTTGCTCAGCGTTGGCGTTGTCTACGGTGGCACTTTTGTCGTAGGCGCGGTAGCCCTCGTGGTGCTGGGCAGACGCATGGCAGCTGCTGATGCCGGGGTCGCCTAACGAGGGTGCACACGTACCGGAAGGTCTGCTATGCCGCGGATGAAGTTGTTGGGCACGCGCACGACTTCGCCCGCAACCTCGACTGTCTGGAAACGCTTGTGAATCTCTTCCCACAGCAGGCGCAGCTGCATCTCGGCGAGGCGATTGCCCATACAGCGGTGCAGGCCGTAGCCGAAGGACACGTGCTGGCGTGCGTTGTGCCGGTCGATGATCAGCTTGTCCGCGTCATCGAAAATCTCTTCGTCACGGTTGCCCGAGACGTACCACATCACCACCTTCTCACCTTTGCGGATCTGCTTGCCACCCAGCTCCGTATCCTGAGTCGCGGTGCGCCGCATATGAATCACCGGCGTCTGCCAGCGAATCATCTCGGCGACCATATTGGGAATCAGTTCCGGCTGCTCGCGAAGCTTCTGATACTGGTCCGGGTACTGGTTCAGTGCCAGTATGCCGCCGCTGATGGAATTGCGGGTGGTGTCGTTGCCACCGACGATGAGGAGCATGATGTTGCCGAGAAACTCGGTGGGCCTGGACATCATGTCTCTGGTGGATTCGCCGTGCGCCAGCATGGAGATGAGGTCGTTGCCAGGTTCCCGGGCAGCCCGTTGGTGCCACAGTTCGGTGAACGCGGCCACACAGTGACTCAGCTCCTCGGCGCGCTTGGCGGCCGGCAGGCCAGCCTCGCCCATGATCTGCGGTGACGAGGTGGTGATGTCGGACCAGTAGGTCAGCTTGCGCCGGTCTTCGTAGGGAAAGTCGAACAGCGTCGCCAGCATGCGCGCTGTCAGCTCGATGGACACCTTGTCGACCCAGTTGAACGTCTCGCCTATGGGGAGGTTCTCGAGAATGTCGACGACCCGCTCCCGAATCAGCGGCTCCAGCTTCGCAAGGTTGGCCGGGGCCACGGAAGGGGCGACCGTCTTGCGCTGCACGTCGTGCTTCGGCGGGTCCATGGAGATGAAATTGTCCAGACGAATTTCTGGTTCGGCATCCAACTCGGCGATGGTGATCCCGCCCAGCTCGGAGGAATAAACATCGTGATGCGTGTCGACATGCTTGATGTCGTGAAACTTGGTAACCGACCAGTAGGGGCCCGTGCTGCTCGTCGGGCAGTAGTGTACTGGGTCATCCCGACGCAGCCGAGCGAAGTAGGGGCCCCAGGTATCGTTGCCGTAAAGTTCGGCCCGGCTGACGTCGATCTGCTCGAGAGGCACGCTCCACGGGTCATCGGCTGGCGCCGTTCCCACTGTGGCTTCACTCATGACCAGTTCCTCCCGATGTTTGATCAGTCTTCAGTATACTGTTCGCCGGCAGATGGAGCGAGGCGTGCAAATATGGCAGACGAAGACGGCGTTTATCGATCTCTGGAGCTCGCGGCGGAAACAGTTGGCGATATCGTCCCGACGGTGTTCGAACGTTACTATCGCGACTGCCCCGATGCGGCTGAGCTCATGTCCCACATGGACCAGCACATGCAGGGGCGCATGCTCGATGAGGTGTTGCGTCTCGTCATGACCGAGAATTACGCGGACGACGACGTTTATCTCAACTACGAGGTGAAGAACCACCGACTGTCATACGGCGTGCAGAACAGCATGTATCCCGCGCTCTTTGCCGCGGTGCAAGGTACGGTGAGGGATGCCCTGGGTGCGCGCTGGTCCGAAGAATTCGAGTCGGCCTGGCAGCATCGCTTGCAGTCCCTGCTCGCCGAGATCGAAGCCCGAGCCGCGTGATGGCCGAGCATGTTCGCGTCGCTGTGCTGGGTGCCGGGATGTCAGGCATCTGCATGGGTATCCAGCTGCGCCTCCGGGGCATGGACGATTTCCTCATTCTGGAGAAGGCGGGTGCCGTTGGCGGCACCTGGCGGGAAAATACCTACCCGGGGGTTGCCTGCGATGTGCCTTCCCATGTCTATTCCTACTCTTTCGAGCTGAACCCGGACTGGAGCCACGCGTTCTCCAGCGGCGGCGAGATCTGGGAGTACTGCGACCGGTGCGTTCGTAAATACGGCCTCGAGCCCTTCATCCGGTTTCATACCGAAGTGGTGAGCGTGGCGTTCGAAGCCGATCGCTGGCGCATCCGGACGGCGGACGGTTGCCTCATAACCGCGGATCTGGTGGTCAGCGGGCTCGGTGGGCTGCACGTTCCCAATCGTGCCAGGATCCCGGGTCTGGAAGACTTTGTTGGCACGACCTTTCACACTGCGCAGTGGCGCCACGATCACGATCTGCACGGACGCCGCGTGGCCATCATCGGCACCGGCGCCAGCGCCGCGCAGGTTCTGCCCAGCATCGCCTCCGACGTGGCCGAGGTGACCGTCTTCCAGCGCTCGGCAGCATGGGTTTTTCCGCGCATGGCCAGAGATATTCCCCAGTCCCGGCGTGACAGGTTCCACCGGCATCCCTGGCTGATGCGGCTGTATCGCTGGTATCTTTGGCTGTTGCTGGATGTCTTTGGCGTCATGTCCCTGCGTCGCGGCAGCCGGCTCAACCGGCGCCTCGAGCAGGTTGCGCTGAGGCATCTGGAAGCTTCCGTTGAGGACCCGGATACCCGCCGCCGACTAACCCCCGATTATGCTGCGGGCTGCAAGCGGCGCTGTATTTCTGACGACTACCTCTCGGCCTTCAATCGGGAGAACGTGCGGCTGGTGACGGATCCCATTGTCCGGGTGGAAGGTAACGGCATCCGGGACGCAGCCGGTCGCCTGCATCAGGTGGATACCATCATTGAGGCCACTGGCTTCAAGCCGTTCGACATTACCGACTATGTCAGCATCAGCGGTCGGGATGGCCGTCGGCTGCAGGACACCTGGGCGGATCGCGTGGAGTCCTTCCGCACGCTCATGGTGCCGGGATTTCCCAACTTCTTTCTGCTCCTGGGCCCCAATAGCGCAACCGGCCACACTTCGGCGCTGATCATGATCGAGTCGCAGGTGCAGTATGTGCTGCAGTGCCTCGATCTCATGGATCGAGAGTCCCTCAAGCTCATCGAGCCGGAACAGGAGGCCACACGGGCTTTCAATCGACGCCTGCAGAAAGACATGGGACGGATGGTCTTTAGCAGCGGCTGCAACGCCTGGTACACGGATGAAAACGATTTCAATTTCACCCTCTGGCCCTACAGCGCGCTGCGGTTTCTGGCGGAAATGCTGCACCCGCGCCGTGACGAATTTCGTGCGGAACCTGTGAGCGAGGCTGAGTAACGTCATGTCCGAGGCGCCGGGGAGGATGCTGGAAGGCATTCGCGTTGTGGACCTCACGCGGGTAGTGGCCGGGCCGAGCTGCACGCGAACCCTTGCGGATCTTGGCGCTGACGTCATCAAGATCGAGCCTCCGGAGGGAGACCTCATGCGCCAGGGGGTTCCGAGAGTCGGCGGCGTCGCCGTAGGCTTCACGCAGCAGAATGCGGGCAAACGTCATCTGTCGATAGACCTCTCGCTCCCGGAAGGTAAAGACCTGGTGCTCCGGCTGGCGGCGTCCTCGGACGTGCTGGTAGAAAACTATCGACCCGGTGTGGCAGGTCGTCTTGGCCTGGGCTACGACAGCGTCAGCCGGGCAAATCCGGGCATCGTCTACTGCTCGGTGAGTGGCTACGGGCAGGATGGGCCCGCTGCGAACCGTCGGGCCTATGCGCCCGTCATTCACGCGGAGCTGGGTCTGGTCGATCTCAGCGCGAGAGAGCGCGGCACCGAGCCGCTTCCCGAAGCGGTTTCTCACGCGGATTTCGGCGTTGGCGCCCAGGCGGCTACAGCGATACTTGCCGCGCTGGTTCACCGGCTGCGCACGGGAGAGGGTCAGCACATAGATGTTTCCATGGCGGAAACCATGCTGGCCATGAATGAGTGGACGGCGGTGGAAGTAGCCGGCGGTTTCGGCGCGGAGATCAGCCCATTCCGGCCAGGCAAGGCGGCGCTGCTGAAGCTGCGGGACGGCAGCTGGGTGCAGGTACCTGGTAACCCCACCACCTGGATCTTCGGCGTTGCCAAAGCACTGGGCAAGCTCGACGAGATGGCAGCCTTGGGATGGCACAGCAAAGAGAACACTCAGGGCAAAGAAGAAGAGATCCGACAGGTTATGCAGCAGTGGGCGGCTGCGTACGAATCCATGGCCGATTTCGAAGCGGCCCTCGATTCGGCGCGAATTCCTCTGGGTAAGGTCAAGCCACTGGCAGACGTGGCCCGGGAGGACTGGGCCATCGCCCGGGAAGCCTTTGTCGAGGTGGACGCCAACGGCGAGGCGGTGAGCATTCCCCGTTCGCCCTTCCGTTTTTCCGGCAGTGACGCTGGCCCGACGGGCGGTTCCCGCCTGCAAGGCGCGGACAATCGCGAGGCGCTCAAAGCCCTGCTGCAGCTTTCCGACGCGGCCCTGGACGCGCTGGAAGCTGCTGGCGTGCTTATCAGTAAGCCTTGACCACATAGGCCGCGCAGACCATAAAGGGCGCTGCAAAAAAAACCGTTCATGCCGCAACTTTGCTTTAGAAAACTTTCCATCATCAGAAAGGGAGAACCCGATGAGCCAACTCAATCTCAGCAACGACGAACTGCTTTCGACCACCAGAGCCGTTCGCAAGCGACTCGATTTCGACCGACCCGTTGAGCACAGCGTGCTGATGGAATGCATGGCGCTGGCGCTGCAGGCGCCGAGCGGCTCCAACGCGCAGAACTGGCACTTCATTTTCGTTACCGATGCTGCGAAGCGTGCTCAGATCGCCGAGCTCTACAAAGCCACGTTTGCTGGCTATGCCGAGAGCCCCATGTCAGCGGCGGCCGTGCACGCGGATGATCCCAGCATGGCGGATACTCAGGCCCGGGTGATGAGCTCGGCCCAGTACCTGGCGGACAATATGCATCGGGCCCCCGTATTCTTCATTCCCTGCGCCGCCGGGCGTATTGACTCCCTCTCAGGCGAGGGGGCCAACGTCGCGCAGGCCAGCACCTTCGGATCTGTGATACCCGCCGCCTGGAGCTTCATGCTGGCAGCTCGCGCCCGAGGTCTGGGCACTTGCTGGACCACGCTGCATCTGATGCATGAACGCGCCGTGGCGGAAATCATCGGTCTGCCCTACGACGAGATTACGCAGATCGCCCTCATCCCGGTGGCGTACACCAAGGGTACGGATTTCAAACCCGCGCCGCGCAAGCCCATGGACGGGATAGTTCACTTCGATAACTGGTAGCCGTCGACCTGCTGTCGGCGTAAAGCGGCTGCGCCTTGCCGGCGTAAAGCGGCTGCGCCCATACGGCTTCGACGCCAATGGCGATCAGAAACAGGGGCAGCGCGATGACCGCGAGATCGTCCTGGACGAGCTGTCTGGCTATTTCCACTTGATGCGCCGGTTGTGGGGACGGCAAACGACCTTCAGGTTAATCGGAGGTTCTCCAGCATCGGGCTCGTATAAATTTCTCCACCTCGACCACGAGAAAAAGCGCGATTCCCGCCACGGCAATGGCGGCCCAGCTTTCCAGGCTCAGCGGTTTCGATGCGAAGAGAACTTGAAAAGGCATGGTGTAAGTAAAGAGTATCTGCAGGACAGCGACCACTCCGATGCTAAGCATGGCGATTCGATTCCCGAAAATCCCGGACATGTTCAGCGACGAATCAGAGAGTCGCCGTGCAGAGATGAGGTAAACGGCTTCGAACCAGACCAGGGCGCTGACCGCCGTGGTCCGAGCGTAGTCCAGGGAAGCGCCGCTGCTTTTCTCCATGCCGTGTAGCGCCAGCACGCCGATGAGGATCAGCAGGCTGACAAAAGTGCAGCGCCAGATGACGAAGCCCGAAAGCATTGGCTCGTTGGCCGGTCGCGGAGGCCGTTGCATGACGCCGTTATGCGGCCGCTCGAAGGCCAGTGCCAGACCCAGCGTCACGGCGGTGATCATATTTACCCACAGTATCTGCAGTGGCGTGATGGGCAGCTGGTAGCCGGCAAGTATGGCGAGAGCGATCATCAGCGCTTCCGCGATGCTGGTGGGCAGCAGGAAGACCACGCTCTTTTTGATATTGTCGTCAATGGTTCTGCCGGTTTTCACGGCGTTGACGATAGTGGCGAAGTTGTCGTCGGCAATCACCATTTGCGCGGCCTCCTTGGCCGCCTCCGTGCCTTTGCGGCCCATGGCTACGCCGATGTCCGCGCGCTTCAGGGCAGGGGCGTCGTTCACGCCGTCCCCGGTCATGGCGACGATGGCTCCCTGGTTCTGCAGGGCGGTCACCAGGCGAAGTTTATGCTCGGGCGTCGTGCGGGCGAAGATATCCACGTCCCTGGCAATCTGATCAAAGGCAGTGTCATCGAGGCCATCGAGCTCGCTCCCGCCCACGGCCCGCTTGCCCTCGCCCAGCCCCAGCTCGCTGCCGATAGCGATAGCGGTGTCGATGTGGTCGCCGGTGATCATCTTGACGCGGATTCCCGCCGTGCGGCACTGATCCAGGGCTGCTCGGGCTTCTTCCCGGGCCGGGTCGGTGACACCCACCAGCCCGAGCAGCAGCAGGTGGCCGTCAATATCGGAGCGGTCAAAGCGAGAAGCACCGGCGTCCAGCTCACAGGTCGCCAGAGCCAGCACGCGCTGTCCTGCGGCGGCCAGGTCGGAGGCGGTTCTCAGCCAACCCTCAGGGTCCAGAGCCAGTCGCTGCTCAGCACCGAGGACAGCGCTGCACATGGCGAGCAGCGTCTCCGGCGCGCCCTTGGCAAAAACCACGAACCTTTCGACGCCGCCTGGCGTTTCAGGTGGAAATGCGTGAAGGCTTGCCATGAAGCGTTCTTCCGACTGAAAGGGGATCACGTCCAGCCGCGGCATTCGGTCCGGCGGGGCGTGGAGCTGCATGCCTGCCTTTGCGGCGAGCGTAAGTAGGGCGCCTTCTGTGGGGTCTCCGCTGATGTGCCAGTCTTCGTCTTGCCGCACCAGCCGGGCATCGTTGCAGTTGAGTCCGGCTCGCAGCAGTGCGACGAGGTTGGCTGGAAGCTGGATTGCGCTGTCGCCGTTGAGCAGAATTTCCCCTTCCGGTGCATAACCCACGCCGGTGACCGTGGCGCGCCCCGTGGGCAACTCGATGGTTCGCACCGTCATCTCGTTGCGGGTCAGGGTGCCGGTCTTGTCGCTACAGATGACGGTTACTTCCCCCAGGGTTTCCACGGCTGCCAGACGCCTTACTATGGCGTGACGGCGAGCCATGAGCTGCACGCCGATGGCAAGGGTGATGGTCACCACGGGCGGCAGGCCCTCCGGGATCGCGGCTACCGCGATGCTCACGGCGGCTATCAGCATCTCGTCTACGGCCAACCCGCGTACACCGATGCCGAACGCGGCGATGGCGGCTGCAAGGACGACTATCAGGTACGACAGCTGGCGGCCGAGCCTGGCGAACTTCAACAACAGCGGGGTTCTTATGGGCTCGATGTGCTGCAGCGTTTCGGAGATCTGCCCCAGGGCAGTCTGGGTTCCGGTGGCGCAGGTCACCCCCTGACCGACGCCCCGAGTGACCAGCGTACCGGCGTGCGCCATGTTCCATCGGTCGGACAGTTCTGTCTGAATGGACAGCGCTGCGGGGTTCTTGATCACAGGGACGGACTCCCCGGTGAGAATAGACTCCTCGACTTCCAGGTTGTGGCATTCGAGCAGCCGCAGGTCGGCGGGGACCCGGTCCCCAGAGCGCAGAAGCACGATGTCGCCTGGCACCAGAAGACGGGCCGGAATCTCTTTGGCTTCGCCTTCTCTTACCACCTGGCATACGGGGGCCAGCAGGTGTTGTATGGACAGAAGTGCCTTTTCTGCCCGCCCTTCCTGAACGAAGCCGATCAGCGCGTTGATAATCACAACCCCGAGAATCACCGCCGTATCTGTCCAGTGCGCAAGCGAGGCAGTTATGGCAGCCGCGCCGAGCAGCACGAAGAGCAACGGGTTGTCGAACTGGCGGGCGAACCGCGACAACGCACTTGGCGGTTCGCGCAGGCCAACTTCGTTCTGGCCATGCTGAGCCAGCCGAACCTGCACCTGCGCTTCCGTCATCCCCCGTGAACCCGTGTGCAGTGCGTGCAGGCAATCGGTTGTGGAAAGCGCGTGCCATTCGCGGGTTGGCACTTCGTCTACCTCGGGCATATATCTGAATCTGCTCTGTCGGGTCTCATGTCGAACGCCTAAAACTAATTGCTTTTCGCGGATTCTGCGACCGGTGGTTGCGCGGCGCACCGTGGTTTCCGCGTATTGATCCTGCCCTCGCCAGGGCGGATGGTTTGATGCTCTTTGACAACTGAGCGAGCCTCATGCGAATCGGTGTGCCCAAGGAAATCAAAACCCTCGAAGGCCGGGTGGCTCTGATACCATCCGCGGCCGGTGAGCTGGTGCGTCACGGTCACGAGGTGTACCTGGAGCGGGGCGCAGGGCAGGCCAGTGGGTACGCGGACGAGGACTATGCGAGCCTCGGCGTGCATCTTGCCGCTGACGCGTCCACGCTCTACGGGAAAGCGCAGCTGGTGGTCAAGGTCAAGGAGCCCCTGCCGCCCGAGTATTCCTACCTGCGTGAAGACCATGTGCTGTTCTGTTATCTGCACCTGGCGGCCCTGCCGGACCTCGCGGCAGAGCTTTGCAGGATCGGTCTGACGGCAATTGCCTGGGAAACGGTGGAGGATCAGGGCAGCCTGCCGCTGCTGCAGCCGATGAGCGAGGTTGCCGGCAAGCTCGCCGTGCAGCTGGCGTCGAATCTGCTTTACCGTCCCAACGGCGGGCAGGGCCTCATGCTGGGTGGTATGTCCACTACGGAACGGGGGCACGTCGTAGTGCTCGGCGCTGGAACCGTCGGCACCGCCGCCGTATCGGTGGCGGCGGCGCTCGGGGCCCAGGTGACGGTTTTCGGCGTCCGGCGGGATCGTCTGGACGCCGCGTATCGTCTGGGTCCCAACGTGACCGCTCTGCCGTCATTTACCCACCTGCTGGAACGCCATGTAGCCACCGCCGACGTGCTGGTGGGCGGTGTGCTGGTACCGGGTGGGCGCACCCCCGTGCTGGTATCAGAAGACATGGTTAGGCAGATGAAGCCCGGCAGCGTGATCGTCGATGTGGCCGTGGATCAGGGGGGCTGCGTGGAAACCATAAGGCCCACCCTGTGGGACGATCCCACCTACACGCTGCACGACGTCGTGCATTTCGGCGTTACGAACATGCCTGGTGCGGTGCCCCGGACATCGGCGCAGGCGCTCTCGACGTCGCTGGTGCCCTATATCCTGCGGCTGGCCGGGCCCGCAGGCATGGACGACCCGGCGATTCGCAGCGGTATCAACGTGCGGGCGGGAGAAATCATCCACCCGGCGGTTAGAGAAGCGCTGAGCTAGCGTCTTCCGGCGGCCGGGTAAATCGGATGTCGTATCTTCAGCCGAAAACGCCCTGATAGGCCGCCTCATTGAAACCCACGAGCAGTGTTTTGCCTACTCTCAGCGTGGGTGCCCGGAGGTTACCCGTCGGCCCCAACATGGCGCTGATGGCCTCGTTAGAAACTCCGCCGCCTGCGGGAAACTCAGCGAGTTTTTTGCCTTTCGCCACGATCAGCTTTGATGCCGCCTTGGCGAGGTCGCGGGCCTCCGATTCCCCCAGCTTCCGGCTGGCGGGGACTTTTTCCTTGATATCTATGTTGCTTGCTTCCAAAAACTTGGATGCTCGGTTGCAGCTGGTTCAGCCGCCGCGGAAGTAATACCAGTCGACTTTGCTGGCCATCTTTGAAGTCTCCTTTTTTGTTGAGTAAGCGGGTAGTGGATGAAGTTGCTCAGTATATCGCGAGAGTGGTCCGGCTGTGACCCCAGCCCGTTAACGGGGGTAACATTCAGTCAGCAACCTGAGGAGGCACTCCAGCATGGCAGAACATATACTCTTCGATCTTGACGAAGGCATCGGCCAGATCACCATCAACCGCCCGGAAAAGCGCAACGCCATGTCGTTTGCCATGCTGGGTGATTTCATCGAAACGGTGCATCAGGCGGGCGAGAACCCCGAGGTACGGGTGCTGATCATCACGGGCGCGCCCGGCGTGTTCTGCGCAGGGACCGATCTGTCCGATCTGGCCTCGGTCCCTGGTGCTGAACGGGGTTTGCGGGGATCGGCCGAAGACCGGGGCCGCTGGTGGCCCATCGTCGAGTGTCCTAAACCCGTGATCGGGGCCATCGACGGCGCGGCAGTGGGCATGGGCGCGGAATTCAGCTCTCAGTGTGATATCCGACTGGCCACCCCAGGCGCGCGCTTTGCCTGGAATTTTGCGCATCGCGGGCTGGTTCCGGATACGGGGGCAGGCAGCTGGCTGCTGCCCAGGCTCGTCGGGCCGGCTAAAGCCATGCGCCTGCTCTATACCGGCGAGTTTCTCAGCGCCGAGGAGGCGCTGGCTATCGGTTACGTGGAACGTCTGGTGGAAGCAGAGCAACTGCTGCCGGAAGCCCGCGCGCTGGCCGCCGCCATCTGCAGGGGCTCGCCGTTTTCCCACGCGCGAATCAAAACCCTCGTGTACGAAGGCCTGGGCTCCGAAGTGGGTCCGCACATGCAGCGCCACACCCAGGCCCTGGCCGAGTGCTTCAGGAGCAGCGATCACCAGGAAGGCGTGGCCTCGTTTCTGGAGCGGCGCGAAGCCAAATTTACAGGCACCTGAGGCTTGTGACTGGGGGCCGGCTACAAAATCCGCGAGTCGTGTCCCTCCCAGTACTTGTCCCGCAGCAGGCGTTTGTAGAGCTTGCCGGTGGGGTGTCGCGGCAGGTCTTCGAGGAAGTCGATGCTGCGCGGGCACTTTACGTGTGACAGATGCTCGCGGCAGAAAACAATGAGCTCCTCCGCCAGCGCCGGGCCTGCTTCACCCATATCCGCCGGCTGCACCACGCCTTTCACTTCCTCGCCGAACTCCTCGTTGGGCACGCCGAAAACTGCCACGTCGGTCACCTTGGGGTGGGTAACCAGCAGATTTTCGATTTCCTGCGGATAGATGTTCACGCCCCCTGAAATGATCATGAAGGTCTTGCGGTCGGTCAGGTACAGGTATCCCTCGTCGTCCAGATAACCCATATCTCCCAGGGTGGACCAGCCCTTGTCCTTCGGGTGGCGGGAATCCGCCGTCTTGTCGGGGTCGTTGTAATACTCGAAGTCGCCACCGCCGCTGAAATAGATGGTGCCCGCCTGGCCGGTCGACAGTTCGTTGCCTTCGTCGTCGCAGATGTGGATCTCGCCCAGCAGCGGTCGGCCCACGCTGCCCGGATGCGCGAGCCATTCCTGGGGAGAAATCGCGCAGAAACCGTTGCCTTCCGTACCCGCGTAGTACTCGTAAATGACCTCCCCCCACCATTCGATCATCTGCTGCTTGACCTGCACGGGGCAGGGGGCAGCGGCGTGAATCGCGACCTGCAGAGAGGACACGTCATGGCGCAGCCGCGCTGCGTCCGGCAGCTTCAGCATGCGGACGAACATGGTAGGCACGAATTGCGCGTGGGTTATCCGGTACTGCTCGATGAGTTCCAGGCACCAGTCGGCGTCGAACCGCTCCATGACGACCGAGGTGCCACCCAGGCGGGTGACGGCAATGTTGTAGCGCAGCGGCGCGCTGTGATAGAGCGGCGCCGGGGACAGGTAGAGGGTGTTCTCGCTGAACCCATACAGCCCCTGAACCAGCGCGAGCAGCCCGGGAACGCCGCCAAGCGGCTCGCCGCTGAGCGGCACCTTGATGCCTTTGGGACGGCCCGTGGTTCCCGAGGAGTACAGCATGTCGCTGCCTTCGGTTTCGTCGGCGATGGGCTCAGCGGGCATCCCGGCGATAGCCGCCTCCCATGACTCGAAACCGTCGGTGGTGCCGTCCACCATATAGCGGGCGTGCACGCCCGGCATGGTTTCGGCCAGCTTGCGGGCCAGTTCGGCCTGGGCTGCGCTGGTGATGAAAACCCGGGCTTCGCAGTCGCTCACGATATACGCCACCTCGTCTTCCTGCAGACGGTAACTGATCGCCGTGTAGTACAGGCCCGAGCGCTGCGCGGCCCAGCAGATCTGAAAGAACGCGGGATTGTTTTCCATCATCAGCGCGATGTGGTCCCCCGGTTTGAGCCCCAGGCTGCGAAACAGCTGCGCGCCGCGATTGGAGCCGTCGTTCAGCTGTTGGTAGGTTACGGTCTCACCACTGCCTGCGAAAATGAAGGCGGGTTTATCCGGGTGCGTCGCTGCGTGTATTCCTGGATGCATCGTGGTCGTCAGCCCCTCGATCTGGTGTTGCGAACAATCAGGTGACAATGCTAACCCAATGTTCCACCGGAACGTGCGTGGTTCGTTCCGGGCGCGCCCGTCCGGGCAGAGGCCGAACCCGAGATCAACCCCGTCGGGCTTGCCCGGATGCGGGCGACGCTTTATCTTCAGGGCCGTCTGGGAGTTTGAAAATCCGCTGTTTTCAAGAGGTTATCGACATTGTCTGGCGGTGTTGCTTCTTTGCTGCGGCGGGACGGTAGACTCAGTTAGAACGCGGGGAGAGGGATCATGAATAGGGTGCTGGAGCTGCTGGCTGCTTGTTGCATGCTGTGGTCCGTCACTGCCTGGCCTGCAGACAGGCCCAACATACTGGTGATCTGGGGGGATGACATCGGTATCAGCAACCTGAGCGTCTACTCCATGGGCCTGCTGGGATACCAGACCCCCAAAATTGATCGTATCGCCCGGGAGGGCATGGTATTCACCGACTACTACGGCGAGCAGAGCTGCACGGCCGGATGCTCGACGGTCATCACCGGGCAGAGCGGTTTGCGTGCCGGGCTGCTCAAAATCGGCGTTCCCGGGTCGGAGCTCGGCATCAGCGACAAGGCCCCCACAATCGCCGAACTGCTCAAGCCCTACGGGTATGCCGCAGTGCAGTTCGGCAAAAATCATCTCGGGGATAAGGGTAAAGTTTTTTATACTAATCATGAGGTTGTAGAATATTTCGGAAATCTTTATCACTTGGCCGCGAAGGAGGAGGCGGAGCGCCCGGACTATCCCGAGGACCCGGGGTTCCGGCAGGTCTTCGGGCCTCGAGGGGTCATCCACTCCTACGCGGCTGTTCTCGGGGATGGCGACTGTCACCCAGTTCATGGCGACATTCAACGAGTACCCCCCGGCAGAAGGTTGCCAGCTTCACGGCTCTGGGCCTGATGGAGCAGTACAAGAAGCAGTTCGGCTGGTGATGGCGGAATGAATCCGGGCCTGCGCTGGTACCTCATCAGCTCGGCCTTCTTTCTGGTGCCGGGCGGCATCCAGATGGTGATGTTCCCCTGGCTGGTCGCTGTTTTTCTGCACGAGACTCCCGCCAGGGTGGGCTTTGCCCAGATGGCCAGCCAGCTGCCGATGCTGCTGCTCATCCTGTGGGGCGGGCTGCTGGGCGACCGGGTCGATCAGCGGCGCCTGCTCATTGGGCTGCATCTGGGCATGATGGCGCCGCCGCTGGCGATGGCGGCGCTGGTTCAGGCCGATCTGGTGGTCTACGAGGTGTTGCTGGCCTGGGCGGTGATTGGCGGCTGTTTTGGCGCCTTCGCTCAGCCCGCGCGGGATGCGCTGCTGAATCGGGTAGCCGGTCTCGACATACAGCGCGTGGTTACCCTGGCCATTGGCGTCCAGTTTGGTGTTCAGATCCTCGGTTTCGGTCTGGGATCGCTGGCCGACAAAATAGGCCCGGCGACGGTGATGCTGATGCAGGCGGGCTTCATGCTGGCGGCCGCGTTCGCCACCTCGCGGGTGCCGAAACTTCCGGAGCGGGCGCCGAAAGAGCGCCGAAACCCGCTTCTGGAAATCGGTGAGGGCCTGTCTATCGCCTGGCAGTCCGAGGCCATCAGGCCGGCGATTCTGCTCACATTTGCCGTAGGCGTATTCTTTGCCGGCACCTACCTGGTGGTGCTGCCGTTGATGGTGCGGGACATCTATCACGGCAGCGCCGGGGGTATCGCGCTGGCGTTTGCCGCCAACATGCTGGGAACCTGCACCACCATCTTCGTGCTGATGCGCAGGGGCGGCGTGGAGCGCCCGGGAAGGGCGCTGGTACTGGGTGGTCTCGCCAGCGCCAGCATTCTCTCGATGCTGCACTTCGAGCTGCCCGTGTGGGGTTTCTATGGCGCCGTGTATCTGTGGGGTCTGTGCGGCGGCATCAGCATGACCATGTCGCGGTCCATCGTGCAGGAAGCGTCACCGGAGACCCATCGCGCCCGGCTCATGTCTGTTTACTCATTGGGGATGATGGGCGGTATGCCCATCGGCAGCGTGCTCCTTGGCTGGTGCGTGGGCCACCTGGGTGCCCGCAACGCCGTGCTGGTTCCCGTGGTCGGCATGCTAACCATGATGGCGATTCTGCTGACGCGAACGCAGATCTGGAACGTGCGCCGCCTGCTAGCGCAAGCCGCGCACTAGGCGGGAATCCGTACCGGCATTCTGGTGAATCCGTGAAACATGCAGGAGTTCACCCGCTCTGGTTCCCCGGTCACTTCAATGACGGGATAGCGCCGGAGTATCTCCTCCCAGAGCACGCGCAGCTGCAGCTCGGCCAGACGGTTTCCGAGACAGCGATGAATACCGAAACCGAATGACAGGTGGTGCCGGGCATTCTCCCGATCGATCTTAAAACGATCGGGGTCCGGTATGGCGTCGGGATCGCGATTTCCTGAGATGTACCAGAGGATCACTCGGTCCCCGGCGCGTATGTTCTGCCCGCGAATTTCCACGTCCCGGTTTGCGGTCCGGGCCATATGCGCGAGCGGCGTCTGCCAGCGAATGATTTCCGGCACCATGTTGCGCACCAGGCCGGGATCGTTGCGCAGCTTGTTATACTGTTCCGGAAACTGGTTGAGGGCCAGCAGCCCACCGCTGATGGAATTGCGGGTGGTATCGTTCCCTCCGGTTATCAGCAGCACCAGGTTGCCCACGAATTCCCGCGGCCCCATGTCCCGCGTCCCCTCGCCGTGAGCCAGCATGGAGATGAGGTCGAAGCCCGGTTCCTGGTCGGCCCGTTCGTTCCAGAGGTCGATGAAGTACTCGCCGACGTCCGCCAGGGTGTTGTAGAAAATGTCCGGCGACGCTACCAGCTCCGGGTTATCGGGATTGCCGAGGATGTCCGACCAGGCGATGAGCCGATGCCGCTCCTCGACCGCGATGCCCAACAGCGTGGCCAGCATCTGGCCGGTGAGATCTTTCGAGACGTGCTCTACCCAGTCGAACGTTTCGCCTCGGGGCAGGCCGTCGAGAATGGCGCCGGCTCTCTCGCGGATCACCGATTCCAGTTCCGCCAGTCGGGTTGGCGCAAACCGCGGCGCCACGGCAGCTCGCTGCTCGTCGTGCCGCGGTGGGTCCATCTGAATGAACATGGGCATGAACTCGCCGGATGCCGGCGTGCCTTGGATGGTGACGCCCCCGGTAGCAAATTCCGAAGAAAATGTCTGATGGTCGGCATCGATGGCCAGGATGTCGTCGAATTTTGTGACGGACCAGTAGGCCCCGTACTGGCTGTCCGCGCAGTAGTGAACCGGTGCCTCTTCCCGCAGGCGTTTGAAGTAAGGCCAGATCAGGTCTTCCTTGAACAGCTGGGGATTGGCGACGTTGAGGTGTGTGAGAGGAATGGTGGCCGGGTCCAGGTCGGGGTCTACGGGCACTCTCAACCGTCGTCGGCTGGTGTGCCGGCTGCCTACATACTCGGCGGCCTTTTCACGATAGGCCCGATAGGCCTCCTTCGATTGCTTCATCAGCAGTCCCTCTTGGACGGTACCTCATTCGAGCTTAACGGCCACCGTGTGACGGCCACCGTGTGACGGCCACCGTTTGACGGCCACCGTTTGACGGCCACCGCGTGACACGCAGTATATGCCACCTGGGTCGTGGTGCATCGAAGATCTGCGCTGTCCTCAGCCCCGGACGGGCAGGATGTCCACGGCCACCGTCACCTCGTGCTGGCCGCCACCGAATATGAAGCCGCTCACCGGACTGACATCCCCATAGTCCCGGCCCCAGGCCACGGTGACGTGTTCGAGGTTGGGAATCTTGTTGTTGGTGGGGTCGAAGTCTACCCAGCCCAGCTCCGGGCACCACGCCGCCAGCCAGGCGTGAGATTCGTCGGCGCCCATGGCCTTCTCTTTTCCCGGTGGCGGATGGGTGAGCAGGTAGCCGCTGACGTAGCGGGCCGGCAGACCAAGACTGCGCAGGCAGGCGATCTGCAGATGGGCGAAATCCTGGCAGACGCCGTGCCTGGCCCGCAGAACCTCCATGACTGGCGTGGAAACGTCGGTCACGCCGCCCTGGTAGGTGAAATCCTTGAAGACCCGGGAGGTCAGATCCATCACCGCAGCGAGCAGCGGCCGACCGGGCG
>JAHEEG010000059.1:0-3671 GCA_024640825.1 Gammaproteobacteria bacterium
GCCCTCCAGTTCCAGGGGTTCCCGCTTGGTTGCCCGGGGGTTCATGGCAGCCCATTGGCGCTGGGAGAGGGCTACGGCTGCCAGGTGATCCTGGGTCGTTCCAAACAGGTCCATGTGGCGCTGGGCGGCCAGAGCATACATGGGCAGTGCCCCCGCGAAGCCGTAGATGGGATACAGAGAGGCCATGGCGTTTCTCCGCCCGGCGCGCGCGTAGGCGGACCCCGTTCGCTGCCCCGCCTTGAGGGGCGCGTCGCCGAAAACGCAGCAGACGTAGTTGGCGAGGCCGTTGGCCACGGCCATGGACGCGTACTGAATCATCTGCCCTGCGCTTGAACCGTAGCCCTGCATGTAGGTCAGCAGGCTCAGTTCTTTCAGACCGAGGGTTATGTGCAGGGGAATGCTCACGCTGTCCGTTACCCCGGCATTGATGAGCAGGCCATCCAGTTCGCTCTTTTTCAGCCCGGCGTCTTCCAGCGCCAGGTAGACCGCTTCTGCCGCCAGATCTTCAGCGCTGCGGTATACCCGGCCCATGTCGGTGAGGCCGAGCCCGCAGACGGCGGCCGCGCTGTTCATCGGATGTGTCATTGTCTGATTCCGTTGAGTTTCCCGTTTTTCGGCTTCAGCCCTTGGCCAATGATCAACCGGTCGTCGTGGCCGCTGACGCCGTTTCATAGGCATCGGCGTCCGGGGCCGACGTTCGCTGGCGCCACATGGTCATGTTGTAGGGCAGTTGTGTCACTACGCGTCCGGACTCGGCCCGGTAGTAGCCGCGGCAGTCGGAGGCCCACACGGAGACGCCGGCGATGTCCCGCTGCAGCTGCGCGTTGTAGGCTTCCATCGCCTCGCGACGCACGTCCATCCAGGCCTGTCCATCCCGGATCATGCGCTGGACATGGCGAATGATGTAAGCAACCTCGAGCTCCAGCATGTAGATGAGAGAGCCGTTGTTGGTGTTGGGCCCGTAGAGCATGAACAGGTTGGGAAAGCCGGCGGTGGTGATGCCGAGGTAAGCCTGGGCGCCGTCCTGCCAGGCGTCACAGATGTGCACGCCGTCGCGGCCGGTGACGTCGATGGACGATAGGAAGCGCGTCGTCTCAAAGCCGGTGGCCAGAATGATGGTGTCGGTCGGGTGCGTGCGCCCCTTGCCGTCGACGATGCCATTGGAAACGATGTGCTGAATGCCGCAGTCGACAAGCTCAACGTTGGCCCGGTTGAACGCGGGATAATAACGGTTGGAAAGGAGCGGACGTCGGCAGCCGTAGCGCATCGATGGCGTCAGACGGCGGCGCAGCTCCGGGTCCTGCACCTGGGCCAGATTGCGCAGCCCGGCGGCTTCCGCCTCCGCCAGCATCTCCGGATCGTCAAAGAGGATGGTAGCCTCCAGCTGCGCGTAGATTTCCTCGCGGTGTGCCGGCAAAGCGTCGGGATCTTCGTGGAAATGTTCAAGCTCTTGCTTGGTGTAGGGCTCGTCCGCCTTCGGCAACACCCACTGCGGGGTGCGCTGATAGACATCGAGATGCGCCACTGCTGGCGCGATTTCGGGGATGGTCTGCACGGCGCTGGCCGCACTGCCGATCACGCCTACGCGCTCGCCTGTCAGGTCGTGATCGTCCGGCCAGCGGGCCGTGTGAAAGACGGTGCCCGCGAATTTGTCCAGTCCGGGAATCTCCGGGATCGCGATGTCGTTGAACATGCCGATGGCACTGATGACGATATTCGCTTCCAAGCGCTGACCTGTCGTGGTCTGCAGATGCCAGGCGCTGCGGTCCTGGTCCCAGCGGGCTGAGCGGATCTCGACACCGAATCGACAGCGGGGGAGCATGTGGTACTTTTCTGCCACGTGCTGAAGGTATGCCAGTATTTCCGCCTGCCCGGCGTAGGGCCGCGACCAGTCGAATTTGGGTTCGAACGTATAGGAGTAGAGATGCGACTGCACGTCGCATTCTGCCCCTGGGTAGCGGTTGTGCCACCAGGTGCCGCCGACGGACGGCGCTTTTTCCAGAATCACGAAGTCGTCGATGCCCGCACGTTGCAGCTCGATGCCAGCGCACAGTCCGCCTGGCCCGGCACCTATGACGGCGACTTTAACGTTAGTTGTTGCCGGCAAGGTTGTGGCTGGCTGATCGGCCTGCTGCCGGACAGATTTGCTGCTATGTTTAGAATTGATGTCGAGTACCCCCTCCTCGATTGCGACAGTGTAACGCCTGTCTGACTTTAATCGGCCCGCCCTTTCTCATGCAAGAAAACGCGATGGAAGGTGTTGCAACGGGTTTGAAACGCAAAGGTGCATGCCGGTCTCCACATTCGGACAGTCCAGGGGATCGCGGCTTCAAAAAGCCAGCGGATAGTGGTATACGAGAAGCACCATTCAGCTGTTTCGAGGGGGAGCAGATGAGCGAGGCACCGGTTACTCAACAGGAATACGAGCTCGATACGTCGTGGATGTCTACGATGGGCGAGTGGGGCATGCGTGCAGAACCCGGCAAGCGCGGTCTGACGCTGGAAGATATCCGCATTGGCAGCTACGGCGAGCTGCCGGAAATCAGCGACAACATGAGCGGTCACCCACGGGGATCTGCGGAGCGACCGGACGCCTATCGTGTGGGTGGCTACGGTGTTCGCACCCTTGCGGAAATCTGGCTGGACAATGCGACTTTCCTTTACGAGGAAGCCTTGCAACGCCAATGGAGTTCGGCCACCGACATTCCCTGGGAGACGGTAGAGCCCCTGCCCGACGAGGTGGAAGAGGCCGAGTGTCTTTTATGCACTTTCTTCAATGAGGTCGAGTTCGTCGCCGGTGACGTGCCGGCACGCTGGATCGCCCAGACCACGCCCGACTATCTGGAACCTCGCCACGTCCTATTGGCCCAGGTCATGGACGAGGCTCGACATATGGACGTGTTCCGTAAGCGGGCGCTGGCCAACGGTGGCGGCCTAATGCGCATGTCAGGTGCAACTTCCGGCTTCGTCGGCAGCATCGATCTGGCCCGAGATTTTACGGAGATGTCCACCCGGCTGCACATTTCGGGGGAAGGCGCGGTGCTGACCATGTTCCGAATGGGCGAGCTTTTTGGTCAGAATGAGGCTGAGAAACGCATGTACCGGCTGTGCGCGCAGGACGAAGCCCGGCACGTGGCCTTTGGCGTCATGCACCTGCGGTACCTGAATGAAGCCTGCCCAGAGCGTCGGGAAGAAATCCACGCGTACCTGGACGAGGCCGAAGCGCAGATTATGGCGGGGCTGCAGAATCCTGCCGGAACCCAGGCGGAGACCAGCGAGGCGCTTGCCATTCTGCTCGGTGGCAGCAAGAGTCAGTACGACGAAGGCCATAAGAAGCTGCTGGTGATTCGCCGCCGGCAGCTCAAGGAGTACATGCAGCGGGTGAAGACGGCCGGGTTCGGCGATCGTTTCGAGAACGGCCGTTCGACCATACCGGCGCAACACGCCGCCGCTTACTGATCATACGGGGAACGAGCGGTTCGCCGGCTCGCGAAACGCTCCAAGGGGGAAGCTATGGCTGATGAGAAATCCGGCGCGGCTGCAGGCGCGCCTGCAGCCGCGGCAGCCGTGCCCGCCGCCGTTGCGGGAGCCGCAGCTGCGGCGGGTGGTACGGTTGTCGAGGGCAGGCCGGAACCGTCCTTCGAGTGGATGGGCCTTACCAACCAGTGGGG
>JAHEEG010000059.1:3681-19520 GCA_024640825.1 Gammaproteobacteria bacterium
GTGAAACCCGGCGAGCATGGCCTGCGGCTGGGCGATCTCAACGTCGGTATTTACGGCGAAGTTCCCGAGGTCTGGGACGATCAGACCCGTCGCCCTCGGGGTGCGTTGCCCCGGCCGGGGATACCGCCTCTGCCTTACAACCTTCGAGCCAAGCATCAGATGTGGGCTGACTGCGCGGCGGACCTATACGAAGAGGCGATACAGCGGCGCTGGATCCCGGCTACGGACGTTCCGTGGGATACGCTGCAACCGCTGCCGGAAGCGGTGGAGCGCGCCCTGTGCCAGGTCTGCACCGAAATCATGCAGTATGCCAATACGGAAATCGAAATCATCACCTACTGGCAGGACCAGATGTCCTACGGGTACTACGAGGTCAAGCAGTATCTGGCGACCGCCACCTTCGACTGCGCTCGGCACATCGAGGTGTTGCGCAAACGCGCGCTGGCCAACGGCGGTGGCCTGGGCCTGGAAAGCAAAGGCGCCGTCAACCGCATGATTCTGGAAAGCCGCGGCGGCTGGACCGAGTCCGTCGTCTACCTGTATCTGCTGCGGGGCACCTTCGTCATGCAGCTGCTGCGCAATCTGCTCAGCAGCGCCCACAACGATGCAGAGCGGGTTATCTGGTCTCATATGATCGAAGACCATGCCCGGCATCTCACCTACGGGTACGATCACCTAAAATATGCGGTAACCCATCAGGAAGGAGAGGCGAGCGTTCTGCAGACGCTGTTGACCATTGGCGAAGCCATGGTGGGCGCTGAGCTCAAGGACGGCGTGCTGCGCTCGGCTATGGCCATCATTCTCGGCGGCGGCCTGGAGGGCGGGCGCACCGTCGGCATGGAATCCTACCTGCACCTGGTCGGCGACTACCTGCGGGATTACCTGGCGCTGTGTGATTGGCTCGGTGTGCCTCGGGCAGATCGGCTGAACCCCTCGCTGAGTAAGTACCTGGAGTATTGATGATGCCGGTTTTTCCTTCCCATGCCTGGTTTCAGGCGGTTCGAGAGGTCTACAACGGAGACGCCAGCCTGCACAGCGGCGGCGGGGGCGCCTGTGATACCACCGCGGGTCTCAAAGTAGGGGACGATGGCTATCTGATGGTGTTCGAGGGGCTCGAGTGCGCAGACGTCCGTCCCGCAGGCGAGGGAGAAATGAGCGAAGCAGACTTCATCATCGAGATGCCGCTGGCGTTGTGGAAGGAAATGGTGGCCAACGTGCAGGAAAATGGTAAAGCCGATCTGGACCACACCTTGAACAGCATCGATCTGCAGCAGGAAGAAAGCATCGCTTATTCACCCGCAGACGATCAGTACCGACAGGATCTCTTCTACCGGTACAACCAGAATTTTCAGGATTTCTTCGATGCCTCGTCGCGGGTGGAAACCATTTTCGATCAGGCATGAAGGTAAGAGAGGGCACATCATGAGCGAGAACCTGTCGGCGAGATGGCTGAAGAAAGCGCAGAGCGATGTGAACGAAGATCCGGCGTTCAGAAATCTCGGCTCGGTAGATACGAGCATGGGGCTGAAAGTGGGTAGGTCGGCTTTTCTCGTCGACTTTGAAGGCTTCACCTGCCACGGCGTACGGAAGATCGACGCCAAAGAATTTCGTGATGCGGATTTTCTGGTGGAGATGAGTCCGGATACCTGGACCCGGTTTGTCAGCGGCCGGCGCGATGGCAGTGGGCCTACCCTGGCGCAGCTGGATACGACCGAGGGTATCGTCAAGGCGGAAAACCCACGCAAAAAGCTCGACTTTCTACGCTATCAGGTTTCGCTTCAGGCTTTCCTCGATGCCGGCGCGCGCGCCGGCTGACCGGGACGCTGTGCCTATTTACTGTTACCGATGCGGAGGTTGCGACTGCCTTACCGATGCTTTCGCGCCGGTCAGCAACATACCCGAACGGGTCGTTTGTGAGCACTGTGGAAGCAAGGAGACCCACCGCGTAATTTCCAGCGTGGCCTACCACGCCTCCCAGTCCAGCCGCACGGCCAGACTCGATCCCAAGTACGAAAAAATGGTCGATAGCGCCATGAAGAAAAGTGCGAGCGCCGATGAGAACCGGCTCATCGAGCGCATGCAGAGACGCTCGTCGGAAAGGAAGCAGTAGTATCAAGCCCAGGCTGTTTTGGGAATGGAGCCCCAGCCGTGAACGATTTCCGTCCACTAACTCGCTGGGCGTTGCGCAGGAACCTAGAACACGGGTGCCGGCCGGCCTCCTCTGCGTGATCCCGCAAGGCTGTTGGCATCGGCAATGGCTGCTGGGGCGTAGCCAGAAGAGCTTTACGTCACGCCGGGGTCGATCGGGCAATTGCACCCACCCGCAAGAGCCCGCATGCTTGGATCTCCAGCGAAATGGTACTCGGGGTGATTTCATGCGCGGAGTCTGGCGTGCGCTCTGCTGGTCTGCCAGGGGTATGGCGCTCGTAGTGCTGGCGAGCTGTACCGGCGTGCCGGAAGGCGTCCAGCCTGTCAGCGGCTTTGACATCGAACGCTACTTGGGCACCTGGTACGAGATCGCCCGGCTCGACCACGGCTTCGAACGCGGCCTGTCTCGGGTAACCGCCAAATATAGCCTGCGGGAAGACGGCGGTATTAACGTGATCAACCGCGGATACGATGCCGAATCCGGGGAATGGCAGGAGGCCGTTGGAAAAGCGTTCCCTAATGCCGAGCCCGGCGTCGGTCGCTTGAAAGTTTCGTTTTTCGGCCCGTTCTACGGAGGCTACAACATCATAGCGCTCGATGCCGAAGGGTACCGATATTCCATGGTCTGCGGACCTGACCGCTCCTACCTGTGGATACTGGCGAGGACGCCGGATCTGGAATCGAGCCTCGTTGAAGATCTCGTTGCCCGGGCAGCTGGTTTCGGGTTTCCCGTGGAGGAACTCATCTTCGTCGAGCACGAGCCCGTAGCGACGATACAGGACGCCCGTTTGTGATTTTCGAGGGGTTCCAGTCGCGGGACATCGCCGTGTCGGGGGCCCGCATTCACGCCAGCGTGGGCGGCTCTGGTCCGCCGCTGCTGCTGCTTCACGGCTATCCACAGACCCACGTCATGTGGCATCGGGTATTGCCGGAACTTGCCCGGCACTTTTGCGTGGTCGCCGCCGACCTGCGGGGCTACGGCCAGAGCTCGAAACCGGCTGCTGGCGACGACTATGTGGGATACTCAAAACGGACGATGGCCCTGGATATGGTGGAGCTCATGGCCAATTTGGGTTTTCAGACCTTCGCCCTGGCGGGACACGACCGCGGCGGCAGGGTCGCTTATCGTCTGGCACTCGACCATTCGGACGTGGTCTCCCGGCTGATCGTCATGGACATCATTCCCACGTTGGATCAGTTTGAGTCGCTGGGCTGGCGCGGCAGCCTTTTTGGCTATCACTGGTATTTTCTCGCCCAACCGCCCCCGCTGCCGGAGACGCTGATTGCCCACGAGCCGGAACTGTTTCTGCGGACGGCCATGGATAACTGGTGCGGAGACATGCGCGCGATCTCGCCGGAGGCGATGTGCGCCTACTTGGATGCATTCACAGCAGACACCATTCGAGCGAGCTGCGACGACTATCGGGCGGGCGCCCGCATCGACACCGCGCTGGACGCTGCGGATAGAGATTCCGGCAATAAAATCCGCTGCCCGCTGCTCGTGCTCTGGGGTGAGGGCCTAAGGCCTCGGCCAGAGGTTCTGGATGTCTGGCGGCGCTGGGCAGAGAATGTCCGCGGTGCCGGTCTGCCCTGTGGCCACTTTCTACCGGAGGAGGCTCCCGAGCTTGTGGCCCGGGAGATGCTCGGTTTTCTTCGGTCTGAAATGATGGGCTAAGGAAACCTGTACTCTACATCCTGACGCCCCGGTATATCCGTCCTGCGGTACTTGCAACGTCAGCAAGCTCGCTGGCATCGTCTTTACCGGCGCCCTTGAGACCGAGGATGCGAATGCAGTTCTCCAAAGGAAGTTTCCCGGCCTCTACCAATTGGAAGGCGCGGACCACTGCGCTCAGATCCGACACTGTAAAGCGGAATCCGTGGGCGGCTCCCAGATCGACGATTCGACTGCTTCGATCGCCGATCAACGAATGCGCCTCCTCTGCATCGAGCTGCGTCGGGTCGCTGATGTCGCCGTCACCACCGATGATGGCCTGGAGATCATCTCTCAATTTGGGGTCGGCTTTTGACGCCTCCATGAACCGGACCACTTGAAGGGTGTTGTCCTGACCCGGCGAGGGGATCGCGGTGGCGTAACGGAAACCCTTGTAGGTCAACTCCGAGACTTTCTGAATGAAGGGGAACAAGTCCGACGTCTGACCGCTCAAACGTAGATACTTCTTGAAAGCGTCCTCCGTCATCTCCCCCGACTGGACCCGTTGAAACGCATCAGTGACGGCGAACAGATCGGCCATGGTAAACAGGAACCCCTGCTTCGCCGCGAACTCGGCGACCAGCGCTCCACGTTCGCTCTTCAGGGCCTGCTCTTCAGCCGGGTCAAGCTCGGCGAAGTTGCTGATATCTCCATCGCCGACCCCGAGGATGGTTTTCAGCTGCTCTCGGAGCGACGCATCTTCTGCCGTTTTATGCATGAACTGCATTACCTGCGGTGCATTGCTGATGTCCTCTTTCAGCTCCTTTTCGTAGCGTATTCCCCGGTATACGATACCCACTGATTTGCCGGCTGCCTTCAAGCGTTCCTGCGTTTGGGGTCCGGCTCCCTTCAAGCCAAGTGCAGCGTTGAATTCGGCTTCGCTCAGTTCGCCCGCCTGATAGCGTTGAATGACACCAATGACGACGTTCAACTCGGCGACGGTAAATTTATAGCCCTGCTGATCGGCAAAAGTTGCTGCCAGAACGCCGCGCGCTCCCAGCAACGCCCGCGCCTCATCTTGATCCAGCGCTGCTGCAGTGCTGATGTCACCGTCCCCGACACCAATTATTCCGGCCAGGTCTGAGCGCAGGGAATCGTCTTTGGAAGTTGCTTCCAGAAATTGCAGAACTGCTTCAATAGCCATCAGGCTCTCCCGAAGTTTTGTGTTGTGAAGATACAGGCTCTAATAAGCAAGATTTGGGCCATTGAAGGGTGGTGTCAAAAGGGCCAGGGCTTGCGCCAACATGGTGACGCCCGATTCACTCGGCGCCCATTTTCGGTGCGCCAACGCACCGAAAGCTGGCGTGGCGTTCCCGCGCGAACGATAGGGCTTGAAGAAATTGCTTCACCAGAGTCGCGCAGTCGTTGTCTTTGGGCTTAACCTGCGTATCCCGATAACGCTCAAACACGAAATCAAACAGGCAGAAACGGCGAATGTCCCGCAACTGCGCCGGCCCCCCTGTCGGGCGGTGCTGTTGGCATTCGTTGGTACGCAGTACCAGGGACTGCCTCGAAAAAGGGAGGAAACGTCAGATGTCCATTCAGGAATGGGGCGCTATTGGCGAGGTTATTGGTGGCATTGCTGTAGTTGTCACGCTGATTTATCTCTCGATTCAGTTGAAGCAATCGAACGTGACGACCCATCGAAATATGTATGCGCAGGCGGCTGTGGCGATCTCCGATTTCTGGCTCAATCTGGCTCGGGAGCCGGAACTCCATCAGCTGTATCTGTCGATGCTGCGAGCGCCAGAAGCGCTCGATGAGGCGCAGAACCAACGAGCTTATCTGGTTATGGATGGTTACCTGTCGTTGATGGAGAGCTACTACTTGCACAACCAGGAGTACGGGGAGCGGTTGTCTCAGGAGCGCTGGTCTCGAATCCTCAACCGTATGCTCGACTCGCCGGGCGGGCGGGAATACTGGTCCAGACGGAAGGCTTATTTCCATGAGGAGTTTTCGGACTATGTCCAGACGCTTCTTGGGGCTCAGCGGGAGGCAGACGGGAAGGTTTAAGCAGCGGTAAGGGGTTCGATTGGTGGCAGATGTCGCAGCGCCTGCCGGAGTCCCTCAGCTTTTCTCCTGCAGGCCTGCGCTTTCCCGCGTCCAGGATTTTACGTGCAGGTCCCGCTGCGGGAAGGGAATCTCGATACCGTTTGCCTTGAGTCGGTCCCACAGACCCATCAGCACCTGACTGCGCACGTTGGCCATGCCGTTCTGGGGATCGGTGATCCAGAAGCGAAGATCGAAGTTGACGGAGCTGTCGCCGAATTCCGTCAGGTTACATATGGGTGCAGGGGCGTCGACGACCCGTTCAACGACCGCCGCCGCCTCAATGGCCAGCTCCTGGACCTGTTTCAGGTTCTCGGTTGCGTAGGAAACACCGAACGGGGCATGCATTCGGACCACCCTGTCCGAGCGCGACCAGTTGGTAACCCCCTCACTCATGAAGCGGTCATTGGGGATCAGCATCTCTGTGCCGTCACGGGTCCTGATCGCCACGTATCGGGCCTGCATGGCCGTGACCCAGCCGAAGGTTCCGTCGATCTCGATGACATCGTACGGTTTGATGGATTTGTCGGCGATGAGCGTAAAGCCCGCAATGAAATTGGCCGCGATGCGCTGCAGGCCAAGACCGATTCCGAGACCAACCGCGCCGCTGAACACTGCCAGCGTGGCCAGGTTGAAGCCGACGATCTGCAGCGCGATAAGCAATGCGATCACTGGCAATATGACGTTGAGTATCTTGCCGATCAGGGCCTTCAGGGAGGGGCTCAACTCGTCTACGGTCTCGATCCGCTGCTGCAGCAGCCGGGTCAGCAGGTTTGCCGCCCAGAAAAGCACGGCGAAGTAGAAAATCGTTCGCACGATGTCGAACAGGCTGATGTCAATGGGCTGGCCGCTGTCGTTCTGACCCAGCGGGATGGCCAGGCTGCGCATCTGCTCGACTACCGGCCCCAGGGCGCCGAATGCGTCCAGGGCGGCAATGGGCCATGCCACGTAGAAAGCCACGCGAGACCAGAATCTGGACTGAATGACCAGAGTGACAAGCCGCACCACGATCCATGCGCTCATGAGCGAGATCGCCGCGTCTATCCACTGTGTTGCGAGGCCGGCGCTGCCCAGGCCGATCTTGATTGCCGTGAGCGTCAGGTAGAGGGCGATAGGTGTGGCCAGGACCGCCATTGCGTTTGCCGCGCGCCTGAACGGGCCGTACGGTGCCCGGCTGCTGAGCTGGTTGGTTATGAACGTCTGCAGTCGGGGGCCGAATACCAGGGCGGGTACCAGAGCGCCGGTGATCAGACCCAGCTGAATGCCAACATCGATGGTCAGGAGGTGCAGGCGAATCCAGTCGACGGCCTCCAGCGCCCGGGACGTGAGCGCCTCGATGGGTAGCATGTCGTCCAGGACTGATTCGGACTCAGGACGGGGCGTCTGCTGCATGGACCTGTTTCGTGCCGGCTAAAGAAGCCGATGAGCGTGCAGTCTGCCACACTTCGTCCGGCTCGGGTTGACCTGATGTGCTCACAGGTCTAGGTTTCAGTTAGGTATCGCGGTTGAGGTCCATGTACGCTACGAAGACAGTCCTGCACCTGCTGATTGCTGCGCTGTTGGTGGTGCCCGCGGTCTGCTGTGGCGGGGCGTTGCAATCGGTTCCGCAGATGCAATCGTCGGAAACGCTCGGAGACTGCCCCGGGCATGCGCAGCGCGGCGAACCCGTTTCTCAGCAGGAAGGCTGTTCGGGGTGCGCACTGGCGGAGGCCAGCGTGAATTCCGCCGACGCGTCGGCGGAAGAATATGTGTCCTTCGATCTTCCCGAACTTCCCGTTGGCCTTCTGAATTCTTTTTCGCTTTCCAGCTTCGTTGACACTGACCTTGGCCCGGCCATGGCCATCCGCCGGTACGGCGCATGGGGCCGCCCTGATACCCCGGTTACCCTTTTCGATCGGCTACTCCTGCCCAGCTGACTGCTGAACGCTCCGAGCGACGCGCGCCGACTCCGGCGCGCGTCTGTTCCGTTTGTGATTTCCGTTCGTGAAACATCGCACAGCTGGAGGATGGCGAGATGATCAAGGTGAGGTCCACGACTCGTTGGTGCCCGATAGAAGTTCGGTACTCGAGAATCTGGACGGGCTTCCGCTCGGCGGCGCTTCGTGTGGGTATTGGTTTTCTGATGGTCTTTTCGGCGTGTCAGTTGGCAGCACACGCGCAGGCGGAGACGCTTACCCTGCAGCGGGTTATAGACGAAGCGCTGGCAGAGGATCCGGGGTTGCGGGCATTAGCTGGGGCCGGGGCTGCTGAATCGGAGCTGGCCATAGCGGATGCCAGCTTTCCCGACCCGGTGGTCAACGTGGCGGCGGCAAACTTTCCGGTCGACACCTTCAACTTCGATCAGGAACCCATGACTCAGTTTCGGGTCGCGTTGCGCCAGGAGCTGCCTAGAGGCGACGCGCGTTCGCTCAAGCGCGAAAAACGCCAGGTCAGGGCATCCCAGTTCGAGGTTCGCGCCCGAGATCGTCGCGCAACCATCGTGCGATCCGTCAGTGCCGCCTGGATAGACGCCTTCCGCGATACCCGGGTCAGCGCTCTGCTGGATGAGAGCCGGCCGTTGTTCACAGAGCTCGTGCGTTTGGCGCAGTCTTCTTATGCCGTCGGGGAAAGCTCGCAGCAGGATGTGATCCGCGCGGAGCTGGAGCTGTTGCGGCTGCAGGACAGAGAGCTCCGCGTGGAAGAGCAGCTGCAGCATTCGCGGATTCTGCTCTCTCGATGGATCGGTGAAACAGCGCGCCAACCGATTCCGGGAGAACGCGCTGACATAGAAGCGCCGCGGCTTACGGAGCCCCAGTGGGAGGAGCGATTGCGGAAGCACGCGGCAGTCGCGCTGCTGGCCCTAGCCGTGGACGAGCAGTCCATCGAGGTGACCCTTGCCGAGCAGGATTACCGACCCCGGTTCGGCATGGAGGTGGCTTACGGTGCGCGCGGCGGGGAAGACTTTCAGGGGAAAAGCCGCCCGGACTTTCTGAGCGTCGGTCTGACGTTCGATCTGCCGTTGTTTACAGGTGCCCGTCAGGATCGTCGGGTCAGTGCTGCCCGACATCTGCAGGGCGCGGCTAAAGATCAGCGTCTGGACAGGCTGGCGCAGCTCAAACGTGAACTGGCCGATGCGCAGCGCCAGCTCGAGTTGCTCTCGACGCGTCTGGTGCTCTTCGAAGCCGAGATCGTACCGACCAGCGAGCAGGCGGCGCAGGCAGCGCTTGCCGGTTACCGGGTCCGGTCGAACGACTTTGCCGAGGTCATGCGCGCATACATCGCGGAGCTGGACGCGCGCATCGAGTTGGAAGGTATGCGGGCGGGAATTGCCAGAGCAGCCGTGGATCTGCGCTATCTGGCCGGGCTGGAGGAGTAGGTGATGGATGGTATTCGGAGAGCTCTGTTCGGGCTGTTGATTCTTGCGAGCCTGCTGATGGGATGGTGGTTCGGTCAACGGGGTTTTTTGGCGCCAGACGCGGACGGAATGGCTGATGCACATCTGGTGGGCGCTAAGCGGGAGCCGCTGTACTGGGTAGCCCCCATGGACCCGAACTATCGCTCCGACCGACCGGGAAAATCGCCGATGGGCATGGATCTGGTGCCCGTCTATGCGGCAGACGAGACGGCGGGTCCCGCGGTCGGTGTGCGGGTCTCGCCTGACGTCCAGCATAACCTGGGCGTGCGGCTTGCCCCGGTTGTGCGCGGCGTGCTCGAAACGCCCCTGCGCAGCGTCGGATTCGTTGAATTCGACGAGGCCCGGGTTGCGCACATACACACCCGGGTAGATGGCTGGATTCAGTCTTTGTCCGTCAGCGACGCGGGCGCGCCGGTGACGAAGGGGCAGGAGCTTTTCACCCTTTACTCCCCGGCCCTGATCAAGGCTCAGGAAGATTATCTGCTGGCCCGGACCGGCGCCGGTGCTTCGCTGCGCAACGCATCGCGAGAGCGACTGCGGGCCCTCGGTATGAGCAGCGGGCAGATTTCGCGCATAGAAAAGCAAGGCGTCGCAGACGAGAACGTTGCCATCCTGGCCGACAGGGACGGCGTGGTCGGCCGGCTCAACGTGCGGGAAGGGATGTACGTGAAGCCGGATCTGGAGGTCATGTCTATCGGGGCCCTGGATCGGGTCTGGGTCACGGTGGAGCTCTTCGAGCGCGAGTCAGTGTTTGTCGAGCCGGGACAGGATGTCGCGATGCAGCTGGATTATCT
The DNA here is from genome assembly GCA_024640825.1 of Gammaproteobacteria bacterium. Lineage (GTDB taxonomy): Bacteria > Pseudomonadota > Gammaproteobacteria > Pseudomonadales > Azotimanducaceae > UBA7803. The sequence goes on from JAHEEG010000059.1 coordinate 13,778, forward strand.
GCCGGGTCGACGGTGGAGCGCCAAAGTTGGTTACGTCTATCCGGTGCTGGACGTGGCCACCCGGACGGTCCGGGTGCGCATGGTGCTGGATAACTCAGACGGGCTGCTGAAGCCTGGTATGTTTGGTGAGGTCACGATATTCACCCGCAGTGCCCAGGATGTGCTTTCTATTCCGCGGGAAGCGCTGATTCGCGGGACGCCGGCCGACCGCGTCGTAATGGCACTGGGCGACGGCAGGTTCCGATCTCAGGCGGTTTCCGCGGGCCGGGAGGCTGGCGACAGGGTAGAGATCCTTAGCGGGCTCAGCGAGGGCACCAAGATAGTGGCGTCGGGTCAGTTTCTCATCGATTCGGAGTCCAGCCGCGACGCCGATTTCGCCCGCATGCGTGCTGAGACCGTCGAGCAAACGGGAACCGGAGTTATCCAGCATGATTGAGTCGGTCATCCGTTACTCGGTGGCGCACCGCGGGCTGGTCCTGCTGCTCACCGCTTTGCTCATCGGCTGGGGAATCTATGCCGTCCGTGGAACGCCCGTTGACGCCATTCCAGATCTCTCCGATGTGCAGGTCATCATCAAGACCAGCTATCCGGGCCAGGCGCCTCAGGTCGTAGAGGACCAGGTCACCTACCCGCTGACCACGGCCATGCTGGCCGTCCCGAAGGCGGTTACCGTGAGAGGTTACTCGTTCTTTGGTGACTCTTATGTTTACGTGATCTTCGAGGAAGGCACAGACCTGTACTGGGCCAGAGCCAGGGTGCTGGAATATCTGAATCAGGCGGCTTCTGACCTGCCGGCGGAAGCCAGCCCTGCCCTGGGTCCGGACGCCACGGGCGTCGGCTGGGTGTATTCCTATGCCCTGGTGGACCGAACCAACGGCCACGATCTTGCCCAGCTGCGAAGCGTGCAGGACTTCTACCTCAAATACGAACTGCAGTCCGTACCTGGCGTTGCCGAGGTGGCCACGGCCGGCGGCATGGTGAAGCAGTACCAGGTCATCGTGGATCCCAACCGGCTGCGCGCCTATGACGTTCCCCTTGCCCACATCCGGGAAGCCATCCGGCGCTCTAACTCGGAGGCGGGCGCTTCCGTCATCGAGATGGCGGAGGCCGAGTACATGGTGCGTGCAACGGGCTATCTCAAGGGTGTTGAAGATCTGCAGCAGGTTCCTCTAGGCAGACGGGTCAGAGGAGAGCCTTTGCTGCTCGGCGATGTCGCGGACGTGGTGGAAGGGCCGCAGATGCGACGCGGTGTCGTCGATCTCAATGGCGAAGGCGAAGCGGTGGGCGGCATCGTGGTCATGCGCTACGGGGAAAATGCCCGAACGGTGATCGCGGCCGTGAAATCGCGATTAGCGGCGCTGCGGGCGGGCCTCCCCGAAGGTGTGAAAATCGTTGAAACGTACGACCGCTCCGACCTGATACGCAACGCGGTAGCTAATCTGTACAGGGGGCTCGCGGAAGAATTTGCTGTGGTTGCCCTTATCTGCGCAGCTTTCCTGCTGCACCTCCGCTCAGCGCTGGTAGTGGTGCTGTCGGTGCCGGTGGGCATCCTCGCGGCCTACGTGATCATGTACCACCAGGGCGTTAACGCCAACATCATGTCCCTTGGCGGGATCGCTATTGCCGTGGGCGCCATGGTAGACGGCGCGATCGTGATGATCGAGAACCTGCACAGGCACCTCGAGCGGAGCGACGCTGCACGTCGGGGGCACTGGCGCACGGTGGCGGATGCCTGTCGGGAAGTAGGGCCGGCGCTGTTCTTCTCGCTGTTGATCATTACCGTGAGCTTCCTGCCGGTCTTTTCACTGGAAGCACAGGAGGGAAGGCTGTTCAGGCCGCTTGCCTTCACCAAGACCTACGCCATGGCTGCATCGGCGATCCTTGCCATAACGCTGGTGCCCGTTCTGATCGGGTATTTCGTGCGCGGCCGGGTGCGGACCGAAGACGGTAATCCGCTCAATCGTGCGCTGCAGCGTGTCTACCGGCCGTTGCTTTCCGCCGTGCTGAAATTTCCCGGGTGGGTGGTGCTCGGCGCGCTGATCGTGGCCGTTATCGGCTTCTGGCCGCTGAGCAGGATCGGCAGCGAATTCATGCCGCCGCTCGACGAGGGAGACCTGATGTACATGCCTACTGCCTATCCGGGCATTTCCATTGGTGAGGCCCGGGCTTTGCTGCAGCAGACGGATCGACTCATCCGCACGGTTCCGGAGGTGATGACCGTCTTCGGCAAGGCGGGGCGTGCGGAAACCGCCACGGACCCTGCGCCCCTGAGCATGATTGAGACCGTGGTGCGTCTCAAACCGCGGGATCAATGGCGCCCGGGGCTGACGCCGGAGATGCTCCGGCAGGAACTGAACGCACTGGTCGCGCTGCCGGGGGTCTCCAACGCGTGGGTTATGCCTATACGAACCCGTATAGATATGCTGGCGACGGGGATCAAAACGCCTGTCGGCATTAAAGTGGCCGGCCCAGATCTCAAAGGTATCGAGCGGATTGGTCGCCAGCTGGAAGAAGTCCTGACACAGGTTCCCGGCACGGCTTCCGTATTTTCCGAGCGGGTGGCAGGCGGACGCTATGTGAAGGTCGATATCGACCGGGTGCGTGCGGCTCGTTTCGGTCTCAATGTAGAGGATGTGCAGGCAGTGGTGCGAACCGCCGTCGGCGGGATGACCATCACCGAAACCGTGGAGGGTCGAGAGCGCTATCCGGTCAACCTCCGGTACCCCCAGGCCCACAGGGATTCGGTGGAGACGCTGGAGTCGCTGCCGTTGATCACCCCCGACAATCAGCGGATACCCCTCGCCGACGTCGCCAGAATACACATCGAGAGCGGGCCTCCGGCGATAAAGAGTGAGAATGCCCGCCTCAACGGCTGGACCTTTGTGGACATCGACGGACGGGATCTGGGTTCCTACGTCACCGAAGCGCAGCGGGTCGTCGCTGCGGGCGTGGAGGTGCCCCCGGGTTACTCGTTGTCCTGGGCAGGTCAGTACGAGTATATGGAGCGAGCCAGCGCGCGGTTGGCAGTCATAGTTCCGCTGACACTCCTGCTCATTGTTTTACTGCTGTTCCTCAACTTTCGCAGCTTCCCCGAGGTGCTGCTGATTCTGACGACGCTGCCCTTCGGGCTGGTGGGCGGTATATGGCTGGTCTGGCTGCTGGATTTCGACCTGTCCGTTGCCGTGTGGGTGGGATTCATCGCGCTGGCCGGTCTCGCCGTGGAGATCGGCGTTCTGATGGTCGTGTATCTCAATCAGGCATGCGCGCGGATGCGCCCTGATGAAGGTCTGCGCGCGGCCATCACAGAAGGCGCCAGCCGCCGCGTTCGGCCCATCGTGATGACGGCCAGCACCGTCTTTCTGGGGCTGCTGCCCATCATGCTGAATGAGGGGACGGGCTCGGAAGTGATGCGGCGCATCGCGGCACCAATGGTGGGCGGCATGCTGACCACACTGGTTTTGACCCTATTGATTGTGCCTGCGGCCTACCTGCAGTTGCGGTCTCGGCGCTTGCAGTTTTGATCTGTTGGCGCCTGTGAGTGGTAGTCCGGTCACCGGCAGACCGTTTTCGCAGTAGAGGCGCTTGCGGGCGCGGAAGAAAGCTTTCAATTTGCTGTCACTTTTACGCACAAAAAACAGTATGACAAACCGGGCGCAATCCAACGGGACCCAGGTAACGCTTTGTTTAATCGCGATCACGTGAATAGGATGAGGGTTAACCACTTGAAGGAGAAAGTCATGACAGGCTTGCTGACGGAAGCGCATCGCGCGTGGATCGGCCATGAGACGCCGGCAGTCGAGGTAGAGGTCAGTCGCCGCGACATCATCAAGTACGCCATTGCCACGGAGCAGGTTCGGGAGATATATCTTCAGGGCGACGAGGCCCCATTGATGTTTATCTTCAATCTTTTCGGCGCGCTGCGTCCCGTCAGTGCGCTGCGGGAGGATGGTTTGCCGAGTGGCACTTCGGCGGGGCCGAAGCTGCCGTTGCAGCGGGTGATGGCTGGTGGGGTGGCGCTGTCGATTCATCGACCCATCAGGCCCGGGGATCGACTGACGGGCGTCAATCGCATCACCGATATGTACGAGAAATCTGGACGGCAGGGGCCACTTATCTTCACGGAGCGGGAACTTCGGGTTACCGACGCCGCCGGCGAGTCGGTCCTGGTGGAAAAACAGACGAGCATTGCGAGGTAGTCGTGCGGATCAGCGAGCTCCATGTCGGCGACGCCCTTCCCGAACGCGCGCACACGCCAAGCAACGTCAGCTTGTTCCTGTACAACGCAGCGGTGTGGAATCCGCATCGCATTCACTATGACGAGACCTATGCCAGAACGGCGGAGCATCACCCGGGCCTCGTCATCGATGGTCCGCTGCAGGGTGATTGGCTTGCCCAGTGTGCCGCCAACTGGCTGGCCGATCATGGCAGTCTTGAGCGCTTCCAGTACAGCAATCGACAGGCTGCCTATCTTGGCGAAACGCTGACTTCCGGCGGGAAAATTGTCGCCATAGATCCTGTCGAGCGTCTGGTCACCCTGGAACTCTGGGTGACAAACGCCGCAGGCGAAGTTACGTCGCCAGGGGTGGCGACCGTCCGTCTCACCGGCTGAGCAATTGAGGGAGCCCTGCCCGCGCCCGGAGTTGACGCGCCGCATTTCCATCAAATGATCGAGCCCGTCGTGGGCAGGACGGGGAACCGGCTCCAGGTCGTTGGGATCGCCGCTGCACTTCTGGATCTGCTGACTCCGGTATGCATTGCGCCTGGCTCACGGAGTTTCTGCTTCGTCTTGGTGGTTTCTTCAGAGTCTGGTGAGCTGGCCACAGGGTTTCTGCGGCCAAAAGGTGCTCAAGGGCCGACGGGACGTCCGCTCGAAGGACGGTCGAAGGCCCCCTGCCGGAACCTGGGCGCGTCGATTTCCATCGTGCTTACGGGCGCGCTGGTGCTGCCTTCGTGCACACAGACACGCTCGATGATGCGCCACTCGTCGCCGCGTTTTTCGTAGCGGTCGAGGTAACGGCCATACCAGGTGTCCAGCACGTCGTCGTCTTTCTGGAACAGATAGGTGACGTTGTAGGCTTCGCCGCGGGCATGGATTCCGTCGTTCTCCAGCTCGATGTGGTGATTGAAAATGCAGTGGTTGGTCGAACGCCAGCGCAGGTGGCTGACCATGCACATCTCAACAAACTCCCAGGCGTTGCCTACGAAGACCCCGTGGTCGTCTGTCGCTTCCTGCCAGTACGCGGACTTCATCAGTGCCGCGTCCAGGCGGTCGACGCCCCTGCAGTAGCGCCGCGCTACCGCTGTAATGCACTGGATGTCCGACAGCTGATTTGACGTGTAGGTCATGGTTTCCCCTGCCATAGCCTGAAAGCAGACCGTTCGAGCGAGTTTGCTTTAGAAACGATCGCCTGACAACGACGGCCAGCCGATGCCGCCTCGGTTTCCCTAGGGCCTACTGTACCCGCTCAACGCAAGGTGCTCGTCGATGGCGCGTTCGACGGTAGCCTGCACCTCGTCTTCGAGTGCAATCTCGTCAATATCGGGAAAGTGTCTACACACCGCGCTCTTGTTGTACAGGGTTTTCAAAGTCAGCGAGCCGTCCAGTACGGTGCCTTCCTCCAAGGCGAACTCGAAAGAAACTCTTATCGGCAGCTCGGCCATCTGTCGGTTCCGCTGGATGAGGTGGCGAACCACCTTCTTGTCTATTACCCAGATCAACGTACTGCTTCCCGTTTGCTCAAGC
>JAHEEG010000059.1:19530-20136 GCA_024640825.1 Gammaproteobacteria bacterium
TTGATAACGCATTGGGATTAGCAGTGGAATTGCGCGACTGCCAGAGATTCGTCAGGTTCGACCCCTGCGGCGGCGAGATGGCCGCTAGGCACGCGCAATCACAGGCGCCGGTTGCCGTCCTCCCTGGAGATCGCGGCTACCGTGCGCAGACGCCGCTCCAGATCGTCGGCGCGCACCGGTTTGGCAATGAAGTCGTTCATGCCTGCCTCCACGCACGCTGCGCGATCTGAGACCAGGGCATTGGCGGTCATGGCCACGACATAGGGCAGGCTTCCCTGGTGGTGGCGGCGAATCTCTCTGGACGCCTCCAGCCCATCTTTGCGTGGCATCTGTATATCCATGAATATCAAGTCATAGGCGTTGCGCAACGCGGCCTTCACGGCCTCCATGCCGTCGTCGACGATATCCGCTTCGACGCCCAGCGTTCTCAGCAGCTCCCGAATTACCAGCTGATTGGCGGGGTGATCTTCGGCAACCAGCACCTTGACGTTCTGAAAGTCAGGCCTTTGTAGCGAGAGAGACCTGTGGGATTCCTGCGCCTCTCGTTCCGTGTCCAGCACGAATTCCGCGGTCTGTATGAGATGGCTGGTCCGTATCGGTTTTCGG
>JAHEEG010000060.1 GCA_024640825.1 Gammaproteobacteria bacterium
CTGCACAGCAACGGTACAGGCTTCGTCCCAACGCTGCTCGAGGGGGTGACGGGCAGTGGCAAGACCGAGATCTACATGCAGCTCATCGAAAGGGTCAGATCCCAAGGTCGACAGGTGCTGGTACTGGTGCCGGAGATCGCCCTGACACCCCAGACCCTGTCGCGATTTGCAGAGCGATTCGGCAAGGCCTCGACGATGCACTCCGGGATGACCGATCAGCAGCGCCTGCAAACATGGCTGCGCTGCCGGTCCGGCGAGGAGGGCATACTCATTGGTACCCGCTCGGCCGTGCTGACGCCCTTCAAAGACCTTGGCCTCATCGTCGTCGACGAGGAGCATGACGGCTCGTTCAAACAGCAGGAAGGCCTGCGCTACTCAGCGCGCGACGTCGCGGTCAAACGCGCCCAGACCCTGCAGATTCCGCTGCTGCTCGGCAGCGCCACCCCTTCCTTCGAGTCTCTGCACAACGCTCAAACCGGTCGCTACAGGCACCTGGAGCTCAAACGCCGGGCAGGGGGTGCCGTCATGCCCCGGTTCAACCTGCTGGATATCCGGGGCCACGCCCTCTCAGACGGCGTCAGCGATCGGTTGCGAAGAATCATCGCCACCCACCTCGATTCTCAGGGCCAGGTTCTGGTGTTTCTGAATCGCAGGGGGTTTGCGCCCAGCTACCTGTGCCCAGGTTGCGGCTGGATGGCCATCTGCGGACGTTGCGACATGCGCATGACCCTGCACAGGCAACCGCCGGCGTTGATCTGCCACCATTGCGACCATCGAACCGGACTGCCGGCAGCTTGCCCGTCCTGCGGTCACGGGCATCTGCTGGCGGTGGGCCTCGGTACGCAGCGTGCAGAAGCGGGACTGCTCGCCATGTTTCCCGATACTCCCTTGTACCGAATTGACAGGGATACCGTTCGCAGCCAGAAGCGCCTGGAGGAGCGTCTCAAGCTGATAAACAGCGGCGTGCCGGCAATCCTGATCGGTACCCAGATGCTGGCCAAAGGGCATCATTTTCCCAACGTGACCCTCGTGGCCATCATCAACGCGGATGCGGGTTTCTGCAGTGCCGATTTCAAGGCTCCCGAGCGCACTGCCCAGCTCATCGTTCAGGTTGCCGGGAGAGCAGGGCGGGCAGAACGCCCGGGTGAAGTGTGGATTCAGACGTACCAGCCGGAAAACCCGATACTGACGGCGCTGATCGAAGAAGGCTACCAGGGTTTCGCCCGGCGCGAGATGGCCACCCGGCAGGCCGGCGGACTGCCGCCCTTTCGACCCATGGCACTATTGAGAGCAGAAAGCCAGGAACCCGAGGCTGCGCTGGGGTTCCTCCAGGCAGCCAGGGAAACCCTTGGCCACCGGCATGGAGCCGAAGTCGAGATCCTCGGGCCGGCTGAAGCGCCCATTCCAAAGGTAGCCAACCGCTACCGTTACCAGCTGCTCGTGCTCGCTGACAGCCGCGTCCAACTGCACCGTGCCCTCAACGCATGCGCCGAATTTCCGTCACAGGGCCGGAGACTGCGCTGGTCTCTAGATATCGACCCGTATGATACTTTCTGATGCTCCATCTCAGGACCGTCGGTGGTCAGAACCGCCGGTGGCCCCTGGCGGACCAAGTTCTCTGAAGAATCATTCAGGCTGTAATTGGCCTATCATTGCGCCTTATGACGAAGTCCTCAAATCCGATCCAGGTGATGGTTTCTCCGTTGCTGCTTGTGGCGGCCAGCCGGTCCGGCGCCAAACAGAAATCTCCGTCCGCACGCAAAGCCGCGCCCAGGCGCAGGGCGACGCCGGTGCGCAGCAGCAGCCGGCCCTCTCAGAGGACGACTGGATCTTCCCGAGGCCGCGCGACCGGAGAGCGGACCCTTTTCCACACACCCAGCTTCTCCGCGGGCGTGATTCTTGGCGCCATGGTCGTCCTGATTGCCGCCTACGCGCCGGAATTTCTATCGGGGGCGAACAGCGAGGAAACAAAAGCGCAACTAGCGCCGACGCCCGAGACGTCGCCCGAAGTGACATTCGAATTCGACAATCTGCTTCGCAACAGCAAGGTCACCGCAGACCCAGGCGCCTACGAAGTGCAGGGTCAAACCAACGAGCCTGGCAGCATCGAGTATCTGATCCAGGCGGCATCGTTCCGCCACGAAGCCGAAGCCGAGTCGCTCCGTGCGCAGCTGCTACTGCAGGACCTTCCAGCAAGCACGACCTCCACCAGACTGGACAACGCCGTCTGGTATCGAGTCACCGTGGGTCCCTTCGACAGCCAGGTTCTGGCACAGCGGGCTCTGACCCGGCTGCGTGAACAGAACCTGGACGCCTTGTATATCCGGCGCCGCAAGCCGACGTGAGCGCGGGAATGCCGCGCGTCATTGCATTCCTTCGGAGCCGTCCCCACTATCCTGAGTCGGTATCTTCGCCGCCAAAAGTTAAGGAACCTGAACAAACCCATGGAGCAGGCACACGCGACCACAATCATCTGCGTTCATCGTAATGGCAGGGTTGCCCTGGGCGGCGACGGTCAGGTATCTCTGGGCAATACGGTGATGAAGGGCAATGCCAAAAAAGTGCGGCGCCTGCACCAGGACAAGGTGCTGGCCGGATTCGCTGGCGGCACGGCAGACGCATTCACTCTGTTCGAGCGCTTTGAAGCCGCGCTGGACAGATTCCAGGGGAACCTCACCCGCGCCGCCGTCGAGCTGGCCAAAGACTGGCGATCAGATCGGGCGCTGCGCCGCTTGGAAGCGATGCTGGTGGTGGCCGATCTCCAGACGGCCCTGCTGATCAGCGGAACCGGCGACGTTATCGAGCCAGAAGCCGGCATCATAGCCATCGGCTCAGGGGGGCCCTACGCTCAGGCCGCGGCACGCGCGCTCGCCGACAATACCGACCTTTCAGCCCGCGACATTGCGGAGAAAGCCCTGGAGATAGCGGGTGACATCTGCGTCTACACCAACCACAACCGTACGATCGAGGTACTGAACCCGTCATGACCATGATGACGCCAAGAGAAATTGTCGATGAGCTGAACAAACACATCATCGGCCAGGAAGAAGCGAAACGGGCGGTCGCCATCGCCCTGCGCAACCGCTGGCGCCGCATGCAGCTGTCGGCGGACATGCGCGAGGAGATCGTTCCCAAGAACATTCTCATGATCGGTCCTACCGGAGTCGGCAAAACCGAAATCGCCAGACGCCTGGCCAGGCTGGCGGGGGCGCCTTTCATCAAAGTCGAAGCCACCAAATTCACCGAGGTAGGCTACGTAGGCAGAGACGTGGAATCCATCATCCGGGATCTCGCCGACGCTGCCGTGAAGATGCAGCGCGAGGCCCAGATCGAGGTGGTCAAGCATCGTGCCGAAGACGAGGCTGAGGAACGCATACTGGACGCCCTGCTGCCTGAACCAAGGCAGGTCGGCTTCGGTCAGAACGCTGCGGAAAAAGCTGACGGCGGCGACTCGACGACCCGACAGCTGTTTCGCAAGCGCCTGCGGCAGGGGGAGCTGGACGACAAAGAGATAGAGTTAGAGCTTCAGGCCTCGCAGCTGGGTGTAGAAATCATGGCACCTCCAGGCATGGAGGAGATGACCAACCAGCTGCAGAGCATGTTCAGCAATCTCGGCGGCGGCAAGCGCAAGACGGTTCGGCTGAAGATCCGCGACGCGCTGCGCAAAGTCCGCGAGGAGGAAGCGGCAAAATTAATCAACGAAGACGAGGTCAAAGCAAAGGCCGTAGAGGCCGTGGAGCAGACTGGCATTGTTTTCATAGACGAGATGGACAAGGTGGCCAAACGCAGTGAAACGGTAGGCGCAGATGTTTCTCGAGAGGGAGTCCAGCGAGATCTGCTGCCGCTTATCGAAGGCTGCACAGTATCCACCAAATATGGAACGGTTCGCACGGATCACATACTCTTTATCGCCTCCGGCGCCTTTCACCTGGCCCGGCCGTCCGATCTGATCCCCGAACTGCAGGGGCGATTGCCCATCCGCGTGGAGCTTGCCGCGTTGACCCCCGAAGACTTCCGGCGAATCCTGGTAGAGCCTGACGCCTCCCTGACGGAGCAGTACATCGCTCTGCTTGGCACCGAGGGTGTAACCATAAGCTTCACCGAGGATGGGCTGACGCGTATCGCCGAGCTGGCCTGGCAGGTCAACGAAGGCACCGAGAACATCGGCGCACGTCGCCTCCACACCCTACTTGAGCGGCTTCTGGAAGAGATTTCCTATGGCGCGTCTGAGCAATCGGACACGTCTATCGAGGTCGATGGCAGATACGTGGATGCCCGGCTCTCGGAGCTGGTCAAAGATCACGACCTGTCGCGCTATATCCTCTGAGTCCATCCAGAGGTCGCAAACGCTGCCATGCAACAACCCCGAAAAATCATCTACCACAAAAAATCCCGAACCCTGGAAGTAAGCTTCGACGGAACGGCGTCAGCGATCCCCGCCGAGCTGTTGAGAGTGTACTCGCCATCTGCCGAGGTCCGGGGTCACGGCGCCGAACAGCGGAAGCTGGAAACCGGCAAGAAGTACGTAGCAATAAAGAAGATCGAACCGGTGGGCAACTACGCGGTTCGCCTGATATTTGACGATGGCCACGATTCCGGGCTCTACGCCTGGGACTACCTGCGTGAGCTCGGGGAGAATCTGGACAGCTACTGGCAGGAATATCTCGCTGATCTGAAGGCTGCAAACGCCTCGCGCCTGCCGACGATACCGGTAGGCCAATGGAATCCTAAGGCGTAAACTGAAGTAGATTAAGCGTCGGTCGCTCCTCATGCCTTCAGACAACCCCGTAGATTTCGGTCTCCGCAAGGTCTCACCCCAGGAAAAACGACGCCTCGTGGGCGGCGTGTTCGAACGGGTAGCCAATCGTTACGACATCATGAACGATCTGATGTCCCTGGGCACTCACCGGATATTCAAGCGCATGCTGGTGGAAATGTCCGGTGCGCGAACCGGGCAGAGGGTACTTGACCTGGCCGGCGGGACCGGGGATCTGGCTGCCCTGTTCGCCCCCGTGGTGGGCCCGGAGGGATCCGTGGTGCTGGCCGATATCAACGCTGCAATGATGTCGGTAGGGCGTAATCGTCTGCTGGACGATGGCTTACCCCAGGTCAACTTCTGCCAGACTTGCGCCGAGTCGCTGCCGTTCGCCACCGCCAGCTTCAACTGCGTGGTCATCGGCTTCGGTCTGCGCAATTTCACGGACAAAGACGCGGCTCTGCGAGAACTCGTTAGGGTTCTGGTCCCCGGCGGCGTGCTGCTGGTTCTAGAATTCTCTAAACCCGAAAATCCGGCCCTGGAAACCGCCTACACGGCTTTCCAGGCGCTGTGGCCGGGCATGGGAAAACTGGTCGCAGGCGACGCCAGCAGCTACCAGTACCTGGTTGAATCCATCCGGGTGCACCCCAACCAGCGGGCACTCAAGCTCATGATGGAAGACGCTGGGTTCACCCAGGTCGAGTACCACAACTTCGTTGGTGGAATCGCAGCTGTACATCGCGGAGTGCGGCCGTGCGACGAGAGGTAGAGGCTTGAGTTCTTCCAGCGGCTTCAGCACGGTCGAAACGCTGTTTACCGATGCGCTGGCCGAACTGGCGAACGCGAGTCTGAATCTGGATCCCTCAAGCGCGGCGCGTCTGTCCAAGCTGGACGGTACAAGCATACGGATCATCGCAGAATTTCCGCCGCCGCTGTCAGCCAGGCACTTCACGCTGCGTATCGAAAACACGCGCCTTCGCCTCTACCCCCACGAAATAGCGAATCCCAACGTTATCATCGGAGGCCCCATTTCGGATCTGGCGCGCTGGCTGCAGGCCGGGGAGTCGGCCGAGCCAGGGCGACCGACGGGTCACCTGCGCATCGACGGCGACTCCACCGTGCTGCAGGAGGTCAGCGCACTGTTCAGCGGCTTTGCGCCAGACCTCACGAGGCCCCTGGCCGGAATCATCGGCAGAGAAGCAGCGGACAACCTGGTAGGCATGGGCGAACTCGCCATGGCCGGTCTGCGTTCGGCCCTGGAGGGCGTCAGCGGCTCCTTCCGGCATAGCGCGTCCGAACGATTCGTGAGCCGCCCGCAACTGGATCAGCTGCTGGATTCCATAGACGACATGCGCTTGCGCATAGACCGGCTTGCAGCCAGAGTGAGTGCGGAGGAAGCACGCAGGCAGGGCTCATGAATCCGCTGCGGCGCCTGACAAAAGTCCTGTGGACGGTAAGCCGCTACCGGCTTGATACCCTGCTGAACGATGCAAGCCTCGGCGAGAGCCCCATACCGCCACGTTATCGCGCGCTGCTGCATCTGCTGCCCTCGAGACTGATACCCATTGGGGATGCATCCCGCGGTCGTCGCCTGCGCCTCGCGCTGGAGGAACTGGGCCCGGTTTTCATCAAGTTCGGACAGCTCATGTCCACCCGCCGCGACATCATACCGCTGGACATCGCCGACGAGCTTGCCCGTCTGCAGGACAACGTTCCGCCCTTTTCCGGAATCGAGGCGCAGAAGCTTATCGAGTCTTCCATAGGCACGCCTATCTCGGTTGCCTTCAGCCACTTCGAGACGCAACCCATGGCCTCGGCATCTGTCGCCCAGGTTCACGCGGCTACCCTGCCGGATGGTTCACCGGTGGTGGTGAAGGTGGTGCGCCCCGGCATCGAAAGCGTCATCCGGGAGGACATCGAGCTGCTGCGCCGACTCGCCGGCTTCCTGGAGGAGCACTCAGTCGACGCGCGGCGGCTGCATCTCAAGGAAGTCGTCGCCGACTACGAGCGAACCATTCTGGACGAGCTCGATCTTCAGAAAGAGGCCGCCAATACGGCACGGCTTCGAACCAACTTCGCAGGATCCCCGCTGCTGTATGTTCCGCGAGTCAACTGGGAGCTGACAAGACGCAACGTGCTGGTGCTGGAACGCATCTACGGTATCCCCATCGCAAATCTGGAAGCCCTCAAGGCGCGCGGCACCAACATGCGCAAGCTCGCGGAACGGGGGGTCGAGACCTTCTTCACCCAGGTATTCGTGCACAACTTCTTCCACGCGGACATGCACCCAGGGAACATCTTCGTTAACGCCGAAGATCCGGAAAATCCCCACTACGTGGCCATCGACTGTGCCATCGTTGGCTCGCTTACCCGGGAGGATCAGGACTATCTGGCGAGAAACCTGCTCGCCTTTTTCAATCGGGACTACGCCCAGGTGGCCCAGCTGCACCTGGAATCCGGCTGGATCCCGGAGGACACCGACCCGGTCGAGTTCGAAAGCGTTATTCAGAGGCTGTGCGAACCGATTTTCGAAAAACCGCTGAACGAGATCTCCTTCGGCCAGTTTCTCGTCCAGCTGTTCGACACCGCCAGGGATTTCAATATGGAAATCCAGCCGCAGCTCGTCCTGCTGCAGAAAACTCTCCTGTATATCGAAGGGCTGGGTCGCGAACTCTATCCGGAGCTGGACCTGTGGGAAACGGCGAAACCGTTCATGGAGCGCTGGATGGTGGATCACGTGGGCCCTGCCGCCACATTGCGCGAGCTGACAGAGCACGCGCCGGAACTCTTCGCACAGCTCCCGAGGCTGCCGGCATTGGTCGTCCGCACGGGGGCTCAGCTCAAACAGCTTGACAGAGCCGTGCGCCGCCAGGGGGACCTGATCGGCAGCCTGGAGCGACGGGTCTCCCGTATCGACCGCCGCAGCCGGGCGAAGCGCCTCTCTGGAATGGCTTTGATCCTGTTAGCCAGCGCCCTACTATGGGCGCCAATCACATCGTCCCTGGAAGCCGGGCACGACATGGGCACCATTGCGGGGTTGATCAGCGCCGCACTGGGATCCCTGCTGCTGGTAAGGGCCTGAGGACAGCAGATGCCAATCATCGAGCAGCTGACAGAGATTCTGGAGTCACGCCGCACCGCCGACCCGGAGCTATCCTACGTGGCATCCCTGTACGCCGGTGGCTTGAACAAAATTCTCGAAAAAGTGGGTGAAGAGGCCACCGAGGTCATCCTGGCAGCCAAGGACGTTAGCCCGGGAACAGGCAAAGACGACCCGCTCGTCAACGAAGTGGCAGATCTCTGGTTCCACACTCTGGTGATGCTGACCCATCTGGAACAGAAGCCGATCTGGGTGCTGGAAGCCCTTGCGGAACGCTTCGGCACATCAGGGCACGAGGAAAAACGCAGCCGTAGTCAGTGAACCGGATAAGGTCCCAGGTTGACTAACCTCTATATAATACCCGCTCGAACAAACGGAGTTTACTGATGTTTGGAGGATTCGGTCTCACAGAGCTGCTGGTGGTTCTAGCCATCGTCCTGCTCATTTTCGGGCCCAAACGCCTGAAGAGCCTGGGCTCTGACCTGGGCTCCGCTATCAAAGGCTTCCGCAAGGCGGTCAGCGATGAAGAGCCCAAAGTAGAGAAAGCAGATGAACCCAAGGTTATTGAAGGCGAGGTGACCGCGGCGAAGAAGACAGAGCAGAACCAAAACAGCAATGTTTGAGATCGGCTTTCCCGAGCTGGTGCTCATCGCCATCGTCGGGTTGCTCGTTATCGGTCCTGAAAGGCTTCCTGAGGCTTTGCGGACGCTGGGCCTGTGGCTTGGCAGGCTGCGGCGCAGCTTCGTCTCCGTCAAGACCGAGATCGAAAAAGAGATCGGCATGGACGATATTCGTAGGCAGCTGCACAACGAGGCCGTTCTGGATGAGATGAAGCGCATCGAGCGAGAGGCCAAAGGCCTGCCTCAGGAGCCGACCATTCACCCGCCGCAATCGCACAGGGGTGATCCGGGGACCTCTTCAAAGCAGCAGGCAGAGGCATCGCGCCCGGCAGACGAAAACGCCGATGTGGAGGGGAAAGAACCACCAGAGGGCAACGCCCAGGCAGCGCCTACGGAAACCCGCCGCAATGGCTAAAGCCGACCCGGAGGAACACGACGCGCTGGTGGACACCAGCGAACAGCCCTTTCTCGATCACATCATCGAACTGCGCAGCCGCATTCTTCGCACGCTTCTGGTGGTCATGCTGCTGTTCTTCCCGACCTACTACTTCGCCAATGACCTGTACCAGTTCGTAGCAGCACCGCTGATGGCTCATCTGCCCAACAGTGGCAGCATGATTGCTACCGAAGTGGCCTCCCCTTTCCTGACTCCCTTCAAGCTCGCCATCTTCACCGCGATCTTCATTGGCATGCCTTTCGTCCTGCACCAGGGATGGTCATTCATTTCACCCGGGCTCTATCTGCACGAAAAAAAATTCGCGCTGCCGCTGCTGGTATCCAGCATCAGCCTGTTCTACCTCGGGGTCGCATTCGCCTACTTTTTGGTATTCCCGCTGGTGTTTGAATTCCTCGCCGCGGTGACCCCCGAAGGCGTCACCATGATGACCGACATCAATCGCTATCTGGATTTCGTGCTGAAAATGTTCTTCGCCTTCGGCTTCGCCTTTGAAATTCCCATCGCCACCCTGCTGCTGTCATGGTCGGGTATTTCCACCGCCGATGGTATGGCGCGAAAGCGGCCCTACGTCATAGTCGGCTGCTTCGTGGTTGCCATGCTGCTTACCCCGCCGGACGTTATTTCCCAGCTGTTGCTCGCCATTCCCACGTGGATGCTGTTCGAGCTGGGCGTATTCCTGGCAAGATTCGCAGAAAAGCGGCGCGACCAGACAACGCCTGATGAAGACGTGGAAACGGTGTGACCAGAGAACAGCGCTGGTAGAAAACCTAGCGCTCGAGCAGAAACGTTACCGGCCCGTCATTCACCAAAAAGACCTGCATATCGGCTCCGAAGCGCCCGCTGCACACGCGCTGCCCAGAGCCGCACTTTTCTCGCAGAACCTCTAAAAAACGCTCGTAAAGGACCTCAGCCAGTTCGGGCGCCGCGGCGCCGCTGAAGCCCGGCCGCTTACCCCGTGAAGTATCCGCGGCGAGCGTGAACTGAGAAACCACCAGCAGATCTCCGCCGGTATCCATCACCGACAGATTCATAGGTTTAGCAGCATCCGGAAAGATCCGCAGGCCCAGCACCTTGTCCACCAGCCAGAGCAGCTGCTTTTCGCCGTCACCCACCTCTACGCCAAGAAAAACGAGCAGGCCCGGCCCGATGGCGCTTACCTGTTCCGCATCAACCGTCACGGCAGCTTGGCCGACACGCTGCAGCAAAACCTTCATGGCGGCGAAAGGCGCCTCTTCAGGCGCTGGCTTCCCGGGCAGATCCGGCACGCTTGCGCTGGTGCTCCTTGAGCAGCCGTTTGCGAATACGGATCGTTTTGGGCGTCACCTCCACCAGTTCGTCATCATCGATGAACTCGAGAGACTGCTCCAGCGTCTGCCGGAGGGGGGCTGTCAGCAGTATGTTTTCATCAGTGCCTGCCGCCCGCACGTTGGTGAGCTTCTTCTCTTTCATCGGGTTGACGGTCAGGTCGTTGCCACGGCTGTGAATCCCGATGACCATGCCTTCGTATATTTCGTCCCCAGGGCCCACCATCATCCGGCCGCGATTCTGGAGATTGAACAGGGCAAACCCAACTGCCTTACCCTCAGCAGTTGATACCAGCACCCCGCTGTTGCGGCGACCAAGCTCCGTTTCCACCCGGGGACCGTAACCCGCGGAGCCAAAACTCAGGATCCCGGTACCGGAAGTCAACGAGAGAAAAATCGGCCGGAAGCCCATCAGACCCCGCGTGGGGATTCGATAGCGTAACTGCACGCGCCCGGTACCATCGCTGTGGATGTCTTCCAGCTCTCCCCGGCGCTCGCCGAGGTTCTCCATGACTTTCCCCTGGTGACCTTCTTCAATATCTACGGTGACAGACTCGTAGGGTTCCAGAATCCGGCCATCCTCTTCCCGGGTAATCACCTGGGGCCTGGAGACGGCGAGCTCGTAGCCTTCACGACGCATGGTCTCGATCAGCACCGACAGGTGCAGCTCGCCGCGTCCCGACACCTGAAACCGATCCGGATCCTCGGTTTCCCGAACCGACAGCGCAACGTTGTGGGAGGCTTCCCGCAGCAGCCGCTCTCGCAGTTGCCGGCTGGTCAGAAAATCGCCTTCGCGGCCCGCGAAAGGCGAGGTGTTCACACAGAACATCATGGTCAGGGTTGGCTCATCTACAGTCAGCGGCGGCAAGGCTTCCACCTGCTCGGGCGAGCAAAGGGTATCGGAAATCGCTATGCCGTCCACGCCGGTAACGCAGACGATGTCGCCAGCGACGGCCTCCATCTGCTCGACACGTTCCAGGCCGCTGTAGCCCAATATCGACAGCACGCGCGCCTTGCGGGTCTGCCCGTGCCGGTCCACCACAACGACCGGAGTGTTGCGCTGGACGCTGCCGCGACTGATGCGGCCTATTCCCATCACCCCGAGATAGCTGGAGTAATCCAGGGTGCTGATCTGCATCTGAAAGCTGCCGGATTCATCAACCTTGGGCGCAGGAACGTGCTCGATGATGGCATCCAGCAATGGCGCCATGTCCTCAGCCTGCGCATCGGGTTCCAAACCGGCATGACCGAGAAGCGCGGACGCATAGATGATGGGGAAGTCCAGCTGCTTATCAGTAGCGCCCAGGCTGTCGAAGAGGTCGAAGACTTCATCAATGACCCGGTACGGCTCCGCGCCTGGACGGTCTACCTTGTTGACCACCAGTATGGGATTCAGCCCGGCCGCGAAAGCCTTCTGAGTCACAAAGCGCGTCTGCGGCATGGGGCCGTCTACCGCGTCCACCAGCAGCAGGACCGAATCGACCATAGAAAGAATTCGTTCCACTTCGCCACCGAAATCTGCATGGCCGGGCGTATCGACAATGTTGATGTGATATCCGCCGTATTCGATGGCCGTGTTCTTGGAAAGAATCGTTATACCGCGCTCACGCTCGAGTTCATTGCTGTCCATCACGCGCTCGTGCACCTCGCGGTTCAAAGACCCTGTCTGTTGAAGCAGCCGGTCCACGAGCGTGGTCTTGCCATGATCTACGTGCGCGATTATGGCGACATTGCGGAGTCCGACGCGTGCTGGGTTGTTGTTGGAAATTTGTGACACTTAGATCCTGTCTGGTTAAACTGCCGAGCCCGAAAAACGGCGGCGATTATGAACCAACCGCGAAAAGCTGTCGCTCTTATTTCGGGAGGGCTGGATTCCATGCTGGCCGCCAGGGTCATCATGGATCAGGGTATCCACGTCGAGGGGTTGAATTTCTTCACCGGCTTCTGCGTGGAAGGCCATACCCACGCCATCCGCAAACACAGGGCCGACAGGGTTAAACGCAACAACGCACTCTGGGTGGCCGAACGGCTGGGCATCAAGCTGCACCTGATCGACGTCATCGACGAGTACAAGGACGTCGTGCTCAATCCGAAGCACGGCTACGGAACCCACCTCAATCCCTGCATCGACTGCAAGATTTTCATGCTTGGCAAGGCCAAGGCCTGGGCGTTCATGGAGGAAAACGGCTTCGACTTCATCATAACGGGCGAGGTTATGGGGCAACGCCCGAAAAGCCAGCGCAAACAGATTATGCCACTAATCGCCCGTGAGTCTGGCCTGCCGGACCGGCTTCTCAGACCCCTGTGTGCAAAGCATATGGCGCCCACCCTGCCGGAGCGAGAAAACTGGGTGGATCGGGACAAGCTGTTCGCGTTCCACGGCCGCAATCGCAAACCGCAGATAGCACTGGCCAGAAAGCTTGGATTCGATGATTGGGCCCAGCCGGCTGGCGGTTGCTGCTTTCTTACTGACGGCGACTACGCGGCGAAACTGGCCGATCTCTGGCAATCCAGCGGCGAACGCGACTACGATCTGGACGACATCATGCTGCTCAAGGTCGGCAGGCACCTCAGGCCGGCATCGCACTACAAACTGATTCTCGGTCGTGAACTGGGCGAAAACCGCTACCTGGAAGGCTATACCAAGCGGTTCATCGCGCTGCGACCCGTGAGTCATCAGGGCCCGCTGTGTCTCGTAGACGGTACCCCGGAGCGGACCGATCTGACAACGGCGGCCCGGATTCTCGCTCGCTACAGTCAGGGCCGCGAAGCAGATAGCGTCAGCGTCAGCGTCGACTGGCCCGATGGAACCGGAGAAATGCTGAGGGTACCGCCTTTGGCTCAGGAAGACTTCCGCGATGACTGGCGAATCTGAGGACCAGATTCTGAATGTCAAAGGGCTTTTGTGCCCCCTGCCCGTTATCCGCACTCAGGACCTGGTGAAGGGGTTGCCGCCCGGAACGCTGCTGAGCATCCTAGCGACGGACCCTGGGGTGCTGGAGGATCTACCGGCCTGGTGCCGGGTCCATGGTCATGATCTGTTGGATGCCAGCCAGCTCTCTGGGCCTGAGGACCCTCTCGCTGGACCCGAATTCAGAATACGTCTGCGCGTGCGGGATTAGCGCACTTTATTAGTGCATGAACAACGGTCCATTTTGGATTTGCGCCCCAGAAGAGTGCCTGAGAGAGCAGCTACTAACCCAGGATTTCATATATCATCGGGTCCGGACGGTGGCATAGTTATTGCCCCTAAGTAGTTATTGCCAGATGGTTATTGCCAATTGGTAGAGGCAGTCAGTCATTGCCAAAAAGTTATTGCGAAATGGTGGGGAGAAAGACCATCGTCAGTGGGGGTTGATACTTCAGTTCTTCGATCTTCGTGCCGGCCGTTGCGCCGGTTTTTGCGTCGGCCTTTACTCCAGCAGGGCTTGGCGGCCACTGACCTTTGCGCTGTGAGAAACAAAACATAAACACCTGCAAGTAGGAGTTGAAACTGCTATGTCTGAAAACACACTGAAGATGATCAAGGATAATGACGTCAAATGGGTCGACCTTCGTTTCACCGACCCCAAAGGTAAGGAACAGCACACCACTGTGCCTGCCGCCCGGGTCGATGCCGACGCGCTGACAGACGGTTTCATGTTTGACGGTTCGTCCATCGCGGGATGGAAGTCGATCAACGAGTCAGACATGATCCTGATGCCGGACGACGAAACATCGGTGCTGGATCCATTTCGCGACGATACAACGTTGATTCTGCGCTGCGATATCGTTGAGCCAAGCACCATGCAGCCCTACGACCGGGACCCACGTTCCATCGCCAAGAAAGCCGAGGCGTACCTGAAATCCAGCGGTGTGGGCGATACCGCCTACTTCGGACCAGAAAACGAATTCTTCGTCTTCGACGACGTGCGCTGGAAGGTGGAGATGAAAGGCGCCTCCTACTCCATAGGCGCCGAGGAAGCCGCCTGGGAATCGCACTCCGAGTTCGAGGGTGGCAACCTGGGTCACCGTCCCGGCATTAAGGGCGGCTACTTTCCCGTGCCGCCGGTGGACAGCGCCGCGGACCTGCGGTCGGCCATGTGCACGGCCATGGAAGCCATGGGCCTGGAGGTCGAGGTGCACCATCACGAGGTAGCGACGGCCTGCCAGAATGAAATCGGCGTTCGCTTCAACACCCTGGTGAAAAAAGCTGATGAAGTTCAGATTTACAAGTACTGCGTGCACAACGTGGCTGACGCCTACGGAAAAACGGCAACCTTCATGCCGAAACCTCTGGTCGGTGACAACGGCAACGGTATGCACGTTCACCAGTCGATCTCCAAAGGCGACACCAACCTGTTCCACGGTGACAAATACGCCGGGCTTTCCGAAACCGCGCTGCACTACATAGGCGGCATCATAAAACATGCAAAAGCCATCAACGCATTCGCCAACGCCAGCACCAACTCGTACAAGCGGCTGGTGCCCGGCTTCGAGGCGCCCGTGCTTCTGGCGTACTCGGCCCGCAACCGCTCGGCTTCCATTAGGGTTCCCTACATCCAGGGCGGTAGCCCCCGGGCGTATCGCGTAGAAGTACGATTCCCGGATAGCACCGGCAATCCCTATCTGACCTTCGCGGCCATGCTCATGGCAGGCTTGGACGGTATCAAGAACCAGATACACCCCGGAGACTCTTTCGACAAAGATCTTTACGATCTGCCTCCGGAAGAACTGGCGGGGGTACCGACAGTGGCGAGCTCACTGGAGGAAGCGCTGGACGCGTTGGACGAGGATCGCGATTTCCTCAAGGCCGGCGGCGTATTCTCCGACGGAGCGATCGATGGCTACATCGCGTTGAAACGCGAAGACGTTGCCTATCTGAACATGACCACTCATCCGGCCGAGTTCGAGATGTACTACAGCCTGTAGACGACGCCAGGAAGCCCGCGTGGCCGCCACAGCCGGCGGCCACCGTGTGACGGCCACCGTGTGACGGCCACCGTGTGACGGCCACAGTTCACATAAGCCCCATTTATTTTACGAATTGGGGCTTTTTTTTTGGTTTCCAGTGTCCAAAATGGCAGCGTGGTTAGGTTTCAAACTCGAGATGGAACCCACGCCGAGACAACCGCAAGCAGGGCATTTGGAGTAGTACCACTATGAACCGACCGCTCAAGATTACCGCCCTGGCCTGTCTGGTGAGTCTGTGCATGGCCCTGGTCATGCCTGCAGCCGCGCAGATATATCGTGTCACGGACGCTGACGGCAACGTAGAGTTCACCGACGTCCCGCCCCGCCCGGGCGAGAAGGGGGGCCCGGTCGTGTTGAGCGGCGAGAACACGTTCCAAATCGAGGACGCCCTGCCCTCAGAGCCCTCGGCAACCTCCTGGTCCAGCGGCAGCACAGACGACGAAGGCGCCGACGACACCCAGGCCATTGGCTATGAAATGCTGCAGGTAGTATCGCCGGCCGACGACTCTGAGGTTAGAGAAAATGCCGGCAACGTAGCGGTTTCCGTGGCGGTCAATCCGGAACTGCGCCCCGGCAATCGCGTGCAGCTGGAGATGGACGGCAAGGTCATTCGCACCACCACAACCACCAAGATTAATCTGACAGAAGTGGATCGTGGGTCTCACGTCCTGCGGGCGCATATAATCGACGACAGAGGCGACCGGCTGATCAGCAGCGAACCTTCGGTATTCCATCTGAGCCGATATTCGGTGATCACAGCACCGAACCGGCCGCCGACACCCAGCCCTACAAGGCGCTAGACCCGCACCGGCAGCGCGCAGTTATTGGGCGTTGCAGCGGGTCCGCTTGCACCCTTCTCTCGCAACGGATGTCTTGCAACGGGAATCTTGCACGTGTTCCGGATAAGCACTAGTTTGGTGCAAATATTTGCACCACGACAAACCAAGTTAATGCCTTCAGCAAGGCCGCCCCTACCGGCAACCATTCCTGCAAGCTCTTACAAGTAAGCATTCGCTAACCAGCTGGCTGTTACAAGTTGGACCAGTTCTTGCTAAACATAATGACCAAGCATTAGAAATGACATCCAAACACCCTGTTCAAGGCTATAGCGCGTCGATGACAGTTCTGGCAAAGAAGGAAGTTATCGACCATCTCACCACAGGTGTGATGGTGCTGAATTCGGAGCTGAAGATCTGCTACCTGAACCCCTCAGCCGAGGCGCTGCTTGGAACCAGCGAGAGCCATTCGGCAGGAGCGCCGATCCAGAACCTCATCGCCGAGGACGACTGCGAGCTGTTCAACGACCTGCGAAACGTGCTGTCTGCCGGTCAGTCCATCACCCGCCGCGCGGCCACTTTCCATACCCGCGACGGGAGCCCAGTCAACGCCGACCTCACCGCCTCTCTGGAGCCACAGAGCCAGCACCTGGTCGTAGAGGTGCAGAACATCAACCGGCTGCTGCGCATAAACCGGGACGACCATTCTTTATTCTCCCAGGAGACCACTCGGAAGCTGGTTCGAGGTCTGGCCCACGAAATCAAAAACCCATTGGGAGGAGTAAGGGGAGCGGCACAGCTGTTGGAAAGGGAGTTAGTCGACGAGGGTCTAAAGGAATACACCCGGATCATCATCGAAGAAGCCGACAGGTTGACCGACCTGGTAGACCGAATGCTCGGCCCTAACCGTCAACTGATCAAGGCACAGGTCAACGTTCACAGCGTCATGGAGCATGTCATACGGCTGGTCGACGCGGAGGACCCGGGGTGGATCCACTTCGAACGGGATTATGACCCCAGCCTACCGGCGGTATCCGCAGATGAGCCTCAACTGATTCAGGCGCTCCTCAACATAGTCAGCAATGCGGCCCAGGCCCTGGAGGACACGGCCAATCCCACCGTCTCTGTGCGCAGCCGGATCATGCGCCGGTTCACCATCGGCCCGAAGCTGCACCGAATCGCTCTACAACTGGACATTGTAGACAACGGTCCCGGCATAGACGAGGACATGCTGGAGCGCATCTACTTTCCCATGATCAGCGGCCGTCCCAACGGCACCGGCCTGGGATTGGCGATTACGCAAACCATCATAGGACAGCACGGCGGCGTCATAGAGTGCGAGAGTCGGCCTGGCAGAACCTGTTTTTCAATTTTTCTACCGCTGGAGGACAAGGTAGATGAGTAATCGGGTATGGGTCGTCGATGACGACCGCTCCATTCGCTGGGTTCTGGAGCGCGCCATGAGTCAGGCGGGCATCGCCATTACCGCTTTCGCATCCGCGGACCACGCGATGCATCATCTGGACGACGAGCGGCCCATCGCGGTGCTTACTGATGTGCGAATGCCGGGCATGGATGGCATGGAGTTCATCAACCGAATTCACGAAGCCTACCCGGAGCTGCCCGTCATCATAATGACCGCCCACTCGGATCTGGACAGCGCGGTAAACGCCTACCAGAGCGGGGCTTTCGAATACCTGCCCAAACCCTTCGACGTCGATGACGCGGTTGCCATCGTACGTCGAGCCATCACCTTCGCTGAGGAGGAGCAGCCTGCGGCGCTGGCGCAGGAGCCGGAACCGGAACCGGAGCCTACGCAGGAGATCATCGGTCAAGCGCCGGCTATGCAGGAGGTATTCCGAGCTATAGGCGGACTGGCGAACTCTAACGTCTCCGTACTGATCCGCGGCGCATCGGGGTCAGGCAAAGAGCTGGTCGCCCATGCACTTCACCGCCACAGCCCACGCGCCGGAGCCATGTTCGTCGCGCTGAACATGGCCGCAATTCCTCGCGAGCTGGTCGAATCCGAACTTTTCGGCCACGAAAAAGGGGCTTTCACCGGAGCAAACAGCCGAAGGGTAGGCCGCTTCGAGCAGGCGAACGGGGGAACCCTGTTTCTGGATGAGATAGGTGACATGCCGCCGGATACCCAGACACGCTTGCTGCGGGTGCTCGCCGATGGAGAGTTTTATCGAGTCGGCGGTCTATCGCCCGTGCAGGTCGATGTGCGCATAATCGCCGCGACTCATCAGAATCTGGAGCAGCGGGTTCGGGAGGGAAATTTCCGAGAGGATCTGTTCCATAGACTCAACGTGATCAGCGTCCACGTGCCGTCGCTTTCGGAACGCCGAGGTGATATCCCTCTGCTTGCCCGTTACTTCCTGGACCGCGCCGCAGAGGAACTGGGCGGAGAAGCGAAGGTTATCAGAAAAGAAACCAACGAGTACCTGTGCAAGCTACCCTGGCCCGGTAACGTTCGCCAGCTGCAGAACACCTGTCGCTGGCTTACCGTGATGGCGTCTGGTCGCGAGATCCACGTAGAAGATCTCCCTCCGGAGCTGCGCACAGAGAGCCAGCAGGAGGCGGCAGTCGGCAAAAATTGGGAAAACGCTTTAGAACACTGGGCCGACGAGGCGCTATCCAACTCTGTGCAGGAACCGCTGCTGGAAATCGCTGTTCCCAGATTCGAACGAATCATGATCCGTACCGCATTGAAGCATACGGGCGGCCGCCGCAAAGACGCCGCCGACCTTCTCGGATGGGGCCGAAATACGCTAACCCGTAAAATCGCAGAGCTGGATATGCAGGACGTCTGATCACATCCTGGGCCAAGGCATCGCCCGGCGTTCGCATCATGCGCATGATCGCAGTCACCAGAAGTGCCGCAGCAACGATCAGGAAATTGGACCGAGGCTATTCAAAGGCCTCAGGAACATTGGGACTGCACCACGTGCTCGAATCTTATCTGCTCACCGGCCCCGGCGAAGAGGACGAACCCTCGGTCCTTGAAACAAATCCGTACACCATCCCGAAGAGCGAGGCACCTGCGCCAACAGCTGAAGAAGCCGCGCGCCCGGATCACCGAGCGCGATACGCAAGGGGCGATGTTTCCCGCGTTTCATGGACGCCGGGGCCCAGCATGATCTCTGATCAGACAGCCGTGCCGGTAGCCTCGAGCGACCCCGGATGGGTCGACCGGATCCAAGATCCGGCCAACGCGATCAGAATGGCCTAGGGAAGCGCTGCAGAACCGGGGGTAAGGATCCCGGTAGCGGTGGCATAGGTCAGCGTGCGAATGGTGTCACCGCTGACCGTGGTCTCGCCGGTGTAGTAGTACACACAACTGCC
The DNA here is from genome assembly GCA_024640825.1 of Gammaproteobacteria bacterium. Taxonomy (GTDB): domain Bacteria; phylum Pseudomonadota; class Gammaproteobacteria; order Pseudomonadales; family Azotimanducaceae; genus UBA7803. Next base: position 19,315 of record JAHEEG010000060.1, read on the forward strand.
CGCAGCCGGCGCAACCGCCACATAATCGAAACCAGGGGCCGCCGAACCAGCCGCAGCTACGCCGGCCAGGTTAGCCGCGCTGCTTATTGATGGGCCACCCTGCAGCACGCGCTTCGCCATCGACGTCTATGAAACGCGGCAGCGCCGTTGCCGCAAGAATAGCCAAAAGAATGATTACGACCACCAGCTCGACGATCGTGAAACCCGTTTGCGTCCTTTGCATGATTGTTCCTTAAAATCCTGTCTTTCTTCCTTCGTTGAAATCCGCGCGCGTGCGACCAGCGACGGCTGACAGCAGTCCTCGATCTAAGGCTAGACAGATTTGCAAACGCTGCCCGGCTGTTGGGTGTAAATCTGAGACGACTACGCAACATCTCTTCTGTAAATTCGGTTATCCCCTGATCGCTTGTTAGTCGCTGAAGGTCTTGTAGCGCTTGTCGGCGGTCTGCCAGGCTTCCGCGATCTTCCTCACGAAAGCCGACACCAGCTGCGGGCACGAGGCCCGCGCGGGAAGAGCTGCACCACTCGTGTCCGACGCCGGATCTCCTCATGTTGCCGCATCAAGCGCCTGACAACTCTGGGGAACCTTCTCGTACTGAGCATCCAGGAGCACGTAGCGGTACCGGCCTAGCCCCCGAGTACGCCAGGCCTCGATCAGATCGTTGAGAAGGACAACTTGGTGGATCAGCGCTTTTGAACACCCAGAAATTTGCAGAAAGAATGGTGCG
>JAHEEG010000210.1 GCA_024640825.1 Gammaproteobacteria bacterium
AGGTATCCCCCTGGGTCAGCGTGTGCGCGATGCTCTGCGCCGTCTGCTCCATGTTGGTGAGGTGAATGCTGGATTTGTTCAGGTCGTAGCTGGTGAGGTTCACAGCCCGCAGCAGGAATCGCTCCGTGGTGCCGTCTTCCGCGGTGTCGACGTCGACGATGTTGATGCAGCAGTTGTCCTGCTCGATGCTCATCCGCGCCTGCCAGGGCAGGTTCATCATGTGGTTGAAGAGCATCCGGTTTACCGCGCCGTGCAGCACCAGCAGCAGCGCTCGCCACCTGTGGTCGGCCAGTATGGCCTCGAAGGCGGGCACCACCCGGGCGGCGAAATCGACGAAGCGCTCGCCGCCCAGAAATGTGGCTTCCGGGTGGTCCGCGCCGGCCCAGGGATTGGCCACGTGAGCCAGCCAGGCGGCTGTGTCGCCCACGGGAAAATCCCGCCCGCCGCCTTTGATCTCCTCCAGCGCGGGCACGATCTCCAGCTCCGGTTCTTCCCGGTAGGCGAGCACCAGGGTTGCCGTTTCCACCGTGCGCGGCAGCCCCGAGCAGATGGCTCTGTCGAAAGGCACGCTGGCCAGAATGGCCGCCTGCTTGCGAGCCTGGATCTGCCCCTGCGGGGTGAGCCCGACCATGCGCGGGTTATCGGTGACGCTGCCGTCGGGCTTGACGTAGGCGGCTTCGCCGTGACGCATCAGGTAGATGCGCCTGCGGTTCGGTTCCTTAAACGCTTTGATGATCGGTCTCCTCAGGCTGTGCGGTTCACTCCAGCGGCGGCAGGTCGGGATACTCCGGCTCCCGGCCCTCCGCCCGGGCTTTGAAGTAGGTGGCCATCTCCTCTCCCTGGCTTACCGCGCCCATCCAGGCCAGCTGGTAGTTGAGGGTGTCCGACACGCTGTGGTCGCGTCCGTACTGCAGCAGGTGTTTGGTGCTGGTGATGGCCAGCGGCGATTTGCTGGCGATGTCGCCAGCGATGCGCAGCACCGACTCGAGCATAGCGCTCTGACCTTCGTAAACGGCGTTGACCAGACCCGCGGTACGGGCTTCTTCCGCGGGCAGGCGGCGCCCGGTATAGGCGAGCTCGCGCATGAGCCCCTCGGAGATCAGCTTCGGCAGGCGCTGCAGGGTACCCACATCGGCGGCGAGCCCTATGTTGATCTCCTGGATGCAGAAAAAAGCGTCCGCTGTGCAATAGCGGGCGTCGCAGGCAGCCACCAGGTCTACGCCGCCGCCCACGCAGCCACCCTGAACCGCAGCCAGCACGGGCATGCGCACGGTTTCCAGGCGGGTGAACACGCTCTGCAGCCGGTTGAGATTGCGCCGCGCCATCTCGCCCGTCCGGCCGCGGTCCCAGGTCTGCTCACGCGGGGTGGTAAAGGCGGAGACATCCATGCCGGCAGTGAAATGTTTGCCGGTGGAAGAAATCACCAGGGCGCGAACGTCGCCGCGCCGGTCCAGGCTGTCCAGCGCGTCGGGAAATTCTTCCCAGAACGCCGGCGGCATTCGGTTGTATTCGTCGGGCTGGCTGAGAATCAGGTGGCCGACTTTGTCCTGCACGTCGACGGTAAGGCGGGTGTAGCTCATGGGAAAGGCTCCGAGGGTTGAACTTTGTGAACCGGTCAGCCGACGTACATATCCCCGTTGGGATACAGGGTGGCGCCGGTGGTATAGCTGGATGCATTGCAGGCCAGGTACAGGGCGGTGTTGGCCAACTCCTGGTTCGTCAGCATGACGCCGGTCAGATTCACATCCAGCACCTTCTGCCACGCGTCAAGGCGCATGTTGACCAGCTGGCGTGATTCAAAATCGGGGTCCCGCTTCTGTGGGTCGCCACTGACGTAGCCTGCGTTGGAAATGCCCGCCGCCGCTACCGCGCCGCGGACGGCATCCCGGTCGGCGATGACGATATCGGCGCCTTCCTCGGCAAAGCGCACCGCGCACGCGCGGCCGATCCCGCTGGAACCCGCGGTGATGAGGGCCACCTTGCCTGCCAGCCTGCCTTCGCTCATGGTAGTTTCTCCCCCATCGTTTGCAGCGCAGAAGCCTATCATGAGCGTCTCCATCAATGGCATTGCCCACATCTACATTACCGTCCGCGACTTTGACGCGGCGCTGCCGTTCTACCGGCACCTGCTGAATTTTTTCGAGATGCGCTGTCTGGTTGAAACGGAGGACCTCTACTACTGCGTGGGCGGGCGTACCGGCGTCGGTATCCGCCGTGCCCGGCACCCGGAACCCTTCGACCAGTACCGGGCGGGCCTGCACCATCTGTGTTTTCGTGCCCGATCAACGGCGGACGTGGATGCCATCGCCCGAAAGGTCGAGCCTTTCGGCGGGCGCATCGTCAACCCACCCCGAGAGGACGACTGGGCGCCCGGCTACTACTCGGTGCTCTTCGAGGACCCCTGCGGTACGCGCCTCGAAGTGAACCACGTGCCGGGAAAGGGCAACTTCAGCCCGGACGTCCAGCTGCCGTTGCCCGAGGAGATGCAGCAGCGCCTCAGCGAACCCTAGGCCCTGCTTGCCAGGCGTCTGGTTTCACTGCAGCCGTGATTTCTGTGAAACTCGAGGTTTCGGAATCTTGCCTCTCGAGGACATTGGGGAGTAGTCATGCATACCTTTGCCGACCCGTTGCGCCGTGCCGTTCAGGTCGCGCCGAACAAAACCGCCGTCATTTCCGGCGGCAGCAGCTTCACGTACGTCGAGTTCCATGAACGGTGCATGCGCCTTGCCGGCGCCATGCGCGCGCTGGGCGTTCAGCGCGGCGAGCGGGTGGCCATTCTGGCCGCCAACGGCCATGCCTATCTGGAAACCTACGTGGGCATTCCGGCGGCCGGCATGGTCATCGTTCCCCTCAATACCCGGCATGCAGAACCGGAGCTGGAGTACGCGCTGAAGGATTCCGGCGCCCGGGTGCTGATCACCGATAGAGACCCGGGCAAGCTGGGCGCAGTGGTAGACCACGTCATCAGTATCCCAGACAGCTACGAGTCGGCTCTGGCGGGGGCGCAGCCGTTAGAGTTGGGCAGAGGCGTCAGTGAAGACGACCTCGCCGGGCTCTTCTATACCGGTGGCACCACGGGTCTTTCCAAGGGTGTGATGCTCAGCCATCGCAACCTCATCGCCAATACGTTTCACTGGCTCGCCACGGTCCCCCAGAAAGAAGCGGACCGGTATCTGATCATCGCGCCGCTTTTTCACGCCGCGGGTTCTAACTCTGTGTTGGGCAGCATCTGGACTACGGGCTGCCAGATAACCCTGGACGCTTTCGACCCGGAGGTGGCCCTGGACCTCATCGAGACCCACGGCGTTACCGCAACCCTGGGCGTACCCACCATGCTGGCAGCCATGGCCGAGGCGCAACACGCGAGGCCACGCAAGACGGATTCGTTGCGGCTGATGGCCCACGGCGGATCGCCGGTAGCGACGGAAGTGCTGCGACGCACCCACAACGCCTTCCCCTCGGCGCAGCTCGCAGAGGTGTACGGCGCGACGGAGCTGTCGCCGCTGGCCACGGTGCTGGTGGGCGAAGAGCAGTTGCTGGACGCGCCGCGGGCTCGATCCTGCGGTCGGCCCATGGTCGGCAATGCGGTGCGCATACTGAATATCGATGGCCAGGACGTTGCTCGAGGCGAAGTCGGCGAGGTGGTGGTGCGGGGGCCCAACGTCATGCAGGGCTACTGGAATAAGCCTGAGCAGACCGAGGCCGTGCTCAAGGACAGCGGCTACTGGACCGGTGATCTGGGCTATATGGACGAGGACGGGTATGTTTATCTGGTGGATCGCAGCAAGGACATGATCGTCTCCGGCGGCGAGAACGTTTACTGCACGGAAGTGGAAGAGGTCCTCTACCAGCACCCGGCAGTGCTCGAAGCCGCCGCCTTCGGCGTACCGGACGACAAGTGGGGAGAGGCCGTGTGGGCTGTGGTGGTTCCGCGCGCCGAGCACGCGGGCGTCGATCCGGCTGAGATCATCGACTTCTGCAAGCAGCAGATCGCCGGCTACAAAGTTCCCAAAGGCATCGATATCCAGCACGATCCGCTGCCCAAATCCGGCCCCGGCAAGGTGCTCAAGCGGGAGCTGCGCGCCCCCTTCTGGGAAGGTCAGGAGCGGGGGGTGCATTGAACCGTCGTCTGCTCACGCTGACGGGACGGACATTTGAGGTTACAGAGTGTTGCAATGGGTAAAATTCTATGCGTTTATTATTGCGGCTATGTCAGCGGATTCAATGGAGGGGAGAGTTGCGCATGCGCATTTTCAGCTTAGGTCGTTCGTCTGAAGAGACATCGGATCATTCCAGAACAAGTAAGAATCGAACGCGGACAGCAGTGCCACCGTTCGTAGCAGGGTCTGTCGGGTCCATACTGTTAATGTCGGCGGTGTCGCCAACCTTTGCGCAGGAATCCGCGGCCGGGCGATCTTCGATCGAAGAGATCGTGGTCACGGCTCAGAAACGCGAGGAGAGCATCAACGAGGTTGGCATGTCCATCCAGGCGGCCACCGGCGACAAGCTCATCGAGATGGGGGTCAACGATACGTTCGACCTCTACAAGGTGGTCACCGGCTTCAATTCCAACGTCACCTACTACGGAACGGCCATCTACACCATCCGTGGCGTTGGGTTTCAGGACACGGCCCTGGCTTCCGGTCCCACCGTCAGCGTTTACCTAGACGAGATGCCGGTACCGTTTTCGGCCATGACGTCAGGCCTTACTCTGGACCTGCAGCGTGTTGAAGCGCTGAAGGGTCCCCAGGGGACACTGTTCGGCCAGAACGCCACCGGTGGCGCGGTTAACTATATCGCCAACAAGCCCACCGAAGAGCTGGAGGCCGGCATCGATGTCAGCTACGGTCGATTCAATACCAAGGACATCCAGGGATACCTCAGTGGGCCATTGAGCGACACGCTGAGTTACCGGGTTGCCGGACGCAAGATTGATTCAGACGGCTGGCAGAAGACATACACAAATCAGGCAAGTTTGGCCCAGGATCCGTACTGGACGGAATATGGGCAGAAGGACAACTATACCCGTAAAGACGAGGCCGGCGATCAGAAGTTCCTCAGCTGGCGAGCGGCGCTGCAGTGGGAGCCCACGGAGCAGTTCAGCGCGCTGCTCACGGGCAGCGGGTTCAGTGACGATGGTGATTCCCAGCGGCCGCAGCTTTATGGAAGGGCGCCGCTCAACCCCATTAACGGACTCAACCCGCTTATTGCGAACTATCCGTTGTCGCCGAAGAACAATCGGTCAGCTGACTGGGGACCCTGTGTGAACGTCAGTGGCGGCGTGCCTTCGAACGTGCTTGGGACTGGCGATGGCGCGGGCGGGGTGATTGGGGTAACGGACCCTGACGGCAACGGACTGAATCTCTCCAATCGTCTGTATGACGGCAACTGTA
>JAHEEG010000061.1 GCA_024640825.1 Gammaproteobacteria bacterium
ATCGACTCTAAGCTCCTCTTCGCTGCCCTTGGCGACAGGATTGTAGAAGCCGAGACGATCCACGAACCGACCGTTGCGGCTCGTCGAACGGTCCGCAACCGTGATGTGGTAAAACGGATTCTTCTTGGATCCGTGACGCGCGAGCCGAATCGTGACCATTAACCTACCTTTAACCTGCCTTGGAACGGAAGGCGCCGTATTGTAATGAAACCCCGCAGGCATGCAAGGCCGGACGGCCATCAAGTGGGAGACCGTCGACGGGCGCCAGCCGGGTCCGCGCCTAGCGCGACATCCCCGAAGGCCCACCCGGCGTACGCATGCCCTGCAAGCCCCGCATCATCTTCTGCATGCCGCCCTTGCGGGTAACCTTCTTCATCATCTTCTGCATCTGCTTGTGCTGCTTGAGCACGCGATTGACATCCGGCACTTGAGTGCCGCTGCCTCGGGCAATGCGCTGCTTGCGGGAACCGTTTATGACATCCGGAAAACGCCGTTCGTGCGACGTCATCGAATCAATGATCACCGCCATCTTGGTGAACATGCCGTCGTCGACCTGAGCCTGCGCGCCGGGGGGCAGCTGATTCATACCGGGCAGCTTTTCCATGAGGCTGCCCATGCCGCCCATGTTGGCCATCTGGTGAAGCTGATCCCGAAAATCCTCCAGATCGAACCGCTTGCCTTTCTGAAGCTTGCGGGCCAGTTTCTGCGCCTTCTGCTTGTCGACCTTGCGCTCGGCTTCCTCGATGAGAGAAAGCACATCGCCCATGCCGAGAATCCGCGACGCCAGCCGATCGGGGTAAAAGGGTTCGAGGGCGTCCGTTTTCTCGCCCATGCCAAGAAACTTGATCGGTTTGCCAGTAATGGCTCGGACCGAAAGCGCAGCACCACCGCGCGCATCACCATCCGCCTTGGCAAGCACCACCCCCGTCAGGTTGAGCGCGTCGTTGAATGCCTTAGCCGTATTCGCCGCGTCCTGACCGGTCATGGCGTCCACCACGAACAGCGTCTCAACAGGTTCCAACTCCGCCTGCAGAAGCTGGATCTCCGCCATCATGTCAGCGTCGATGGCGAGACGACCTGCGGTATCGACAAGCAGCACATCGGCGAACTGCGTTCCCGCTTCCTTGACTGCCCGACGCGCGATATCGAGGGGCTGCTGATCACCGCTCGAAGCAATGAAGTATGCGCCGACTTCCGCGGCGAGCGTCTGCAGCTGAGTAATGGCAGCGGGTCGATAGACATCGGCGCTGACTACGGCCACCTTCTTCTTGTGACGCTCCTTCAGAAACCGCGCGAGCTTCGCGACCGTCGTGGTCTTTCCTGCTCCCTGCAGGCCTGCCATCAGGATAATCGCTGGGGGCTTGGTGTTGAGATCCAGGGCGTCGTTCGCCTCCCCCATAACCCGCACGAGTTCCTCATGGACGATCTTGACGAACGCCTCCCCTGGATTCAGCGACAGATCAACCACCGAACCGAGCGCCCTGCGCTTGACGGTGTCGATGAAATCTTTGACCACGGGCAGCGCCACATCTGCTTCCAGCAGCGCCATGCGCACGTCGCGCAGGGCAGCGCTGACGTTCTCTTCAGTGAGGCGCGCCTTGCCGGTAATGCCTCGAAGCGTCTGAGTAAGTCGTTCTGAAAGACTGTCGAACATGGTGATCCTCAATGCCAGACTGACGATTATAACCCTTCACGCTTAATCCGGGTTATGCCAAACTCCAATGCCCCTAGAACGGCGAACAAGCCGCGAACGCACTCGCAGCTGCACAATGGCAACGAATTCATGGCTCTAACGATAACCGCTGTGCCCGGGGCTGCAAGCGTTGTGGCGGCTATCCTGTACCTGCTTGGCATGACGCTGCAGATCCGCGGCGTGACACGGAAGCAGAACATATCCATCTCGGCCCTGGCAGCAGTCACCCTCCCCGCCATCCTGTTGCACGCCGTTGCCGTGTACCTGCAGATAAATACCCAGGCGGGCACGTACCTCGGGTTTTACACTGCCGGCAGCCTGGTATCTCTGATTATCGTGCTGGTCGTGTTCATCACCGCCCTACGTCTGCCCGTACAGAACTTACTGATGCTGGTGCTGCCCATCAGCTTGATCGGCGTGCTGACCGCAACCCTAGGTGAGACCAGCTTCAGCCCCCGCGCCCATCTCAGCGGTCCGCTGATCACGCATATACTGATTTCGCTGTTCGCTTACAGCCTGCTGTTCATGGCGGCCTGTCAATCGGTGGTAGTCGCCTTTCAGGAGCAAATGCTGCGGAGACACGGAAACATCAGCCTGCTGCGACTGCTGCCGCCGCTCGAGTCCATGGAGAAGCTGCTGTTCAGCCTGCTGTGGATAGGCATCGTGGCGCTCTCCTTGGCGATCATCACCGGCTTTGCCTTCATGGAGAACATGTTCGACCAGCGTGTCGTTCATCACACGGTTCTCGCCATCGCATCCTGGATCGTCTACGCCGTGTTGCTGGCGGGCCGCCAGATATTCGGCTGGCGTAGCACAACAGCCACCTACTGGATCCTGATCGCGTTCTCGCTGCTGGTGCTGGGTTATTTCGGCAGCAAATTCGTACTCGAAGTACTGCTCCAAAGCTGATGAACCTGACCGAACTGCCCGCCGGGGTGCTGCTGATCATAGTTCTCGTGCTGACTGCGCTGTCCGCATATTTCTCAGGGTCGGAAACGGCAATGATCGCCTTGAATCGATACCGCCTGCGTCATCTGGTCAAGGAAAAGCATGGGGGAGCCCGCAGGGCCAGCCGACTGCTGAAGCGTCCCGACCGGCTGCTCGGGGTGATCCTCATCGGCAACAACCTGGCAAATTTCACGGCCGCCAGCGTTGGAACCGTGCTGGGTCTGCACCTGTTCGGAGACGCCGGTGTCGTTTTGGCACCGGTGGTGCTGACCGTGTTTTTCCTGATCTTCGCAGAGGTGGCTCCCAAAACCATCGCTGCCCAATCGCCGGAGCCTATCGCATTCCGCTCCGCGTACGTTCTTGAACCGCTGCTCAGGCTGCTTTACCCGCTGGTAGCCATTATCAACGGCGTGGCCAACTTCCTCGTGAAGCCCTTTCTACCGAAAAAACTCCCCGAGTCTGGATCTGACAGCCTCACCGCCGACGAGCTGCGCACGGTGGTCAATGAAGGAGTTGCGCTACCAGGTGAAGGGCAGAATATGATGCTCAGCATTCTCGACCTGGAAAAGGTTTCCGTGGACGACATCATGGTGCCTCGCAGCGAGATCATTGGCATAGACATCGACGACGACATCACCGACATCCTCAACCAGCTCGCAGCCAGTCAGCATACCCGGCTGCCCGTCTACCGGGACGACGTCAACAGCATTCTGGGTATGCTACACCTGCGCCGTCTCGCCCGCTTTCTGCAGAATGAGCAGATCAACAAAGCAGAACTGCTGCAGCTGACAGAAGAGCCATACTACGTGCCCGAGGGAACGCCGCTGAATACCCAGCTCATCAACTTCCAGAAAGAACGGAAACGCATCGCGCTGGTGGTGGATGAGTACGGAGACGTTCAAGGCATCGTGACCCTGGAAGATCTTCTCGAAGAAATCGTCGGCGAGTTCACCACCGACTTTGCTTCCAGCATGCCTGAGATTCACCCACAGGAAGACGGTTCGTTCTTCATCGACGGGCTGGCCGTGCTGCGAGACATCAACCGGGCGTTGAGCTGGGATCTGCCTACTCACGGCCCCAAAACGCTCAACGGCCTGGTGCTGGAGCACTTGGAAACGCTGCCGGACAACAACCTTTGCCTACGTATAGACGACTATCTGATCGAAACCCTGCAGATCAAGGACAACGTGATCAAGAACCTGAAGATCACCCGTGTCGTCGAGAGCCCGCAATGACCCCGCTGTCAGGGCCAGTGTCTTTTTAGCCCTTCCACCGCCGATTCAGCGCCGAGATGATCGCCGAGAATGAGGCTGTGATGGTATTTCTGCTGAGCCCGATCCCGTAGCAACGTCCCGCCTCACCTTCATCGATCGCCACGATGCAGATGGCCTTGGCGTCCTTGCCCGTAGTCATGGCGTGCTCGTGATAATCAATAATATTCAGAGGCTCATTCAGCGTCTCGACCATGCCGTTGACGAACGCTTCTATGGGGCCGGAGCCTTCGCCGTCTATGGTCATCTGCTGCTCCGACACCTCGACCCGGGCAACGCACCGCTGATCGGACTGACGTCCGGTGAGCAGGTCAAAATCCAGCAGCCGGTAGGGGCCGCCGTCGGCCACATATTCATCCAGCAGCGCCTGGAGGATCTCCTCGTTCTTGATTTCCCGGTCCAGCTCCTCTGTGAGCCGCTGAACGGCGCCGCTGAATTCGACCAGCATTTCACGGGGCAGAGAAACGCCATAGATCTCTTCGAGAATGAACCCCACGCCGCCTTTACCGGACTGGCTGTTGACCCGCACCGTTTCTTTGTAGGAAGAGCCGACATCCTCCGGATCGATGGGCAGATAGGGTACTTCCCAGTGGTTCCGGTCCACCTTGGCCATTCCCTTTCGTATAGCATCCTGGTGAGAGCCGGAAAACGCGGTAAACACCAGGTCGCCCGCATAAGGATGGCGCTCGTGGACGGGCAGCTTGTTGATCTCTTCCACCGTGCGCTTGATGTGCGGCATCTGCCGGAAATCCAGCTCCGGATCCACACCCTGACTGAACAGGTTCATCGCGACGGTGACGATGTCGCAATTTCCCGTACGTTCGCCGTTGCCGAACAGCGTGCCCTCCACCCTGTCCGCGCCGGCCATCAGCGCAAGCTCGGTCGCGGCTACGCCGGTGCCGCGGTCATTGTGCGTGTGCAGGCTGATTACAGCGCTGTCGCGACGAGGAAAGTTCCGACAGAACCACTCAATCTGATCCGCATATATGTTGGGCGTCGCCATCTCGACCGTCGAAGGCAGATTGATGATCATGGGGCGCGCCGGGCTGGCACCCCACTCGTCTGCCACCGCCGTGCAGATCTCCACTGCGAAATCCAACTCGGTTCCTGTAAAGCTTTCCGGCGAGTATTCGAAGGTGATGTCCGCATCAAGAGATGCCAGGCCTTCCCTGACCAGGCGAGTTCCCGCGACGGCGAGATCAACGATTCCCTGTCGATCCATATCGAAGACGACCCGACGTTGCAGTTCCGAGGTGGAATTGTAGAGATGGAAAATTACGCTCGGCGCGCCCTGCAATGCCTCAACGGTTCGCGCGATCAGCTCTGGCCGTGCCTGACAGAGAACCTGAACGCTGACGCCATCGGGAATCCGGTCTTCATCAATGATTCGTCGTATGAAATCGAAATCCGGCTGGCTGGCTGCCGGGAACCCCACCTCTATCTCGGCAAATCCGATCTCCAGCAGAAGGTCCCACAGACGCAGTTTCTCTTCCACATTCATGGGATCGATCAGCGCCTGATTGCCGTCCCGCAGATCAACGCTGCACCAGCGCGGCGCGCGGGACAGCATCCGATCGGGCCACTGACGATCGGGCAGGGAAATGGGTTCAAAACGTCGGTACTTCTGAAACGGCATGCGATCGCCGCCGCGATTGGCTGTGCTGCCAACGGTCGAACCGGGCATTTTTCGGGTCTGAATCTGCTCGCTCATGACGAACCTCTCGTCAATACAGTCCTGGCCATTGAAGGCCGGAGCTTTACGTGTGGGGAACCGGGGTGGGCGCAGGCCCTTGAGACTTCAAGTGTTGCCGGCTACGCCGGCAGTCGCAGCAGCGATCGCGCCCGAAGACGCGAGCGCGTCTGGCTGAGATGCAGCCCTGAGAACGGGCGATGTGAAAAACCGTTGGTCACAGGAAAACGTCACTCTAAAGACCCGCCGACTATAGCCCTACCGGGCAAATTTGCCAAGCCTGCCGCATCCCCGGACCGCTGATCCTCTATCGGCGCATCAACCGTCATCGAAACTCACGGTTACCGCAGCAGCAGCAGCCCGCGCCTTGGCGCGAGCGTCGCTCACATCCTTTCCGAGCGCCAGAGCCACGCCCATTCGGCGCTCCCCGCGCACTTCCGGCTTGCCGAACAGCCGGAGCTGAGTATCCGGGGCCGCAAGCGCATGCTCCAGCCCCTGATAACCTATGCTCGATGAGTCACCTTCGACCAGGATCACGGCAGACGCCGCGGGTCCATGCAGACGGATTCCGGGAATCGGCAGTCCGAGAATAGCCCTGGCATGCAAAGCGAACTCCGAGAGGTCCTGACTGATCAGCGTCACCATGCCGGTATCATGGGGCCGTGGGCTGACCTCACTGAAGTAAACGTCGTCACCGCGAATGAAGAATTCCACGCCGAACAGCCCCCAACCACCGAGCGCCTCGGTTATCTGGCCCGAAATCTGCTGGCAGGCCGAAAGCGCCGCATCGCTCATGGGTTGAGGCTGCCAGGACTCCCGATAGTCGCCGCCTTCCTGGCGGTGGCCGACGGGCTGGCAGAAGGCAGTTCCCCCGCTATGGCGCACGGTCAACAGGGTGATTTCGTAGTCAAAGGGAACAAAGCCTTCCACGATGACCTTGTCAGCGCCGCCGCGCGCGCCCTGCTGCGCGATTGCCCAGGCAGCAGCAGCGTCAGCCGCCGAGCGCACGGTCGACTGACCTTTGCCGGAAGAGCTCATGACCGGTTTGACGACGCAGGGCAGGCCTACGGCTTCCAGAGCCTCGCGGTATTCGGTTTCATTTCCGGCAAACCGATAAGCCGACGTTGCTATGCCGAGTTCCTCGGCAGCCAGCCGTCGAATACCCTCCCGATCCATGGTGAGGCGAGCTGCCCGCGCCGTCGGTATGACCCGCAAGCCTTCGCCTTCAAGCTGCAGCAGCGTAGCAGTCGCGATGGCCTCTATCTCGGGAACAACCAGATCCGGGGCTTCCTTTTCAATCACCGCCCGAAGTTCGACCCCGTCGAGCATATTTATGACATGACTGCGATGCGCGACCTGCATGGCCGGGGCGCGCGGGTAGCGATCAACGGCGATCACTTCCACGCCGAACCTCTGCAACTCGATAGCCACTTCCTTGCCCAGTTCGCCACTGCCCAGCAGCATGACTCGGGTTGCGTTGCTGGCGAGCGGCGTCCCGATCCGGCTCATGAAGCTGGGTCCGCCTGCGACTGCGGCTTGAGACCCTTTCTAAAACGACGCGCGTTCTTGGCGTAGCCTTCGGCCGTGCGACGCAGACCCTGGATCTCCTTCGCGCTGAGCTCCCGGACAATCTTTCCCGGCGCGCCGAGAACCATGGAGTTGTCGGGTATCTGTTTTCCCTCTGTGATCAGCGCGTTGGCGCCAATCAGACAGTTACGGCCGATTTTGGCACCGTTGAGCACTACAGCATTGATGCCGATCAGCGAGTTGTCGCCGATTTCACAGCCGTGAACCATAGCTTTGTGACCTACCGTGACGTAGCTGCCGATGAGAAGCGGAAAACCCGGATCCGTATGCAGCACCGCGCCGTCCTGTACGTTGGCGTGCGCGCCGACGGTGATCAGCTCGTTGTCTCCGCGCAGAACTGCATTGAACCAGACGCTGGCGCTTTCTTTGAGCAGCACCGACCCCAGCACTAGGGCACCATCGGCGACAAAGTACTCGCCCTCCGCCTGAACCCTTCGATCATCAAGTTGCAACAGCAAGCGCCTGCTCCTTTTCCGTGAATCCGGCGTATGGTTTTACATTCCCGCCACATCAGGCGAATAACCCTGCAGCGGTTTGATGGGCATAGTAGACAACAGGAAAAGGTAAACCAACCAAAAACAGGGTCACCCATGAAGTCCCGCCTGCCAGCTTTTGATGTGCTGGTGGACATGGCCCGCAACGACCCGCAAGGACTCGAGAAGTTGCGACGTTCGTTAACGGACGCCGTCATTGCCGCTGCCAGCAACGAGACCACTCGACGGCGCCTTATGGGGCTGCAGTTTCGCGTGGATATGGAGCGCAGAAAAGCGGGTACGCCGCTGGCTGCGACCATCCGAATCTCGGAAATGATGTGCCATTCGCTAGCCGCGCTGCACCGTTCGATGGTTGCACCGGAAACCTGGGAGCTGCCGGAGCCAGCGCAGAGCACTCCCGGTCAGGTGCTGAATTTCCAGCAGGCCGTTCCGCCGGAAGACCCCTCAGCCTGAGACCGCACCGGAATGCGCGGCTGCAGCCACACCTGCCGCCGCGCCAAGCGCATCGATCGGGCTATAATCCAGCCCTCGAAACCTAGCGACGCGTATGAAGTACTGCAGCAGCTGCGGACAGACCCTGATAGTCACGACGCCGCCCGGTGACACCCGGGAGCGCTTCGTGTGCGAGCACTGCGATACCATTCACTATCAGAATCCGCGCGTCGTCACGGGCTGCCTGGTGGCCTGGGACGACCGGGTTCTGCTGTGTCGAAGGGATATAGAACCCCGCAGCGGCTACTGGACGTTGCCCGCCGGGTTCCTGGAGAATGGCGAAACCGCGGAAGCTGGCGCGGTCAGAGAGACCTGGGAAGAGGCCCGCGCCCGGGTGTTGGTCGACGATCTCTACACGCTCTTCAGCCTGCCTCACATCTCTCAGATCTATATGTTCTATCGCGGACGCCTTGCGGCTCCAGAATTTTCCGCGGGCGAAGAGACCCGCGAAGTTGGTCTGTTCAGCGAGGAAGACATCCCTTGGGACGAACTGGCTTTTCCTGTGGTACGCCAGACTCTCAAGCACTATTTCGAGGATCGCCAGAACGACCATTTTCCGGTTCGCGCCAAGGACATCATCATCGACCGGGCACGGCGCCGATGGTGACTGCCGGCTCTTTGAGCTGCCGGACAGTCCGCTAGTTCAGGGCGAGCCTGGCATTGCGAAACAGACGCAGCCAGGGCCCGTCTTCTCCCCAACGTGGGTCTCGCCAGGCGTTCTGCACCGCACGGAAGACCCGTTCCGGATGCGGCATCATCACCAGCACCCGGCCATCGGCCGCCGTCAGACCGGCAAGGCCCCGTTCCGCGCCATTGGGATTGGCCGGGTAGCTTTCGGTAACCTGGAGATCGCCATCTACATATTGAAAACAGAGCTGCGTGGCGGACCGCGTCCAGAACCGCTGTGCCTGTTCGGGAGTCGAAAACTCGGCCCTGCCTTCCCCGTGAGCGACCGCTACCGGCAGAACGCTGCCCGCCATCCCCGCCAGCCAGGGGGAGGCTACATCATTGACCTTCAACATGACCGTTCGACCCTCAAACTGCTCCGAGCGGTTGCGCACGAAGCGCGGCCAGTCCTCGGCGCCAGGTATGAGATCTTTCAACGCGGCCATCATCTGACAGCCGTTGCAGACCCCAAGAGCCAGGCGGTCGCTCTCGAAGAAACGCGCGAACTGTTCACGTACGGCATCGTGATACAAAATGCTCTTGGCCCAACCGCCGCCGCCGCCCAGCACGTCGCCGTACGAAAAGCCACCGCAGGCCACGAGCGCCGGAAAATCCATGAGGTCTGTAGCGCCGTCGAGCAGATCACTCATATGCACATCAACGGTGTCGAACCCTGCCCGGTCGAAGGCGGCTGCCATTTCGATCTGGCCGTTGACACCCTGCTCCCTGAGCACGGCGATCCGGGGTCGAAGGCCGGCGGAAACAAAGGGGGCAATGACGTCGTCATCCGGATCGAAGCTCAATCGGCAGGCCAGCCCCGGCTGTTCCTGCGCGATGCTCGCGAATTCCTCCTCCGCGCATTCCGGGTTATCTCGCAGACGCTGCATCCGGTAGCTGGTCTCAGACCAGGCGGATTGCAGCCTGCTGCGGTCGGCGGCGAAGATCTCCGTCTTGCCATGCCGAATCCGGATAAGTTGCCCGGCTGCCGGCGCACCGATATCCACCCAGGTGAGGCCTGCCAGCGCGCCCTCGACAGCGGCGAGATCTCTGGTGCGAATCTGGATCACGGCGCCAAGTTCTTCGGCGAACAGCATGCCTACCGCGCCGCCCGGTTCATCCGCGGGCAGCACGAGTTCCAGGCTACATCTCGCAGCAAACGCCATCTCGAGCAGGCATGCCAGAAGCCCGCCATCGGAACGATCGTGGTAGGCGAGCAGGCATCCCTGCTGGTTGAGGGCCTGAATGGCGTTAAAAAACAGAACCAGCTGTTCCGGGGCATCCAGATCGGGGGGCTGATCCCCCATCTGCCCGTAGCACTGCGCAAGCGCGCTGCCACCCAGACGGTTCCGGCGGTTACCAAGGTCAATAAGCAGTAGGCGGGTCTCCCCTGCATCCAGGTGCAACTGCGGTGTCAGCGTGCGTCGGGCATCTGCGATCGGGGCAAAGGCGGACACGATCAGTGTCAGCGGTGACGTTACTTCTTTGTCCTCCCACCGGGTGCGCATGGAAAGGCTGTCTTTGCCTACGGGAACAGCAACGCCCAGCGCCGGACACAACTCCATGCCCACCGCGCGCACCGCGTCGAACAGCGCCTGCTCCTCGGCATCGTCACCAGCAGCGGCCATCCAGTTGGCTGACAGAACCGTGCGGCCGAGCTCCGTGACAGGTGCCGCACAGAGATTAGTCAGGGCCTCCCCGACCGCCATTCGCGCCGAAGCAGCCGGATCCAAAAGCGCCAGCGGCGACCGTTCGCCCATGGCGAACCCCTCACCGGCGTAAGTTCTGAAACCGGCCAGGGTTACGGCAACGTCAGCAACGGGAACCTGCCAGGGTCCTACCATCTGTTCGCGGGCAACCAACCCTGTGATGCTGCGATCGCCGATCGTGATCAGAAACTGCTTGCTGGCTACTGCGGGAAACCGAAGCACCCGCTCGACGTGAGCAGCAAGCTCGTCGAGGTTCGAGAGGTCGAGTGCCAGAGGTTGCCCGGCAGGACGGCGCCTCGCAAAGCTCCGGGTCATCCGGGGTGGCTTGCCGAACAGAACGGACAGCGGTAAGTCGACGGGTACGTCTTCAAACTGCTGATCGCTTACCTGTAGGCGCTGCTCTGCGGTGGCTTCGCCGACAACGGCAAACGGACAGCGCTCTCGGACGCACAGCCTGGAAAATGCCGCAAGACGCTCTGGAGCGATGCCGAGCACATATCGCTCCTGAGCTTCGTTGCACCAGATTTCGAGGGGCGCCATTCCGGGATCGGCGCTGGGCACGTTGCGCAGTTCGAACCTTCCTCCCATTCCCGCATCCTTGACCAGCTCGGGGAGCGCGTTGGACAGGCCGCCTGCGCCAACATCGTGAATCAACAGAATGGGATTTTCGTCACCCAGGGCGCAGCAGGCGTCGATGACTTCCTGACAGCGCCGCTCCATTTCCGCGTTGTCGCGCTGCACCGAGGCGAAATCCAGATCGGAGTCGCTTTCTCCCGAGGCCATGCTGGAAGCGGCTCCGCCGCCGAGGCCAATGAGCATGGCCGGGCCACCAAGGACGATAAGTTGAGCACCGGGTGGAAACGAACTGGCCTCTACGTGCTCCGGCCGCACGCTGCCGACACCGCCAGCGATCATCACCGGCTTGTGGTAGCCGCGGACCCTTCCGATAATCCTGGCATCGGGCTGCTCAAAGGTGCGGAAGTAGCCGCTCAGGCACGGGCGGCCAAACTCGTTGTTGAAGGCCGCCGCACCGATGGGACCTTCCAGCATGATATCCAGAGCGCTGACCATGCGTTCCGGTTTGCCGGTTTCCAGCTCCCACGGCTGCCGGAAATCGGGGATATTGAGATGTGAGGTGGTGAAGCCGGTGAGCCCCGCCTTAGGTTTGGAGCCGCGCCCCACCGCGCCTTCGTCGCGAATCTCGCCGCCGGAACCGGTAGCCGCCCCGGGATAGGGGGCGATGCCCGTCGGGTGGTTGTGGGTCTCCACCTTCATCAGAATGTGCACGTCACCCTGCTCGAAGGCATAGCGATGATCTTCGGGATTCAGCACGAAACGTTCCGTGCGGTGTCCCCGGATGACCGCAGCATTGTCTGAATAGGCGCTGAGGATGCCCGCGCCGTTGATGGCGCGGTAACTGTTTCGGATCATGTCGAACAGCGAGAGCGGCTGAATCTCGTCGTTCACCTGCCAGGTCGCGTTGAAGATCTTGTGCCTGCAATGCTCCGAATTGGCCTGGGCGAACATCATCAGTTCGACGTCCGTCGGATCTCTGGCAAGGCCCCCGTAGGCGTCCGCCAGATAGTCGATCTCGTCCTCGGATAGCGCCAGCCCCAAGACTTCGTTGGCGCGCACGAGTTCGGCCCGACCCTGGGCCATTAACGGCACCCGAGCCAGCGGTCTGGGCGCAAGGTCCTCAAAGACGCCGGCCAGCTCCCGCTCGGAAACCAGTCGCTGAGTCATCCGATCGAACAGCGGCGCGGGGTCGATATTTGACGCCGCTTCCGGGTCCAGATACCAGCGGATCCCCCGCTCGACTCTCACTACCTTGCGCAATCCGCAGGTGCGAAAAATGTCGGTGGCTTTGCTGGACCACGGCGAAATCGTGCCAAGCCTGGGGACAATGGTGAAACCCGGCCCTTCGCCGCCGGCATCCGGCCGTTCGGTCTCGGGACCGTATTCGAGAAGGCTTCGGATGCGACCCAGTTCGTACGGCTCCAGAGGTGCCTCGAGAGCAAGCAGATGGAAAAATTCTGCGTACAGGGAGCCGTGAATCAGGCCAAGCCGCTCCCTCATTTTGGTCAACCGGAACGCAGAGAGCGCGGGCGGACCGTTCAGCAAAAGAAGCTCAGTCATTATCGATCGCGGCTTCAGTGTTACGGGTTTTACGCCTCTGAACGAAGAACTTCTGCACCACTGCTGCGCACTCCGCGGCGAGAACACCGCCGCGCACCGCCACCCGATGATTCAGTTCCGGGTTGTTCAACAGCTCGGCGGCGCTCACCACCGCGCCGGAGCGGGGCTCCCGGGCGCCGTAAATCAGGTTCTCTACCCGGGCGTGAACCAGCGCGCCGGCGCACATGGTGCACGGTTCAATGGTGACGTAGAGCGCGGAGCCGGGCAATCGATAGTTGCCCAGCCGCCGAGCGGCATCACGGATAGCCTGGATTTCCGCATGGGCCGTTGGGTCACACAGCGATATGGGCCGGTTGCAACCTTCACCGATTATCTGACCGTCCAGCACGACCACCGCGCCCACAGGCACTTCCCCAAAGCCGGCTGCTTCTTCCGCCAGGTCCAGCGCGCGCTGCATCCATCGCTCGTCGTTCATGACGTGCCGCCTACTCCCACTCTATGGTGGCCGGCGGCTTGCTCGAAACGTCATAGACCACCCGGGAGACGCCTTCGATCTCGTTGATGATGCGATTGGAAATACGCTCGATCAGCTCGTAAGGAAGGTGTGCCCAGCGTGCCGTCATGAAGTCCGTCGTCTCAACGGCACGAAGCGCGATGACCTCGGCATAGCGCCGCGCGTCCCCCACGACGCCCACGGATTTTACCGGCAGATAAACGGCAAAAGCCTGGCTGACTCGATCATAGTAGTTGGCCGCATGCAGCTCTTCGAGAAAGATGGCGTCCGCCTCCCTCAGCACCTCGGCAGCCTCTTTGCGGACGGCACCGAGAATCCGCACACCCAGCCCGGGACCGGGGAAAGGGTGCCGGTACACCATCTGACGAGGGAGCCCCAGATGCATGCCGATCTGACGCACTTCGTCTTTGAAAAGTTCTCGCAGCGGCTCGATCAGTTTGAGATGCATCCGCTCGGGTAGCCCACCCACATTGTGATGGCTCTTGATTACGTGGGCCTTGCCGAACTTGCTGGCTGCGGATTCGATGACATCGGGATAGATGGTTCCCTGTGCCAGCCATTTGACCCCCGAAATCCGGTGCGCCTCACGATCGAACACGTCGATGAACGTACTACCAATGATCTTCCGCTTTGCTTCCGGATCCTCGTGTCCAGCCAGCCGGTCGAGAAACTCTTCCTCGGCGTCGACCACAACGAGATTAAGATTGAGCGCATTGGAGGGCGCGAAGGTCTCCGCAACTTCTTCCCGCTCGTTCTTTCTGAGCAGGCCATTGTCAACGAAAACGCACGTCAACTGATCGCCGATAGCACGAGACAGCAGCGCGGCAACTACGCTGGAATCCACCCCTCCGGAAAGCCCGAGCACCACGCCCTCGTCACCGACCAGATGGCGAACATGTGCAACCGCCTCGTCGACGATGTTGGCCGCGTTCCATAGACCTTCGCAGCCGCACAGGTCTCTGGCGAAGTGGCGGATAATGTCCGTACCCAGATGCGTATGGGTGACCTCGGGGTGAAACTGCACGCCATACAACCCGCGCTCGCGATCTTCCATGGCGGCGACGGGCGCCGACGCTGTGCCTGCGGTTACTTCAAAACCTGCTGGTACGTCGGTGACCTTGTCACCGTGACTCATCCAGACCGAAAGCTCTGAACCCTGGGCGTCGCGAACGGGCTGCAGCAGTTCGGTGCCTGGCTCGATGTGTATGACAGCATGGCCGAATTCGCGCACGTTGGACGCGGACACCGCCCCACCCAGCTGTGCCGCCATCGCCTGCATGCCGTAGCAGATGCCCAGAACGGGTACCCCAAACGCCAGAACCGCATCCGGTATCCGCGGCGTATGTCCTTCAGTGGTGCTTTCCGGCCCGCCCGACAGAATCACCCCTTTGGGGGCGAAATCCCGCAGAAAGTCCTCCGGCGCGTCGAAGGGATGTATCTCGCAATAAACGCCCACCTCACGGACCCGTCTGGCGATCAGCTGCGTATATTGGGAGCCGAAGTCAACGATCAGCAAGCGCTGATCGTGAATGTCCTGTCCGGTATGCACGTCAGCTCAACGGGTAATTGGGAGCTTCTTTGGTGATCGCCACGTCGTGAACGTGGCTCTCGACCATACTGGCGGCGCTCACCCGGACAAAGCGGGGACGTGTGCGCATGGTTTCTATATCCGGACTTCCGGTATAACCCATGGCAGCGCGTACGCCTCCCATCAACTGACTGACGATGGGACTGACGGGACCTCTATAAGGCACACGTCCTTCGATACCTTCCGGCACCAGCTTCCGGGCATCCCCCTCGGGCTCCTGAAAATACCGGTCGGAAGAACCGTGCGCCTCGGACATGGCGCCAAGCGAACCCATGCCCCGGTACGCTTTGTAGGTTCGTCCCTGATAGAGCTCCACCTCACCAGGCGCCTCATCGGTACCGGCAAGCAACCCGCCCACCATGATCACGCTGGCCCCGGCCACAAGGGCTTTGGCAATGTCTCCCGAGTAACGGATACCACCATCCGCGATTACCGGAATGTTCACATCACGGGCAACGGCGACGGCCTCCGAGATTGCCGTGATCTGCGGCACGCCAATACCGGTTACAACCCGGGTGGTGCAGATCGATCCAGGACCGATACCCACCTTGATCGCGTCCACGCCCGCGTCCAACAGCGCTTGTGCGCCCTCAGCCGTCGCCACGTTACCGCCAATGAGCGCCACGTGCGGATAACGCTGCTTGACCCAGCTGATCCGATCAAGCACCCGCTGCGAATGGCCGTGGGCGGTGTCTACCACCAGAACATCTACGCCAGCTTCCACCAGCGCGGAAGCCCGGTCGTCAGTTTCGGCGCCGGTGCCGATGCTGGCGCCCACTCGCAGCGAGCCATGGTCGTCCTTACAGGCATTTGGAAATGCCTGAGCCTTGTTGATGTCCTTTACCGTGACCATGCCTTTTAACTCAAAGCGGTCATTGATCAGCAGCACCTTCTCGATGCGATGCCGGTGCAGGATGTCGGTAATCTGGTCAAAGCTGGCGTCTTCGGTTGCCGTGACGAGCTTTTCCTTTGGCGTCATTACGTCCCGTATGAGCGCATCCATACGCTTCTCGAAACGCACGTCGCGACTGGTGATGATGCCGACCAGCTTCGATCCCTCCACAACGGGAACGCCGGATATCTTGTGCTCCATGGTGATCTCGATGAGATCAGCAACCGTTTTGTCCGGTGAAATGGTGATGGGATCCCGAATGATCCCACTCTCGAATTTCTTGACCGCCCGGACTTCCCGGGCCTGCGCCTCGATGCTCATGTTCTTGTGCACGATACCGATACCGCCTTCCTGAGCCATCGCGATGGCTAGGCGAGCTTCCGTTACGGTGTCCATAGCCGAAGACATGAGCGGGATGTTGAGCCTGATGTCCCGGGTAAGCTGGGTCTCCAGCGAAACCTCGGAAGGTAGGACCTGAGAATAAGCGGGGAGGAGCAGTACGTCGTCGAACGTGAGCGCGTCCTGGGCGATACGCAACATTTAGGACTCCGCAAAACCGAAATTCTATCGGCGCCCACGGATCATGTAAACTCGCCCAATGTCTTCTACTGCCGATGAAAGGCCGATTCTCACCGTCAGCGCGCTCGCCCGGGAAGCGCGCGTCCTCATAGAGCAGCACTTTCACATCGTGTGGGTAGCGGGCGAGCTGTCGAACTTTCGTCGCCCCGGCTCGGGCCACTGGTATTTCACCCTCAAAGACGACAGCGCGCAGTTGCGCTGCGCAATGTTCGCCGGCCGCAATCGGACGCTCCGCTTCGAACCCCGGGAGGGGATGGAAGTGCTGGTTCGCGGGCGCCTGAGCCTCTATGAGGCGCGAGGCGATTTTCAGCTGATCGCCGAACATATGGAAGCCGCCGGTGAGGGAGCACTTCGCGCAGCGTTCGAGGCCCTGAAAGCGAAGCTGGATGCTGAAGGCCTGTTCGACACGGCGTCAAAGCGTCCGCTGCCGGCGCTCCCAAGGCATCTCGCGGTGATTTCTTCGGCCAGTGGGGCCGCGCTGCGGGACGTGCTTCACGTCATCGAGCGACGCTTCCCGACGCTTCGAGTCACGCTCATACCCGTGGCCGTACAGGGCGAGCGCGCGGAGCCGGAAATTCTGCGGGCGCTGGCCCGGGTTCCGGATCTCAACCCTGACGTAGTCCTGCTGACGCGAGGTGGCGGGTCCCTTGAAGACCTGTGGGCTTTCAACCTGGAGACAGTGGCGCGGGCCGTGGCAGCCTGCCCGGTACCCGTGGTTTCGGCCGTGGGCCATCAGACCGACTTCACCATAGCCGATTTCGCCGCGGACCTTAGAGCGCCTACGCCGTCAGCCGGCGCAGAACTGCTCACCCCTGATCGCCAGGAACTGGGCCGTCGAGTTTGGCATCTGGAACAGCGCCTTCGAAGAGAGTTCATGACCGATCTGTCGGCAAGAAAGCAGCGCGTCGGACACCTGCGCGCGCTGCTCAACGATCCGGGCCGCCATCTGCAGCAGCAGATGCAGCGCGCCGACGAGCTCGAGGAACGCTTGCGACGTGCCATATCACAACGGCTCAGCGAAGCCCGCAGCAGCGTCCGTGTTCTCGCCCGAGGGCTGCATCTGCTACGCCCGGAGCGGCGCATCCAGCAGCAGCAGGTGGACGTGCGGAATCTGCTTGGCGCACTGCTGGCAGCGTCGCTGCATTCCCTGCAGACCCGACGCAGCGCGCTGAACAACGCAGCCCGGACGCTGCAGGCAGTGAGCCCGCTGGCCACACTGAGCCGAGGCTACGCGGTTCTCAGGCCGGCAGCGGAAGGGGCCGCCGGCAAGCCGGTGACTTCCATTCGCGAAACGGCCACGGACGCTTTGCTGCTTGCCCACCTGAAGGATGGCGCGCTCAGCGTCAGGGTCATGGCCATAGATGAGGACAATCAGCTGCCGTCATTGCCGCGGCTGGATCTGGATTAACCTACTCAGCGACGGCGCTTCTTCTGGTAGCGGAGCATTCGCTGGCGCTGCTGCTCCTGCCGCCTGGTGAGCACGTTTTTCCTGCCGGCAAACGGGTTGTCGCCCGTTCGCAGTACGATGTCCACCGGCGTGCCCGACAGATCCAGCGCTTCCCGGAATCCTTTCTCCAGGTAACGGACATAGGAGGCTGGCACCGACTCCGTCTGATTACCGTGAATGACGATCTTCGGCGGGTGCTCACCGGCTTTGTGGGCGAACCGCAGCTTCACAGGCCGACCGCGCACGGCCGGCGGCGGATGGGCCTGCACCAAACTCGTCAGCAGGCGGGTGAGCTGGGTCGTACCCACCGCGAACTGGCCGGCTCGAAAAACCCGGTCTACCTCACGCAGCAGCAAGCCCACACCGCTGCCATGCAGAGCTGAAATCTTCAAAGCCCGGATCCAGGGTGCGAATCGCAGACGTCGGGCCAGGGTCCGTTCAACCGCCGCCCGGTCGTCAGCGGACAGGCCATCCCACTTGTTCACTGCAATGATGATCCCGGCGCCCGCATCTGCCGCGTAGCTGAGCACGTGCAGGTCCTGATCCACCACGCCCTCACGAGCATCCATGACAAGAATGACCACGTGGGCCCTTTCGATGGCCTGCAGCGCCTTGACCACGGAAAACTTTTCGACAACGCCATCCACCCGGCCCTTTCGGCGCACGCCAGCGGTATCGATCAGCGTGTAGGCACTGCCGTCCTTCTCAAAGGGAATCTCAATAGCGTCCCGCGTGGTGCCAGGCGCATCGAACACCACCTGACGCTGCTCTCCCAGCAGACGATTGGTCAGGGTAGATTTACCGACATTAGGCCGACCGATGATGGCAACTCGAATCGAGGTCGGCTGAGGGTCGGCGGTGGCGTTTTCCGTTGGCTCGTCGTCCCCCTGGCCGACTTCCTCCGGTTCCAATTCCGGTTCCAAATCCGGTTCTCTGACAAAACCGGCGACGTTGGCTTCCAGCAGCGAAAGTATCTGCTCGTTTAGCGCCGCAACACCCCGGCCATGTGCCGCTGAAATATACACAACATCGGCGAAGCCCAGTCGGGAAAACTCTGCAAGTGCCTGGTCTTCGCTGGCTCCGTCCATCTTGTTGACGACAAGCAGAACCGGTCGGCCCCGACGCCGCAGACGATCGGCGAGAACCTGGTCCACGGGCGTTCTGCCATCCCGCGCATCCACCAGGAACAACACCACGTCGGACTCGTCGATCGCCGTCTCGGCCTGATGCTCCAGCGCCTCGGTCAGCTCTCCGGCTTCGCCCATCAGCCCGCCGGTGTCGATGAGGGTGCAGACGCAGCCGCCCAACCGGGCTCTGCCATAGCGACGATCACGAGTCAGACCCGCGACGTCCGCCACAAGCGCGTCACGGCTGCGGGTCAACCGGTTGAACAGCGTTGACTTGCCGACGTTCGGCCGGCCTACCAGAGCGAGGGTGGGAATCATGAGGTTCTACCTCGGCTCGATCTCCAGAGCCTGTAACGACCCCGAGTTGCCCAACACATAGAACAGGTCGTCAGCGACCCAGGGGCGTGCTCGAACCCCATCACCGTCAATTTTACGCCGGCCAATGAAGCGACCGTCGCTCTGAGCCAGCACGTGCAGATAGCCGTCGGAATCTCCCACGACCAGATAGTTGCTGAACGCCACGGGGCTGGAAAGCTGGCGCCGAAACAGACCTTCCTGTTTCCAGACAACTTCCGCCGTTCTCTGGTCAATGGCCGTAATGACATCATCCTGATCGATCACGTAAACGTGGCCATAGCCTTCCGCCAGGTCCAGGTAGCTGGACATATCCTGCTCCCAAAGCAGCGAGCCATCAGCGGCCCGCAGAGCCTTGATCCTGCCCTGATAAGAAACCACGTAGACAATCCCGCCGCTGAGCAGACCGGTGCCGTCCACGTCCACCATGCGATCCAGTTCCGACCGTCCCTGGGGCAGCATCACCTGGTGCTGCCAGAGGGGCTCGCCATTACTTTCGCGTACCGCGGCCACCATGCCGTTGGAAAACCCGCCGATGACGATTCCGTTGTCGAAGATCGGCTTGCTGGCGCCGCGCAGAGTCAGAATAGGTATCTGATTGTCAAAGCTCCACCGCGTTGCACCATCATCCTGTTCCAGCCCCAGCAGTCTGCCATCGCTGGTCTGAACGAAAACCAGATCGTCACCACCCACTGGCGGCGCCAGCACTTCGCTGCCCACCGAGGCGCGCCAAAGCTCGCTGCCATCGGCGGCTGAAAACGCGATGACGATACCGTTCGAGGT
>JAHEEG010000008.1:0-26315 GCA_024640825.1 Gammaproteobacteria bacterium
AGCAACGACCCCTGCACGAGTGGGCGAACCTGGACATCACCAACGCCCTGGGCCAGCCTCTGCCGCAGTTGGACCTGCCGGCCGCGCTGATCGTGCCGGCAGGCTATGCCGGCCCGGCATTTCTCACCTACCGGAACTTCCGCGTGATCATGGGCTGGAACCGCTCCGAGTACTATGCACTTGCCGTTGGTCACCTTGCTGACCGGATCGCCGGTGCGGGTACCCTGGCCCAACGGTTGCCGGACGACGGCGTTCGCCTCTCGCGTGCCCAGGTGATGCAGCTGCAGACCGATCTGTGGAACCTGGGTTACGACGTCGGCAAGCCGGACGGCATAATGGGCCCGGCAACCCGCAGCGCGCTCAGCCAGTTTCAGCAGCGCGGCGGGCTGATAGCAGACGGGCATCTGGACCAGGAACTGATGGACGCCGTTACCGCAGCCGCGGACCAGTCTGCCGAAAACGCCAAGCCTGAGCCGCCGGCAAGCGGATAGACCCACCATGATGAACAAGCAGGAAAACAAGCAGGCAAACAAGCACAAGGCAGAACTACAGGGCTGTTTCTGGGGCAGCGTGAATCGCTGGGAGTGCGACGAGAACGACCACCTGAACGTGCGCTTCTACGCCCACAAGATGAACCAGGCGCTGCAGGTGTTTCTGCTGCAGGAAAACCTGATACCCGACGCGGAACCCGAGGCGGCGTTGCAGCGCATACGGGTGCAGCACATACGATTTCTACGTGAGGCCCGCATCGCCACCCCGCTGCGGATAGACTGCGGGATCGCCCGGAGCGGCGACGCCGAGCTGGACATCCTGCAGCTGATGGTCGACAACGTCACCGACACACCGGTGGCCGCATTCGTGACAACCGTCGACACCAGCGGCTGGCAGACCCAGGGCAAGGCGGAGGTGCCGGTGCCGGTCGAGGCAGCCGCCCGCGGCCTGGACCCGGCCTCTTCCCACAGCGCTCCGAGCAGCCGCAAAGAGGCCACAGCGCAGAGTTTCCAGATCGTGGGTGGGGGCATCATCGGCCCGGAAGAATGCGACGCTGCAGGATTCCTCCTGCCACACAACTACATAGGGCGGATATCTGACGGCATGCCGAACCTGTGGGCATTTCTCAACGGCGACGTGGACAGCCAGGCCCGGCAAAGCGGTGCTCAGGGTGGGGCCGCGCTGGAGTACCGCCTGCACATCCATGCGCCGCTGCGCCACGGCAGCATCTTCAGTCACCTGTCGGGAATTCGCTCCCTCGGCAACAAGACTCAGAACATGGCCCACGCGGTGATCGACGAAACAGCAGGGCGCTGCGCGGCAACCGCGGAGGCCGTGGGGGTCGCCATGGACCTGGCCACCCGCAGGGCGGTGCCGATCTCACAGGAGAGACGGCAGAGGCTCGAACGTTTGATGATCAGATGAACCGCTGAAACCGTCCGGCGACCCCTGTCGCTCGACGCTTACTGCAGGGTGACGGCCAGATCACTGAAATCGACCATGCCCATGGCAGCCGTCCTTTGCTATTTCGCGAAAGGCTGTATCTCTACAGTTTTCAACAAAAGCATACTAACTCATTGAATAAAAAATATTTTTATTCTCGAATTTGCCAGCTGGACCACGCTCGAAACAGCGTCCGCCGAGTCAGGCAGGAAGCGTTCTGGCGGCTATGTCGATCAGGATTTGAGAACCCTGAGAACGTCCTCGAGCTCGACGATCATCTGCTTGACCAGCAACTTGAACTGCGTCTGATCCTGCTTGGCGTCGTCCCCCTGCAAACGCTGGCGGGCGCCGCCAATGGTGAAGCCGTGATCATAGAGAAGCGAACGGATCTGCCGGATGACAATCACGTCCTGGCGCTGATAATAGCGGCGGTTGCCCCGACGCTTTACCGGCTTGAGCTGTGCGAACTCCTGTTCCCAATAGCGAAGCACGTGAGGCTTCACATCACAGAGCTGGCTTACTTCTCCAATGGTGAAGTAACGCTTACCCGGGATGGGCGGCAATTCGTCATTCTGACTCGCGTCCAGCATACGCTTCAACCCTCGCTTTCAGCTTCTGGCCTGGACGAAAAGTCACCACCCGGCGCGCTGAAATGGGTATTTCCTCTCCAGTCTTGGGGTTGCGGCCAGGCCGCTCACCCTTTTCCCGCAGGTCAAAATTGCCGAACCCCGACAGTTTCACCTGCTCGTTGCGTTCCAGTGACGATCTCACCTCGTCAAAGAACATCTCAACAACTTCTTTCGCTTCGCGCTTGTTGAGGCCCAGTTCCTCAAACAGACGATCAGCCATCTGCGCCTTTGTCAGTGCACTCAACGCGCCACCTCCATTTTTATAGCCTTTTACGGCCTTATAGCCGGAGGCTCATCGAATCCACCCTTGCGGGTAAACCCGTCTTCCTCCGACGCGGTGGTGCGCTCCCTCAGTCCCACCGTTAGCATCAACTCGCATCAACGCAATCGTGCGTTGACACCGCGTTGAAGAGCGGCCAACACGTCTTCTGTATAGCCCGCAATCTGATCTTCATTAAGAGTGGCCGATGGATCCTGTAAGGTCAAGCCCACAGCAAGACTTTTTTCATTAGAATCAATGCCTTTGCCGTGATAGACATCAAATACTCTGAAGTCAGTTAGAACACTGCCCAGGGTTTCCCGCACGACCCGCTCGATCTCCGCCGCGGTGACCTGCTCATCGACCACCAGAGCCAGATCCCGACGAACGCTGGGATACCGGGAAAAGGCCTGATACTTGCGAGTTCCCCGGCGCAGCACCGCTCCCGCTTCTACCTCGAGGAAATAGATCGGCCGTGGCACGTCAAGGCGGGTTTCAACCTCCGGATGCAGCCTCCCCAGCCGACCCACCGGTCTTCCCGCGAGGAGCACCGTCGCCGCCTGACCGGGGTGCATGACATCGTCGCGGCGCGACACGTAGCTGACGTCCACCAGCCCGGCCCAGTCGAACACCTGGTCCATCAAACCTTTGATATCAAAGAAATCCACATCGTCCCGACCCTGATTCCAGCCTTCCGGGACGGACGCGCCGGACAGCACAATGGCCAGCAAGGGTTGCTGCCGGACGACTGAACGGTCGCCTGCTTCCCCAACTGAATCAGTGTCCGCCGCGGGTTGAAAACACAGGCCCACTTCGAACAGCCGCACCCGCTCCTGCTGGCGCGACATATTCAACTGCAGCGCACCGACCAGACCCGCGAGCATGTTGGTACGCATGACCGACTGCTCCGAGGACATGGGGTTGGCCAGCGCGACCGACCGGGTTCCGGGGTCCAACAGATCCTGCAGTTTTGGATCGACGAAGCTGTAGGTCACCGCTTCCTGAAGGCCCTGTGACGCCAGGAAATGCTTGAGGTCGGCTTCAGCCGACTGGCCCAGCGGAACCGCACGCAAGGCGAGATCGGTCACCGGGCGCCTGGCGGGCACCCGGTTGTAACCGTAAATGCGAACAACTTCCTCAACCAGGTCCGCTTCCCGCTCGATGTCGAATCGATGGCTAGGCGCCTCGATGGTCCAGCAGACGCCGTCGCGCTCTGTGACATCGCGATCCAGCAGGCGGAAGTCAAGACGCTTGAGCGCCTCGTCCACATCCGACGTGGACATCGGCGCGCCTACCAACTGATTCAACCGATTCTCCCTGAGGCGCACCGTCGCCCTGACCGGCAGCTTTTCCGGGTCGACGGTCTCTGTCACCGGACCCGCCTCCCCGCCGACGATGTCCAGCAGCAGCCGTGTGGCGCGCTCCATGGCCTGATGCTGCAACGCGGAGTCCACGCCACGCTCATAGCGGTGGGAAGCATCCGTGTGCAGGCCATAGCGGCGCGCAGTTCCCGAAACCGCCAGTGGGGCAAAGAAGGCGCATTCCAGAAAGACATCTACGGTGTCCGGCTGGACCCCGCTGCGCTCGCCGCCCATGACACCGGCAATGGCCACGGGCCCGCCGGCGTCCGTAATCAGCAGGGTATCCTCGTCCAGCGCCACCTCCTTGCCGTCCAGCAAGGTGAGCTTCTCGCCGGAAGTCGCCATCCGTACCACGATGCCCTGCTGCAGCTGACGGAGGTCAAATGCATGCATGGGCTGGCCCAGCTCGAGCATCACATAGTTTGTGACGTCCACCACCGGATCGATGCTGCGCAACCCGCACCGACGCAGGCGTTCCTTGAGCCAGGCGGGGGAATCCCCATTCGTGTCGATGCCGCGAATCACCCGACCCAGATAGCGCGGACAGCCTTCCGGCGCTTCCAGGGTGACAGGAAAAACGTCCTCAACCACCGCGGTCACCGGGGCGATCTCGGGATAGCTGACGGCGCTGTTGTTGAGCACCCCCACCTCGCGGGCCAGCCCGCGCAGGGAGAGGCAGTCGCCGCGATTGGGCGTGAGATCCACGTCCACGCTTACATCATCGAGCTTCAGCGTTTCTCTGAGGTCCGCACCTACCGCCGCGCCCTCACCCAACTCCAGGATGCCATCGTGATCGTCGCCGAGACCCAGCTCTGCAGCGCTGCACAGCATGCCCCGCGATTCCACGCCGCGGAGCTTCGCCTTCTTGATCTTGAAATCTCCCGGCAGCATTGCACCAACTCTGGCAAAGGCCGTCACAAGACCCGCCCTCACGTTAGGCGCCCCGCAGACCACCTGCACAGAGCCTTCGCCGTCCTCTACCTGACAGACAGCGAGCTTGTCTGCATCCGGGTGAGATTCCACGCTCGCTACCCGCGCCACTACTACGCCGCTGAACGCGCCGGAGACCGGGACCACGCCGTCCACTTCAAGACCGGCCATCGTCAACTGCTCGAGCAGTTCGTCCCGGTGGACCGGCGGGTCGACCCACTCACGCAGCCAGGTCTCACTGAACTTCATGATGGAGCCCTCGGTAACCGGTCAGTTGAACTGGCGCAGGAAGCGCAAATCGTTTTCATAAAAAAGGCGCAGGTCGTCGACCTCGTAAAGCAACATGGCAAGCCGGTCGCCGCCCATACCAAAGGCGAAGCCGGAATAGCCCTCGCTGTCGATCCCCGACATCTCCAGCACCCGAGGGTGCACGAGGCCGCAGCCCATCACTTCCAGCCAGCCGGTCTGACTGCACACCCGGCAGCCGTTACCAAGACAATGCACACATTGCACATCCACTTCCGCAGAGGGCTCAGTAAAGGGAAAGTACGATGGCCGGAAGCGCACCTCGAGATCGCGCTCGAAAAATGTCTGCAGGAACTCGATGACCGTGCCTTTGAGATCCGCAAAGCTGACGCCCTTGTCGACCACCAGGCCTTCCACCTGCTGAAACATGGGGCTGTGGGTCAGATCCGAGTCGCGGCGATAGACGCGGCCCGGGCAGATCACCCGTATGGG
This sequence comes from Gammaproteobacteria bacterium, assembly GCA_024640825.1. Lineage (GTDB taxonomy): Bacteria > Pseudomonadota > Gammaproteobacteria > Pseudomonadales > Azotimanducaceae > UBA7803. The sequence continues at coordinate 5,352 of JAHEEG010000008.1, forward strand.
CGGTGCCTGCTGCTCCATGACGTGCACCTGGCTGGGAGACGTGTGCGTTCGCAGCAAGGTGCCATCTCCAAAGTAAAAGGTGTCATGCATGGCTCGAGCCGGATGATGGGCAGGAATGTTCAGCGCTTCGAAGTTGTGATAATCGTCTTCGATCTCAGGCCCCGTTACCACGTCGTACCCGGCCCCCGCGAATATGGCCTCGATCCGCAGCAGAACGCTGGTTACCGGATACAGCCCGCCAACGGTCTGACGGCGCCCCGGCAGGGTCACGTCTACCCGATCCGCAGACAGGGCGGCCTCGAGCTGGCCGGCAGCCAGGGCCGTTTTGCGGGAAGCGAGCCAGCCCTGAACGTGCTCTTTTGCGGCATTGATGGCCGCTCCGGCCTGCGGTCGCTCTTCTGGGGACAGCTTCCCCAGATTCTTGAGCAGCGCGGTCAGCTGACCTTTCTTGCCAAGGTAGTGAACCCGGACCGCGTCGAGCGCGCGCTCGTCCTCGGCAGCAGAGACCGCCGCCTGGGCGTCATCAAGAATTCGTTCGAGTTCCGTGCTCATCGCTCACCCTGTCTCAGCCCGAAAAGGTCTGGCGCTGTCCGTTCGCCCTTCCCTTTGTGCTGACATCCACGCACGTGTGCCTGTCCAAGACCCTGGGATGGACCTCCGGAGACGGCGTGTGTTTTGTTCCCGGGCACTGTCCCGGCTTTGCGCCGGGAGGACACCGGTGGCCTCAGGCCGCTTTCGCGACCTCGGAGCCCAGCGCGGCTTTGGCCTGTTCCACGAGGACGGCGAACGCCGATTTCTCATGAATTGCCATATCGGCCAGTACCTTACGGTCCACTTCTATCTCCGCCTTGTTGAGGCCGTTGATAAACTGGCTGTAAGAGAGGCCGTGCTCGCGGGCCGCCGCGTTGATGCGAACGATCCACAAAGATCGGAACTGGCGCTTGCGCTGCCGTCGGTCGCGATAGGCGTACTGACCGGCACGGATTACCGCCTGCTTGGCCACCTTGAATTGGCGGCTTCGGGCACCGTAGTAACCTTTGGCCAGCTTGAGGACCTTTTTGCGCCGGTTCCGGGACGCCACGGTATTTCTTGCTCTGGGCATCGGGACGTCTCCTCAGCGCGCCTTGATCGGCAGCATGCGGTCGATACGTCGGGTATCAGCAGCTGCGACGTTCTCTAGGCCACGCAGCTGTCGCTTACGCTTCGGGCCCTTCTTGGTAAGAATGTGGTTTCTATTGGCCTTTCGGTGTTTGAAACCTTTGGCTGTCCGGCGAAAACGCTTCGCCGCGCCGGAATTCGATTTGAGTTTCGGCATTTCCTTACTCCACGCGATTCATTACAGCTGCCGTTTCGTCATAACAGCCTTTTCCGGACGTCGTTCGACCGAGCCCGGTTTCTTGCCTAGTTCCTGATGTGGGCAACCTGACCGGGCCGCCCTCTTGTGCAAGCTTGGACTAGTGCTTTTTTCCTTTTCTGGGAGCCAGCACCATGATCATCTGGCGACCTTCGAACTTCGGCGCGGATTCCACCTGGCCGAGCTCGTCAAGGTCTTCGGCGATTCGCGTCATCAGATTCATGCCGATTTCCGGATGAACGACTTCTCTGCCACGAAACCGAAGCGATACTTTGGCTTTGTCTCCATCTTCAAGAAAACGAATCAGGTTGCGCAGTTTTACCTGGTAATCGCCTTCTTCCGTTCCCGGCCGGAATTTCATTTCCTTGATCTGGATCTGCTTCTGCTTCTTTCGCTGAGCTGCTTTGGTTTTTTTCAGCTCAAAAAGATGCTTTCCGTAATCCATGACTTTGACAACCGGTGGTTCGGCGTCCGGCGCGATGAGCACCAGATCCAATCCAGACCGCTTGGCTTCGTCCAAGGCTTCGTCACGGGAAACCACACCGACCTGACTGCCGTCGGCCGCTATTAAACGCACACTCGAGTCACGGATCTCTTCGTTCAAGATCGACCGCTCGACGCGTTTCGCACCCCCTTTCTTAATAGACGTTCTCCATCTCGCAATGACAAACGGCCAGCTCGGATCCCGCCTCTCCCGGGTTCCTCTGACCGATGATATAGCTGCTCTCGTTTACCTAACAGCACCGGGAAACCGCCACAACTTCCTGCAGATCTCCAGGCCGCGCGATTCTACTGCCCCAAACGCCCAGGCACAAGCCCGCCCGCGCGCAAACCCTTGTCATGGAAAGGTAAAAAATGGCGACTCAGCGAACACTATGATCCGGCGCCGGATTTAGTATGATAGCCGCCTTTGGCGAGGCCCCCAGCCTCACATTCTGGCGCAGGCGCGTAGCTCAGTTGGTTAGAGCGCTACCTTGACATGGTAGAGGTCCCCGGTTCGAATCCGGGCGTGCCTACCAACTGAATCCATGATTTGGTTGGACCACACAGGTTCCCGACGCCTGCGGAACTCAGACCATGAATATCGATCTCCTAAATCCTGCAAGCTTCGACCACGGACACCCTCACGCCCAGTACGATTGGCTGCGGGACAATGCGCCCGCCTACTGGCACAAGGAGCCGAACGGCCCGGGTTTCTGGGCGCTGACCCGCCACGAGGACGTCGCTGCGCTGGGGCGGGATCCGGCGACCTTTTCTTCCGAACCCACCATCATGATCGCGGACCCCGAACAGGGCATGGAAATGGCGTTCGGCGAGCACAAGATGATGTTGATGATGGACCCACCTGCCCACACTCAGTTCCGCAAGATAATCAGTCGGCAGTTCACCCAGGGGCCGGCCGCCGCTTTGCAGCCGCGAGTGGCGCAGCTGTCACAACGGATCGTCGACCAGATCATCGAGGCCGGAGAATGCGACTTCGTAACCGATGTCGCGGGCGAACTGCCGTCTTACGTCATCGCCGAGCTGCTGGGCATACCGCTGGATGACGGCCGCACGCTCTACGAACTGACGGAGACCATCCACTCCGCACCGGAGACATTACCCGAGGGCGCTCAGGCTCACGCGGTGCTGCAGATGTTCGAGTACGCACAGAAGGTTTACGACGCCAAGTCGGCTGAACCCGGCGCGGATCTCGCCAGCCAGATCATTCAAGCGGAGGTCGAAGGCAAACGGCTCGACAGCGTCGACTTCCAGCTTTTCTTTCTGCTGCTGGTAGACGCAGGCGGCGACACGACGAGGAATCTGGTGGCCGGCGGCCTGTACACCCTGCTGCAGAATCCGGATGCGCTGGCGGCCCTCCGCGCGAACCCCGATCTGATTCCGAACGCGCGGGAAGAACTGCTGCGCTGGGTGAGCCCGGTAATCTACATGCGTCGCACCGCGCTGAAGGACACGCGGATAGCGGGTCAGACAATCCGCGCGGGCGACAAGGTGGTGCGCTACTTCGGCGCCGCCAACTGGGACCCCCGGGCATTCGCGAAGCCGCACAGGCTGGACATAACGCGAAACCCGAATCCCCACATCGCCTTCGGAGCCGGCGCGCACGTGTGCCTGGGCCAGCACATCGCCAGGGTAGAGATCGACGCCATGCTGCGCGAGGTGCTGCAAAGACTGCATGATATCGAGCTGACGGAACCGCCTGCGTGGCTGGCCTCGAACTTCATATCGGGCATTCGACGCATGCCCATCAGGTTCCGCCCGGGGCGCCCGGTCGGCACCGCGTAGCCCTCAGGCCATCAGCCGCTCGAGACGGATCTCCCGGATCTGGTCCCTGAGCGCTGCGGCTTCCTCGAATTCCAGATTCCGGGCGTGCTCGAGCATCTGCGTTTCCATTTTCTCGAGCATCTTGCCCAGCGCCTTGGGATCGTCAGGAATCTCCAGCTTGGGCTGGCCTTTGCGCCCACCGCTGGCGGCACTCTTGCGGCCCGTGCCCGGCGCGACCGCCCGCGCGCCTTCCATCACGTCCGCCACCTGCTTGCGAATCGACTGCGGCGTGATGCCGTGGGCCTCGTTGAAGGCGATCTGCTTCGCCCGACGGCGGTTGGTTTCGTCAATGGCCCTGGTCATGGAGCCGGTATAGGAATCCGCATAGAGGATAGCCCTGCCCGCCACGTTGCGCGCCGCGCGACCCATGGTCTGGATCAGCGAGCGCTCTGCCCGCAGGAAACCTTCCTTGTCCGCATCGAGTATGGCGACCAGGGACACTTCGGGTATGTCGAGGCCTTCCCGCAGCAGATTGATGCCCACCAGCACGTCGAACTCGCCCAGGCGGAGATCGCGAATAATCTCCATGCGCTCCACTGTGTCGATGTCGGAATGCAGATAGCGAACGCGGACGCCGTGCTCGTCCAGATAGTCGGTGAGATCTTCGGCCATCCGCTTGGTGAGCGTGGTCACGAGCACCCGCTCCCCTTTGGCCACGGTTTCCCTTACCTCGCTGAAAAGGTCGTCCACTTGAGTCGACGCCGGCCGCACCAGCACCTCCGGGTCTATCAGACCCGTCGGACGAACCACCTGCTCCACGACCTGGCCAGACATCTTGGCTTCGTAGTCTGCGGGCGTCGCCGACACGAATATGGCCTGGGGCGCCAGGCGTTCCCACTCGTCGAAACGCAGCGGGCGGTTGTCCAGCGCCGACGGCAGTCTGAACCCGAATTCCACCAGCGTTTCCTTACGTGACCGGTCGCCTTTGTACATGCCGCCCACCTGGGGCACGGACACGTGACTTTCATCGATCACCAGCAGCGCGTCTTTCGGCAGGTAGTCGAACAGGGTGGGCGGCGGCTCTCCGGCCATGCGGCCTGACAGATAGCGCGAGTAGTTCTCGATGCCGTTGCAGTACCCGAGCTCGCGGATCATCTCCAGATCGAAACGCGTACGCTGCTCGAGTCGCTGAGCTTCGACCAGCTTGTTATGCGTGTTGAGATATTCCAGCCGGTCTTTGAGCTCGTCTTTGATCTCGTCGAGCACCGCCAGGGTGCGATCGCGCGGAGTGACATAGTGAGACTTTGGAAAAACCGTGTACCGGGGCAGACGGTTAATGACCTCACCGGTAAGCGGGTCGAACAGGGAGAGCTCCTCGATCTGATCATCGAAGAGCTCTACCCGAACCGCTTCCTTTTCCGATTCCGCCGGGTAGATGTCGACAACGTCGCCCCTCACCCTGTAGGTCCCGCGCTGGAACACCATGTCGTTGCGCGTGTACTGCAGCTCGGCCAGGCGCTGCAGAATGTAGCGCTGATCCACCCTGTCGCCCCGGTCGAGGTGCAGCACCATCCGCAGGTAAGATTGGGGATCGCCCAGACCGTAGATGGCGGACACCGACGCAACAATGATCGTATCGCGTCTCTCGAGTAGAGCCTTGGTGGCGGACAGCCGCATCTGCTCGATGTGGGCGTTAACCGAAGCATCCTTTTCTATGTAGGTATCGGACGCCGGGACGTAGGCCTCCGGTTGGTAGTAGTCGTAATAGGAAACGAAGTACTCCACGGAGTTGTGCGGAAAAAAATCCCGAAACTCGCCGTAAAGCTGTGCCGCCAGGGTCTTGTTGGGCGCCATCACGATCGTCGGGCGCTGGACCGCCTGGATCACGTTGGCAATCGTGAAGGTTTTGCCGGAGCCGGTCACTCCCAGCAGAGTCTGATGGCTCAGGCCGGACTCGAGGCCATCCACCAGCGCGGCGATCGCTGCAGGCTGATCGCCGGCCGGTTCGAAATCCGCGACGACCTTGAATTCGGATAAGGCTTGCGTCATGTCGGGAATCCGAGTTTGCGGCCTCCCGGCCTCCGAGTTATTCCGACTTTTCGGCTCCCTCGTCTGAGGTTTCGGCCGCGGGCGCCTCTGCAGAGGCTTCTTCCGTTGAAGCTTCTTCAGCCGCTGGTGCTTCAGCCTCTGGCTCAGGCGCTTTCGGCCGAGGCGCTTCGATCAGCTTGTGTTGCAGCAGAATGGCGACCTTGGCATCTCCGTTGACCCAGCCTTTGCCGCTGTCCTGCACGGCATAGCGTTCGCTGCGCTTCTGATAGATGGTGTACTCGTCAGTCCTGGCGACCACTTTCATGACTTTCTCCTGTGCGGTAAACCCGAGCGATGGGGGTGGAAAAGCGCGGCACTCTAAGGGATTCCAAAGCCAAAAGCACGTTTTCGGCATCCACCACCTCGCCGTTACGGCTGTGAGCCGCGTCACAACCCGTTACCAAGGGTAACATTTCACTGGATTTTCATGTCGAGATCCGTATCATGATCCGACCAATCTGGTCTGACCATGATGGTAGAGCCAAGACCGTAAGGACCGTTTATAAGGACCGTTTAAAAGAGTCGAGAGAATAGAGCCAAGAAAGCAGGACCGAAAGTGACGCCAGAGAAGCAGCGTCAGCAACCAGGAATCAGAGGCAGGACGGGCAGGCCGTCAACGAAAATGACAGCAACCAGAAAACACGAAGACATTGCAGACCGGCTGACCCAGGACATTCTGGTCGGCCAGTACCGCACTGGAGAGCGGCTGCCATCAGAGCGGGATCTGGCAGCGCGATTTGACGCCAATCGCGGTGCGGTGCGTGAAGCCATGAAGAAGCTGGAGCAGCTGGGGCTGGCCACTATCGCTCAGGGCGGCGCCCGGGTGGCGCCCCTGAGTGAGGCCAGCCTGGACGTAATCGGCCACATGCTTGGCATGGGCGACCTGCCTGAGGAAAACCTGGTGGACCAGATCATGCAGGTGATCAGCAACCTGATTACCCTGGCTGCTGAAGCTGCCGTCAACCGCGCCAGCGATGAGGAGCTGTCGAAGTTTCAGCAGCTCGTAGAGCCGCTGACTCACAGCAGACTCTCTCCGGAGGCCCATACCGAAGCCCGTTTCGCGCTTATCGGGGCGATGATGGAAGCCAGCGGAAATCTGGTCTGCCAACTCATTGCTCGGAGCCTGCTGATGCAATTGGTACCCAGCATGAAACCGCTGGAGGGCTATGCCGAGTTGGACATGGAGGCCTATGCCTGCCACGCCCGCGAGCTGAAAGCAGCACTGAACCAGCGCGACCACGAAGCCGTGCGCGGCATATTCGAATCGCTCTCCCAGCTCAACCGCGATACCGCCCGGCAAGCGTTCAGCAAACTCAAATCCCAGGTAGGCCCTCGCCTGCCCGAGGCAGCAAGCTCATGATGCGCAGATTCTTCATACCAGGCCTCATTGTCATCGCCTCCATCTTCGGGGCTCTGACACTCATGGCAACCAGCCCGAAGCTGGAACCTAGCGTGCCGGAACCCGTCGCTGCGACCGTCAGAGTAATCGAGGTCCAGCCGCAGTCGGTACAACTGACCGTGCACTCTCAAGGCACCGTAGCGCCCAACACGGAAACCGAGCTGATTCCTGAGGTCTCCGGTCGCGTCGAGTGGATCTCGCCATCCCTGGTCAACGGCGGAAATTTCGAGGTGGGCGATGAACTGCTGCGCCTCGAGGACCGCGACTACCGATCCGCTCTGAAACGGGCCGACGCTGCGCTTTCCCGGGCAGAAGCCGAGCACGAGCACGCCCAATTCGAATTCGAACGGCTGGAAAGCCTGGAAGCCCGCCAACTGATCAGCCGCTCTGTAATGGAAAATTCGCTGCGCGCCGCCCGGGTCGCCGAGGCGACGCTGCAGGAAGCGCGTGCCGGCCAGGCCCAGGCAAGCAGAGACCTCGAGCGAACGCGCATAACAGCGCCATTTACCGGGCTGGTACGCAAGGAGTCGGTAGACATCGGCCAGTTCGTCAGCCGTGGAACTGCTTTTGCAACGGTTTACGCCAGCGCCGACGCTGAAGTCAGGCTGCCCATCGCCGACCGTCAGCTGGCATTCCTCAACCTGCCCGTCGGTATCCGGGGCGAGCTACCCGAGAATCTGCAGCCGGAAGTCACGCTGTCCGCGGAATATGCGGGACAGCGACTGGAATGGTACGGGCGCATCGTCCGCACCGAGGCGCAGATCGACACCATGAGCCGCATGGTGCAGGTCGTCGCGCGGATCGACAACGAGGGTCAGGCTGCGCCGCTTTCCGTGGGCCTGTTTGTCAACGCAGAAATACAGGGCCTGATAGCCGATGACATCGTTCGGCTGCCGCGCGTGGCGCTGAGAGAAGGAAACAACGTGCTCGTCGTGGACGAAGGCAATCGCCTGCGGTTCCGGGAGGTAGACCCTCTGCGACTGTACCAGGACGAAGTGCTGATCCGAGGTGGTCTGAGTTCCGGAGAAAGGGTCTGCGTGTCCCCGCTGCAGACGGCCGTGGACGGCATGCCGGTCAATCCAATACCGGCCGCCACGGCCGATTCACCCATCGTCACCGGATAGTTTCGTGTACACAGCAATCTCATGGTTCGTCCGCAACCCGGTCGCCGCCAACCTGCTGATGTTTGTCCTGCTGATCGGGGGCGGTCTGGCGCTGCTGATCCTGAATCAGGAAGAATTCCCGAACATTGACACCCGGATGGTGACCATCAACGTGCCCTACCTGGGCGCTGCGCCTGAAGAATCCGAACAGGGGGTGTGCATCCGCATCGAGGAAGCCATCGAAGGCGTGGAAGGAATCGACAAGATCTATGCCAACGCTGCGGAGGGCAGCTGCTCCGTCCAAGCAGAACTCGCCACCGAGGCGGACGAAAGCACTGCGGTGAACGAAATCAAGAGCCGCGTCGACGGCATCAATACGTTTCCGGCAGAAACCGAAAAACCCATCGTCTCCAAGATGATGATGACCCGAGGGGCCATCCAGGTGGCCATCTCGGGCAACGCTGACGAGCGCACGCTCAAGGAAGTGGGGAAGGAAGTACGCGAGGATATCGCCGCCATGAACGGTGTTTCCCAGGTCACTCTGTCCTACGTTCGGCCCTACGAAATCTCCATTGAAGTCTCGGAATACGACCTGCGCCGGTACGGCATCACCCTCGACACCGTCACTCAGGCTGTGCGCAATGCCTCTCTGGACATGCCCGGCGGCAGCATCCGCACCGAAGGTGGAGAAATTCTCATTCGCACCAAGGGTCAGGCGTACTGGGGTCAGGAGTTCGAGGACATCGTGGTGCTGACCCGACCCGACGGCACCAAAATCACGCTGCGGGAGATCGCGATCATCAGTGACGGTTTCGAAGAGGGTGATCTGCGCGCGCGCTTCAACAGCGAGCCGGCGGTGGTCGTCAAGGTTTACCAGGTGGGCAACGAAGACACCATTCACATCGCGGACAGCGTGAAAGACTACATCAGGGAATATCAGGCGATGCTGCCGCCCGGGATCAAGCTGACGGTGTGGACCGACGGCTCGCGCAAGCTGCTGGAACGCTTGAGCATTCTCAACACCACGGCGGTTTCCGGGCTCGCCCTGGTGCTCATCGTGCTGGCGCTGTTCCTGCGGTTCCGCCTGGCGCTCTGGGTGGCGGCGGGCATTCCCATCGCCCTGCTCGGAACCATCGCCGTGTTTCCCTATGCCGACATCTCGATCAGCACGGTGACCGTGATGGCCTTCATCCTGGTTCTGGGCATCCTGGTGGACGACGCCATTGTGGTCGGGGAAAGAATCTATGGTCACGAGCAGATGGGCAAAGACCCGGTGCAGGCGGCCATAGACGGCACCTGGGAGGTGTCCATCCCGGTCATCTTCGGGGTTCTGACGACCATGGCGGCATTCCTTCCCCTACTCATCGTCCCCGGGCGCATGGCCGATTTCTTCGGGGTCATCGGGTGGGTGGTGATCATCGCGCTGGTTTTCAGCATCATCGAATCCCAATGGATCCTGCCCGCGCACCTCGCGCACAGAAATCACACGGAGGCGACCCGCGGCTTCTCGCGGAAGTGGAATCAGATGCAGGGCGCGCTGTCCGACTGGCTCGAGAACGTGGCGCGCAAACGTTACCAGCCGGTTCTCAAACGCGCTGTGGAATGGCGCTACGCCACTGCCGCCGCAGGCCTCGGTGTGCTGATCATGGCGCTCGCGCTCATAGCCAGTGGCCGTGTGGTATTCGGCTTCTTCCCATCTGTGGAAGGCGACCGGGTCCATGCCCAGCTGGAGATGCCCGAGGGGGTATCCGTCGACGTTACCGCCCGCGCAGCCGAGCAGATAGAGCGGGCCGGCGCCCTGCTGCAGCAGCAGCTGGACGATGAGATTGCGCCTGCCGAAGGCTCCGTGGTGAAGAACACGCTTTCCAGCATTGGCACCATCGTCGAGCGCAGCGGGCCGCAACGCACGATGGCCGGACGCAGCCACTACGCAGAAATCGTCATGGAGCTGCTGCCGTTGAGCGAACGCAATGACCTCTCGGCGAAAGAAGTAGCCTCACGCTGGCGCGAGCTCACCGGAAACGTTCCCGACGCGGTGAAGCTCACGTTCAACGCGGATGAATGGTCGGCGGGAGAACCGATCAACTACGAGCTTTCCGGCAAGGACGTCGATCTGATGCGAGCGGCCGCTGCCGAGTTGCGTGCAGAACTCGCCCGCTACGAAGGCGTTTTCGACATCAGCGATTCGTTCCGCTCCGGCAAGCAGGAGATCAAGCTGTCCCTGCTGCCCGAAGCACGCAATCTGGGGTTGACCCTGAACGACCTCGCCCGTCAGGTGCGTAACGCCTTCTACGGTTCCGAAGCGCAGCGGATTCAGCGGGGATCCGATGACGTGCGGGTCATGGTCCGCTTTCCGGAGTCGGAGAGGAAGTCCATCGGCAATCTGGAAGACATGTACATCCGCACCCCGCAAGGCGACGAGGTGCCCTTCTACAGCGTGGCCAGATTCGAGCTCGGACGCGGTTTTTCGAGCATCCGCCGTGTGGACGGGCACCGGGTCGTGAACGTGATCGCCGATGTAGATCGCAGCAAAGTAAGCCCGGAAGAAGTGAACGCCAGCATCCAGCGCGAGGTGCTGCCCGGCCTAATGCAGCGCTACCGCGGTCTCGACATCGGACTGTCGGGGGAGCAGGAGGAGCGGATGAAAGCCATGACCGGTCTGGCCTTCGCCGCGCTGCTGGCACTGGTCATCATTTACACGCTGCTGGCGATCCCACTGCGCTCTTACCTTCAGCCCCTCGTCATCATGAGCGTCATACCCTTCGGCGCCGTTGGTGCGATCTTTGGCCACTGGGTCATGGGCGAGCAGCTGGTATTCTTCTCCATGCTGGGCATCGTGGCGCTTTCCGGTGTGGTCGTGAACTCCAGCCTCGTCTTGGTGGACTACATCAATCGGCAACGCCGCGAAGGGGTGGACCTGACTGAGGCCGTGCACAACGCCGGCGTGGTTCGCTTCCGACCCATCATGCTGACGTCGGTCACTACCTTCGTGGGCCTGGTACCGCTGATGGCCAGCGCCAGCCCGGCGACCGCGTTCGTCATACCCATGGCGGTGTCTCTGGCTTTCGGTGTGCTGTTCGCAACCTTCATCACACTGATGATGGTGCCCGCGCTCTACACGATCGTCGAGGACTGGTTCGGTTGGGATCCGGTCGCCCAGGGCATGGCGGAACCGGAAATCGTATAGCTACAGCGCGACTGCCGCTTTCTCTTGTTGGACCAGGGCACCCGCTGCCTCACGAGACGCCCAGTCTTCGCCGGCAAACGATGGATCAAACGCCCGGGCGAGGGTCTGGTCCATCAGTTTGTAACCGCCGCTGAACGCTCGCCGCAACTCGGTAAAGCACCTGAACAGATCGGGCAGCGGATCTCCCAGATCAAAGTCATACCATGTCCGGGCGTAGCTTCTCGGGTCCTTCAGCGCGCCGCGACCTCTCAAACGCCAGAGCTGGACCAGCGACGCCGGGGTCCGGCCGATCAGGTACTTGAAGCGCAGATTGGCGGGCAACTTGGGAAAGGCAGGCGGTTCGCGGTTCAACGCCAGATCTACCGCAAGCGCGGGAAAGTTGGCGCCCGCCTTTAACCATGCGCCCGTGGTCGCCCAGAATCGGGGATTGATTTCAATCAGCGAAAACCGGCGCAGCACGGGATCCCATTTGAATTCGATCTGCGCGGGGCCTGTCCAGTCCAACGCCTCGACGATGGATACGACCAGGCTTTCCAGCTCCGGCAGATCCACAGTGGCAAGAATGCAGGCCACGCCGCCAGAAATGGGGTACATCAAGCGGCGTTCTTGAGTGACCATCCCGCCGATCTTGCCGTGCTTCGCCACCAGGCACGCATCAACGATGGTCCCCGGCAGAAATTTCTGTAGCATCAGATCCTGACGGGAATCGGTAAGTCCAGCAAGGTCACCCACCGCAGCGGACAGAGCTGCTGGATCCGAAACCATCATCACACCTCTGGATCCGCCGAAGTTACGGCGATGTTTAACAACCACCGGATACCCTAAACGGCTACCGATCGCCTCGATGTTTGATTCATCGGACAGGAAGACCGTCTCTGGATGAATGACACCGAGTTTCCGGCATAAATCAAAAGTGGCAAATTTGTCGATGCCCAATGAAAACTGAGCGGGCGTGGGCATCAGCGTCGCACAGCTGTTGTTGATTCTGTCGCGATGCGGCAGCAGCGTTTCCAGGGAAAGGCCTCGCGTTGGTAGAACTACGTCATAGACCCCCGAGCGGCACAGCTCTAGCACAGCCTCAACGTAGCCTTCAACGCTCGCAGACGGATCCGGAATCTCATGGACCTGATGACAGTACCGGCCCAGGCAGTGTTTTCCCAGGTATCTGTCCTGCCGACGTGAAAATGACCAGGCCACGTCGCATGCATGCCCTCGCCTACCCAGACCTCGCAGGGCGGCCAATTGAGGAAGATCAAGGGGATCCGGAATGAGAATTCTAGCCATCGTTCGCCTCTTCTTTTCGGTTCATCTCTTCTTTTCGTTGGTGCCACGGCGCAATCAAGCAGCTGAAGAATAGTTTCGCAGGTAGACCCGTTGCCGCCTGTCGCAAACATGTAACGAATTTTCGCGGCGGGTGTGGCAGATTCCGGAACCAACCCGCACAAATAGCCATCACAGGCGGATTACCGTAGAGTTTCCCAGCGTAGGAAAGTGCGGCAATCAGAAGGCCCGAGGGCGAGGGACATCATGGCGGACATCGCGGATCTGGACTGGTCTGCCGGCGTGAAGGCCGGGACTTATGAAGATATACCCCCAATGCCCGTCGGCCAGGCCGCGGACATGGGCACGGCGGCAGACGGCCGCCCGCTCATCAACCCCCGCCTGTTCGACAGCGCCGAGTATCTGCGCAACCCGCACCCCTACTTTCGCCTGATGCGCGAACACTACCCGGTATTCCGCGACAAGCTGCACAACTGTTACTACGTCACCCGCTACGACGACGCCCGCGCCTGCGCGGCGGACGATCTGCGGTTCAACACCATTCCAAAGGGCATCGCGAGCACCGTGCTGGGGAACACCCAGCTGGAACTCAGCGGGGTCGAGCACCGACGGCGACGCGGCGTATTCGACCGGCACCTGGCGGGCAGAGCGCTGCAGGATCGAATTCACGCCATCGAGCGTCTGGCAACAGCCATGATCGCGGCCTGGGACAAACCCCAGGCCAGGGGGGTAACCGACCTTAGCTCATGCCGGACGATCGACCTCGGCGCCGCATTCTGCAACGAGTTTCCCGTTCGCGTGGTCTGCGAGGTGCTCGGATTTCCGGAAGAATCCCAGGATCAGTTTCACTACTGGTACCAGACCATGATGGATGGGTTCGGCGGCTCCGCTACCGCGCGACAGGGGCTGGAAGCCAGGCAGGATCTGGAGGATTTCGTTGTCGGACTTGTTCAGGCGCGACGGTCAGACCCCACCTATCTGTATGACGCCGCGGGAAATCCTGTCCGAGAGGACCTGATCTCCACCCTCAGCCGGACACGCGTCGATGGCGACTATCTGTCAACCGAGGAAATCACCTCTTACATAGCTCTGCTGGTCGGCGGTGGCGGTGAAACCACCCGAGGCGCCATCATGAACATGTGGTACCTGCTGCTCCGCCACCCGGAACAGCTCGAGGCCGTGGCAGCCGACGACACCCTGTGGGACGCCGCCTTTCAGGAAACGCTGCGCTTCGCGATTCCCACCGGCGGGTTGCAGCCCCGACACACAACGGTCGATCTGGAAGTCTGCGGCGTTCCCATACCAGCGGGCTCGCTGGTCCACATCGTCAATCATTCAGCGAACCGGGACGAGCGTTACTTCGAATCTCCGAACACGTTCAATATCTTCCGTGAGGATCTGTATCACGGAAAAATGCTACGCAGCGGATTCATGCGGGATGGCAAGACCAGCCATCTCTCCTTCGGCGCCGGTGCGCACTTCTGTCCCGGCGCTTTCATATCCCATCAGGAAGCCACCGCCTGCTCGAAAATCCTGATGCGATCCATGCGCAATCCCAGGCTCAACGTCAACCGCATGGCCAAGGATATCGATGGTGTATCGCCTGTCCCCATCGGCCTGGGGGCGCTACGCGAGCTCTGGATCGACTTCGACCGCTGACGTCTCACGCGTGCCAGACGCCCCGTAGGATCGATCGGTGCCGGTAAAACTGCCGCAAACGCCCGGCCAGTGGCACCAGCGTGTCTGGTCGCTGTCCTGGCCAATCTTCCTGGCCAACGTCACCACGCCGCTGGTGGGCGCGGTAGACACCGCCGTCATGGGACGGATGCCCGATCCGGCGTTCATCGGCGCGGTGGCAGTGGGCGCGACCATATTCAACGCCGTTTACTGGATTTTCGGTTTCCTGCGCATGGGCACTACGGGCCTCATGGCTCAGGCTTTCGGTGCCCGCGATGGTGCCGAGCTGAGTTCGACGCCATTGCGCGCGGTGACCATCGCGCTGGTTCTGGGCGCGGCCTTGCTGGCGCTGCAGTCGCCGCTGAAAACGCTGGTACTGTGGATCATGCCTGCAAGCGAGCAGGTGGAAGTGCTGGCGCTGACCTACTTCAGCATCCGTATCTTGGGCGCGCCCGCGCTGCTGGTCCACTTCGTGGTATTGGGAACATTGTTCGGACTGCAGCAGATGCGCTGGGCACTGCTGGTCAGCGTGCTGCTAAACGTCGCCAACGTGACCCTGGACCTGCTGTTCGTTGTCGGCTTCGGCTGGGGCGTGGAAGGGGTGGCCGCAGCCACCGTCATCAGCGAGTGGCTGGCCGCGATCACGGGCCTTACGCTGATGACACGCGTGCTGCGAAACGCCGGCGCGGCCCGACCCTCCAGTGCCCGCGTGGTCCGTCCGGACAAGCTGGTTGCGCTGTTTCACGTCAGCGCCAATCTCATCATCCGCTCGTTCTTCGTGCAGCTGCCGTTCTTCACATTTACCGCTCTGAGCGCCGGTTTCGGCGATCGCGTTCTCGCCGCCAACGCGGTGCTGATGCAGCTTTTCTTCATCATGAGCTACGGTCTGGACAGTCTGGCCCACAGTGCAGAGAGCCTCACCGGTCACGCCTTTGGCGCTCGGGATCGCCATCAACTCCGCGCCGCTGCCCGATACACGCTGCTGTGGTCCCTCGCCATCGCGCTCGCCACCGCGGTTGTCTACGCGTTGCTGGGCGGCCTGCTGATCGATACCCTGACCGTACTGCCGGAAGTCCGGGAGACGGCGCGAGCCTACCTGCCCTGGGTCGCCGCAGCACCCCTGGCAGCCGTGGTCGCGTTTCATCTCGACGGCGTCTATATCGGCACCACGCGCACCGCAGAGTTGCGCAACAGCATGTTTGTCGCCGCCGTCTGCTTTGCCGCGTCACTCTGGGCATGGCTTGGGCCCCTGGGTAACCACGGGTTGTGGCTTTCCATGATGCTGTTCATGGTGGTGCGCAGCGTGCTGCTGGCATGGCAGTATCCTCGCATCGAACGCCTGGCAGGCGCGCCGGTTCAGGGATGATTCAGGAACGGCAGGTTTTACTGTTCCGGCTGGACATTCCCGAGATCAAACAGGAGGGTCGGATGTTCAAGGTTTTCTGCGCAGTGGTTTTGGCCATCTTCCTGGTTACCGGCTGCGCCGGCCGCAAACCGGGCGCCGGCACCATCGTGGATATGAAGGGGGTGGACCCCTATCAGTACGAGATCGACCTTGCCGAGTGCGAGCAGTATGCAGACCAGGTGGCCGTGGGTGAGAAGGCGGCAGCCGGCGCCGCAGGCGGAGCCGTAGTGGGCGGGCTGGTGGGCGCGATCGCCAAAGACGCCTCGGCCGGACGAGGTGCCGGCGTCGGGGCCGTCGTAGGCGGCGCCAAAGGCACCTACCGCGGCGTGGAGGAGCGCCACCAGGTCGTCGGCAACTGCCTCCGCAATCGGGGTTACGCAGTGCTGAACTGATGCGCTGTTATGGGCGCGCTGAGCTGTTTTGACGAATAGATCCAGCGGCTACCACTTTTCGCCGTGGGGGCGAATCTTCACATCGAAGGTCCAGGCCGACGACGGCTGGTGGGCAATGTGCCAGCACTCGCCGGCAATATCCGCCGGTTTGCAGAAGAAGCCGTCCGGCTCATCAGGCCAGAGCCGACGCGTCCAGGGCAGGTCGATCACTGCGTCGATGGCCACATAAGCCACGTGCACGCCCTGCGGTCCCAGATGCCGCGCCATGGATTCGGCCAGCACCCTCTGCGCAGCCTTAGTGGGTGCAAACCCGGCAAATCTGGCGACACCCCGATAGGCGGCGGTGTTGCCTGTCGCAAGAATGGCGCCTTCGCCGCGCTCGACCATCGCTGGCGCAACGGCTCGAGCCAGGCGGAGAAACGCCATCACGTTGACGTCGAAGTTACGCTGCAGCACCTCGGGATCGATGCTGAGAAAATCTCCCCTGGCGCCGCCCACCGCGTTGTGGATGACCACCGAGGGTTGGCCCAGACGGCTGCTCACAGCATCCAGCACGCGCGCAAGCTGCGTTTCATCGGTGACGTCGCAGGGAAACGCATGGGTGTTCTCCAGGACCTTTTCGATAGTGGTCAGCCGCTGCTCGTCCCGGGCCAGCATCGCCACCTGATAATCGCTGGCAAAGCGCTCCACCAGGGCTCGCCCGGTTCCCGGTCCGACACCTGTCACCAGGCAGACTCTATCCGTCATAACGCGTCCTTTCGTCGCTGGGCTCGTTCGCATTCTCGCGACCCGGACCGGGCACCGCAACTCAGCTTCCGGGGACGGACCCAAGTTCACGCAGATACCGGGCCAGGACTGCGCCGTGATGAGCAAACACCGAAGACGCGCGTTCTTCCGGTGACAGTCGGCTCATCGCCACAAGCAGATCGGCGGCTGCGCTGGGATGGTCGGCAATCTGCGCCAGCGCAAAGCAGCGCACGCGGATGGTGAACAGCAGCGACCCGTTGGCGTACTTGCGCAGGGTCTGGGTTTCAGAGCGCATGTACAGAGAGCCGCAGTCGGCCACCACGAGCGGCGCGCTCCAGTCCTCGTCTTCCGGATGAAAGAGATGATTCTCCCGATGGATGTTCCAGTTCCGCCGCTGGAAGACCTCACCCACGGACAGGCGGTCGAAAAACCGGGCGACAGAGTCGCCCACCGCCTCGTTCAGACCCTGAATCGCTCCGTGCACGCCGTGTATGGGACTACCCAGCTTTTCCTGTAATCGCCAGTAGGAAGGGGAGCACAGGCTGGCTGCCACCAGGCGATAGCCATCCGGCGAAGGTACAAGCAGGCAGAGATCGTCAGGAACCCACAGGGCAATTTCCGCCAGACGCTCGGGGGCGCGTGGCCAGGCATCGGCGAACGCCGGTCGCTGGCCAAGTTCGGCCGCCATCTCTGCCACCACCTGCCGCTGCACATCTTCCGTGTCCGGCTCCTGGTCTGCGACGTCCCTGCCCCGCTCGGCCATGAGCCGAACCTTGTGTTCGCGCATCTCCCCACCGATAGGATCCGCCAGCCACTCGGAAGACGGGACGCCCTGCAATCCCATTCGAAATGGCGTCTTGCCGCCCTTCCACGGGGGATCGCGCCAGAAGCCTGCAGGGGCGCTGTTAGTCGACACGCTGAAGACGGTTGATGCCCACATCAAAGCTCCGGTTGAATGGCCCGCGCCGTATTCGGGAACGGGTCAGCGCCAGTGGGAGAGATCCCTGTCCAGCAGCGACGCCAGGCGAGCGATTTCGGGCGCGAAGTGCTGATGCAGCATCGACTCGGTTTCTGCCGCCAATGGCGGCTGTGATATCGGCTGATTGTTGAGTCTCTTCAACTTTTTGCGAAGGCGTTTCAAACGAGGAACGTTTTTGATGTTCATGACCTGAACCCTTCGCAATACCCATTCTGGCGGGTTCATCAGCAATCTCTGCAGCCATTGCGACTTAAAGGACGCGGACTCGCGTTTTCGCGAGAATTCCGTCTGCCCGTCGTCATCCACACCAATGAAGTTGAGCAGATTCAGGTACGTCTCACGGGGCGAATTCAGCAGGTCTTCGAACAGCAGCACCATGCAACGGTCGCGTCCAACGACGTCGAATACGCTTTGCAGGTGTGTGCTGAATTGAGCGATCTCCGAGTACTGAAGCATCCTCGGATCCCGACAAAGCGGAGGTATGTTTTCTCCTCGTGCCCGACTTTCCTGCATCGCCCAGGCACTGGCAAAGTCCTCAACCGTCTCGTCAAGCAGATAGAGCAACCTGAGATGGAATGACTGAATCATCTCTACGGGGTGCCTGAACACGGCAATAAACTTCGACCGACTGTAAAACTCCAGCGCGCGCTGTAAGGCATCCGGAAAAAACAGATAGGAAACCGACCCATCTCCCATGGCCTGATGATCCGTGTGCAGCCGGGGGTGATAGCGCTCTACGTAAGTACGCCGCCACTCGTCGATACTCTGCTGGCTGCGACCCTGTTGAAGGTAATGCGACTCCTTCGGCACAGAAAAGCTGATGCGCGGGTTCGCCTTCAGCGTGTCGCTGATTGCCGTACTGCCACAGCGCGGCGCACCAATGACAAAAAAACTCGGGGGTAGCGCGTGGGGGGTAACGTTCGGGACGGACGCGCTCTGAGGGTAGCCAAAACCCTTGACGTCGGCGAGGAACTTTGGCGCATCCGATCGTGCGGACTGAAGTCGCTGAATCTTTACCATGAATCGTCAGACACTTAACAGTATGCGCTGGAGTTCGTATCTCAAAATGCCGACGGCTTTTTCAAGTCCTCGCTCGCTGGCTGGACCCTTAATTCTAACCTCTCCACGGTTACGGGAAAAGTACAATCCCCTCGATCCATGCTGAAGCCACGCTGGGATCGCGACAAAGTCTCTGTTTGCGTGTACCTTTTCGCCTCCGTTTCGCGCTGGTTCTTCCATGACACTACGTTTCTGGGCTGGTGGGCTGTTTCTGCTGGCATGGCTTAGTTCCAACCCCGCCGTCGCGGTCAGTGACTGGTACGCGGCAATCGCTCTGGGCACCGATTACGCGGACAACGCGAAGCTCAAGAACAGTGGCCTGCGCGCTGATTTCGATCGCGGCTGGCCGGTTGGCGGCGGGGCGATCGGCGCCAGATTGACCAACAGCCTCTACGCCGAACTGGAAGTGATGCAGCGGGTCAACGACTTCGAGCTGCTGTATTCACGAGACTCAGACATCGAGATCAATCCTGATCCGGATGACAAGATTTCTTCAACCAGCGTAATGGCGAACTTCATCTACGAGTTCACGCCCGATTCGAAAATGCGCCCGTTCCTGGGTGCGGGGCTGGGACGGGCCCGCATCGACTATCAGGTGAGCGACGAAGTTTCCGAAACTGAAATCATCGACGACCGGCTGAACGCGTGGGTCTATCAGTTTATCGCCGGCTTCACCCTCGAAATCTCGCCGCGCCTCGATCTCACGGTGAGTTATCGCCAATGGCGCACTGAATCCTTCGAGCTCGAAACGGCGACCGGTGAGGACGAGAACTCCCGTCAGACGGTGCATTCGACACTGCTGGGTATGCGTTACTTCCTGACACCCCGAACTTTCAAAGATGGGCCGGGCGTTGCGCGGCCACAAGCTCGCCGCGGCCCCTACGTGTCCGCGACCGCGGGTGCCGGATTTGCCAAGGACTCTGAGATCAAAGACAACCTGGCCAATTTCGATGCTTTCGGACCCGGCCCATTCGCTGCTGTGGCTTTCGGCTACGATTTCGAGAACAACTGGCGCGCGGAACTCGAGGCGTCAACTCGCCGCAACGACGTAGAACTGATCGATTTCAATCCGGAGTTCGGTGAAGCAAAGGCAGACGGCGACATCAAGATGCGCAGCCTGATCGCCAACCTGTACTACGATTTTTCCGGGGTCCAGGGTTTTCAGCCTCACCTGGGCGCAGGTTTTGGCGTAACGCGAGGAACCTACGACGTCAAGTTGAGGGCCGGCACCTTTGTCGACGATGAGGACACGGCTATCGCGGGTCAGCTCATGGTCGGCGCGACAAGCCAGCTCACGAAACACTTGGCAGTCACCGTCGGTTACCGGGTCTGGATGGGGGGACAGTTCAAGATGAAGCAACCCGACGGACGTCCCTTGGAAACCGACCAGCTCATACATACTCTGCACGCCGGCGTGCGCTACGATCTGCGCTGAGGTGTCCAAGCCCTATGCTGGCTGATAACGAAGCATCACCCGGGAGCCGTCCGCCAGCCCGTTGCGGAATTTCGGCCCCCAGCGAATCCAGGAAAGCGGATACTTGTCGCCAAACAGATCGAGAACCGTTTTCTGCATTTCACGATCGTCGACGAAGGACGCGCGCGTCTCAACCGCAGGAAACTGGCGGTAGCGACCATCAGTACGCTTCCAGTTGCCCAGATCGCCCACCCATATACGCGCATCCGCCAGACCACGCCGTACCGCCTCGGCGCGCCACGCGTCGCTGGCGGTAACCACAAACAGGTCGGTGCCGTCGTAGGTGAACCAGATTTCCGCCTGACAACGGCTCTCCGAGCCGTCGCTGCGCAGCGGCGTCAGGTAGACCAGGTCCGACTCCATCAGCGATTCTTTGAGCGACTCATCTGGCGCTGCGGCCCGACCCGCAGGCGGACACAGAAACCCACCCAGGCCCACGGCCAGGCCGCTGCTCAAAATCTTTCTTCGTGTCAGCATCTTCGATTCTCCGCCCTCATCTGCCTCACCTGACTGGTCGACCTGTTTGACAGCGTATGCATCTGCCTGCACCGCCC
>JAHEEG010000008.1:26325-58626 GCA_024640825.1 Gammaproteobacteria bacterium
GCCGGTCACACATTAACCGCCGATATCCGCTCGGCGATCTTCGCCGACCAGATCTTCGGCCCCTCCCGATGCACCGACTCGCCCCGGGTGTCTACGGCGAGGGTGACGGGCATGTCTTTAACTTCGAATTCGTAGATGGCTTCCATACCAAGCTCCGGGAACGCCAGCAGGGTCGAGCGGGTGATGGCTTTGGCTACGAGATAGGCCGCGCCGCCTACGGCGATCATGTAGACCGCCTTGTTGTCACGAATAGCCTCGATGGCTGCGGGCCCGCGCTCCGCTTTGCCCACCATGCCAATCAGGCCGGTTGTTTCGAGCATGGTGCGGGTGAACTTGTCCATCCGGGTGGCCGTGGTCGGGCCGGCCGGGCCCACCACCTCGTCGCGCACCGGATCCACCGGGCCCACGTAGTAGATAACCCGGTTGCGGAAATCCACCGGCAGCTCCTCACCGCGCTCGATGAGATCCGCCAACTGCTTGTGGGCGGCATCGCGGCCGGTCAGCATCTTGCCGGACAGCAGCAGGGTGTCTCCCGCTTTCCATGTGGCAATCTCTTCCGGCGTCAGCGTGTCCAGGTTGACACGTCGAACATCGTCTCCCAGTTCGAATTCGACATCCGGCCACTCCGAAAGATCCGGCGCCTGGAACTCGGCAGGGCCACTGCCATCCAGGGTAAAGTGCACGTGGCGGGTTGCGCTGCAGTTAGGGATCACGGCCACCGGCTTGTTGGCGGCATGGGTCGGATACTCTTTGACCTTCACGTCCATGACCGTCGTCAACCCGCCCAGACCCTGAGCACCGATACCCAGCGCGTTGACCTTGCCGAACAGCTCGAGCCGCAGTTCTTCCAGATGGTTGCTGGCCCCCCGTGCCTGCAGATCGTGTATGTCGATAGGCGCCATCATGGACTCCTTCGCCAGCAGCATGGCCTTCTCCGGGGTGCCCCCGATGCCAACACCGAGAATCCCCGGCGGGCACCAGCCGGCACCCATGGTCGGCACAACAGAAAGAACCCAGTCGACGATGGAGTCCGAGGGATTGAGCATGGCGAACTTCGCCTTGGCCTCGCTGCCGCCGCCCTTGGCCGCGATCTCGATGCTGACGGTGTCGCCGGGAACAACCTTGTGGTGGATCACCGCCGGCGTGTTGTCCTTGGTGTTTGCCCGACGGCCGTCCGGGTCGTCAAGCACGGATGCCCGCAGAACGTTGTCCGGATGCTGGTAGCCCTGGCGCACCCCTTCGTTGACCATGTCGTCCAGGCTCATGTCCGCATCCCACTGAACGTCCATGCCGACCTCCACGAAGGCAATGACGATCCCGGTGTCCTGACAGATCGGCCGCTTACCGAGCGCGCACATCCGGGAATTCACCAGCACCTGGGTCAGCGCCGCCTTGGCCGCTGGCGATTCCTCCTTCTCCCAGGCCTCGCGCATCGCGCGGATGAAGTCCACCGGGTGATAGTAAGAAATGAACTGCAGCGCGTCCGCCACGCTGCGGATCACATCGTCCTGTCTGATAACTGCCATAGCCCTTGATCCGTCGGTTCCGAAGGGGCGATAGTTTACCCTACTGGTCACCCGGCAGGGCGAGGGCGACGCCTGCGACGGCTGGGGTAAATCCGGCCTCGCACCTGCACCTTGTCAGCAACCGGAGCCCATGTGAACATAACCCGATGACCGCGCGCTCCCTGCAATCGGCCGAACGTCTCTGCAAAGAAAAGGGTTTGACCTTCACCCCGCTGCGGCGTCAGGTTTATGGGCTGATTTCCGCCGACAAGACACCCATCGGCGCCTACGAACTGCTGGACCGGTTGAAAAAGCAGCGGGCCAACGCGGCGCCGGTAACCGTTTATCGGGCGCTCGACTTCCTGCAGGAAGCAGGCCTAGTGCACCGCATCGACGCGCTCCATGCTTATGCTGCCTGCGAAGTCGACAGAACCGACCACGGGGGGTTGATGCTGGTCTGCAACCGTTGCAAGACAGTGACTGAGTTCGAAAACCCGGGGCTGGAGCAGCAGATCGCTGAAACCGCGCTGCAGCACGAGTTCCACGCATCGGAAGATCTCGTCGAGATTCGCGGGCTGTGCAGCCTCTGCGCCGACATTTCCTGAAGCACCGTCCTGAAACTGATTGTCTGAGGTTCTGATGTCCACACCTCGTTTCTTCGGCACGCTAACGCTTGCATTGCCGCTACTGTTCGCCTGTGCGGGCCCGACCCCGTCCTCGGAAACTGTCCAGGACCGCGCCGCATCGCTGGCCCGCAACGCGGTATTGATCGACACCCACATTGACGTCCCCTTCCGCCTGTACCGGAAACCGGAGGACGTCAGCGTCGCCACGCCGGATGGTGATTTCGACTATCCCCGTGCCGTCGCCGGCGGGCTGGATGCCCTGTTCATGTCCATATACATCCCCGCCGACGTGGATGAGGCCGGGCAGGCGCGGCCGTTTGCAGACGGGCTGATCGACAGCGTCGAGGCTCTCGCGAAAGGCCACCCGGAGCAGTTCGCGGTAGCCACCTGCACCGGTGACATCGCCGCGCTCAAGGCAAAGGGCAAACTCGCTTTTGCCATGGGTATGGAGAACGGTGGTCCCATAGAGGGCAGCCTGGAAAATCTGGATCACTTCGCGGAACGGGGTATCCGCTACGTCACGTTGACTCATTCGCGATCGAACCACATCGCGGATTCCTCTTACGATCTCAACGAGCGTTGGGGCGGACTTTCACCTTTTGGAAAAATTCTGATTTCGGCGATGAATGCGCGAGGCGTCATGATCGACGTCTCGCACGTTTCAGATCGTGCCTTCCAGCAGGTGCTGGATCTGTCCGAGGTACCGGTAATTGCCAGTCATTCCTCTCTGCGCCACTTCACACCAGGCTTTCATCGAAACATGGACGACGCCATGGTGAAAGCGCTGGGTAATAACGGCGGCGTCATTCAGATCAATTTCGGATCCGGTTTTCTGACCGCGGCGGCGCGCAAATACAGCAACGCGCGTGAGCAGGCGATGCTGCGTTTCCGGGCCAGCGAAGGTCTTACCACTGGCGACCCCCGACTGCTGGAATTCGCTCGCGCCTACAGCGACGATAACCCTTACCCTTTCGCCGATCTGGACGACGTCCTGAACCACATAGACCGTGCGGTCGAGCTGGCCGGTATCGATCACGTCGGTATCGGCTCGGACTACGACGGCGTGGGGGACTCTCTGCCTGTCGGCCTGAAAGACGTGAGTGAGTATCCCAACCTGATCGCCGGCCTGCTGAATCGCGGCTACAGCGAAACGGAGATCACCAAGATTCTGTCCGGCAACCTGCTGCGTGTGTGGCGGGAAGTGGAGCGCCATGCCGCGCAGGCCGGCTACCCGGCCCGCTGCCGCCAGTGAGCGGGGTCGTTCGTCCGGCGGTCTTCCCACTGCAGCCGGAGCAGACGAGATCCGCCGGATCAGGACAGCTTGTCGATGAGCCGGCGAATGAACTCGGTACCCTGCTCCAGCTGATCCAGAGTTATGTACTCATCAGGCTGATGGGCCTGGGCGATACTGCCCGGCCCGCACATCACCACGGATAGCCCCGCCGCCTGGAACTGGCCGGCCTCAGCGCCGTAGGCCACGGCTTCAGTGGCATTCTGACCCGTCAACTGCTTGGCCAGCAGCACTGCCGGCTCATCCTCTCCGGCAGTGAATCCGGGCACGTCGGCTTTGATCTCGAAGCTGATGCCGGTGTCGGGGTGAACCGCATGCATCTCCGGCTCCAATTCTTCCCGGGCATAGGATTCCAGCTCGCGGAAAAAGTCCATGGGCTGTTCGCCCGGCAGCGTTCGGATGTCGGTAATGAACCGACAGTGTCGAGCCGTGATGTTCTGCGCCGTGCCGCCCTGCACCACACCGCAGTGCAAGGTGGAGTACGCGGGCTCGAACTCGCAGCCTTGCTCGGCGCGATCGCGATTCTGCTGCTGCCGCTCTGCCAGCCAGTTGATGAGGCGCCCCGCTACCATCACCGCCGGTACGCCCTGATCCTGCTTGCTGGAATGAGCTTCGTGCCCCAGAACCCGGGTTTCAAAAATGAACATGCTCTTGTGCGCCGTGACCACCCGCATTTCCGTGGGTTCGCCGACGATGACGGCACTGGGGTCCGGCAGCGCATCGAGCAGAGCCTCAATCAGCCGAGGCGCGCCAAGACAACCCACTTCTTCGTCATAAGACAGAGCCAGATGGATGGGTCGCTTGAGACGACCCATCTCCGGGACCAGAGCCAGGGCGATGGCGATGAATGCCTTCATATCCGAGGTGCCCCGACCGTAAAGACGACCGTTGCGCTCGACAATCTGGAACGGATCGCTGTGCCAGTCCTGATCGTCCACGGGAACCACGTCCGTGTGCCCGGACAATACCACCCCGCCCGACGCCTGCGGTCCGATAGTGGCATACAGGTTGGCCTTGCCGCCGCAGTCGCTCTGAACCAGATCGACGGTCACACCACAATCGGCCAGGTAAGCGCTGACGAAATCGATCAGTGCCAGATTGGAGTCTCTGGATACCGTCGGCAGCCCCACCAGAGCTTCCAGCATCGCCCTTGGCGTATACCGATTCATGTCGGCGTTGGAAGGGAAGAAAACATCGGGCGGTCTCCAGAACGTTGTATTTTGCAGCCGGCTTTACTGGTTGACCGCTTCAGAAAGTCCCCTCAGGGCCGGCGCCAGAGGCCCGCATCCATCGGCATCCAGCATCTCGCCAAGCAAGTGGAACGCGCCGCCCGGCAGGAGCGCGTCATACACCTTGCGCACCACGCCGGCCACGACATCGCGCGCATACTGCGGCAGGTTTGACGCCATGATAGCGACATCGGCGTCTTCTGGCAGCGCGTCAGTGGTAAAATCGCATTTCTGCGCGCTGACCTGCTGCGCCACGCCGTTGCGCTCGATGTATTCTCGGGTGACGGTTACCACCGGCGCGATGTCGAGCACCACCGCCGAGATCCCAGGATAGCTCCGGGCGGCGACGATGCAGTAGCAGCCCGAGCCGCCCCCCAGATCCATGGTTCGACGCCGCCCGAACAGATCCACCTGGCGGTAAAAACATCCAGCTCAACCGCACGCATGAGCGCCGCCAAGTCCCAGAACCCTTTCACCACACCTTGCAGGCGCACGGTGTCCGCTCGAACAGGGCCATCGCTCATGGACCACGCCTCTTCCTATCTCAATTTCTGCTGTTTCGACTTTTGTTACGACGATTTCTGCTTCGGTAATCCCCTATTTTTACCTTAACCAGGTTTGCATATAAAACGCGCGGCAAGAACAAGGAAAAGCACAATGAAATCGCAAAGAATCTGCCTTCTCGGCTGTGGAATGATCGTCGCGCTGTTCGCCGGTTCAGTTTCCGCCCACGAAGCCGGAGACTGGGTCGTGAGAGCCGGCGCCCTGCTGGTCGACCCCAAATCCGACAACGGCAAGATCGGCAGCGGCCCGGGGGCCATTGAGATTCAAGTCGAAGACGACACCATGTTCACTTTCGATATTACCTATATGCTGACTCAAAACTGGGGGGTCGAGCTGCTGGCCGCCGCGCCGTTCGAGCACGATATCAAGGTGGGCGGCTCGAATATCGCGTCCACCAAGCATCTGCCACCGACTCTGAGCGTGGTTTACAACTTCCTGCCCGAAGCCAAGTTTCAGCCTTACGCGGGCGTGGGCTTGAACTACACCCTGTTCTTCGACGAGGATCTGGACGGTGGTGCACTGGGCGATCCCGGCGCCAACCTGAATCTCGACGATTCCGTCGGCGTGGCCGCGGTGGTTGGCGTTGACGTGGATCTCGGCAACGAATGGTTTCTCAACGCGGTGGTCCGCTGGTTCGATATCGATACGGATGCCGATGTCAAATTCAGCAACGGCAGCAAGCTGGATCTGGGCACTGTGGAGATCGATCCCTGGGCTTTCGGTGTCAACGTCGGCCGAAGGTTCTGAGGCGTAAACGGCAAGTCGATGTGCCGGGCATGTGCCACGACCGTTTAGGGGTTAAACTTGGCACATGAGCAAAGCCCCGGGTTCCAATGTCATCAGCGAGCTGGTGAGTTCCTACTTCGAACTTCCGGTCTCCATACATTGGGGAAAAGCCAGCGGGCTGCCGTTTCCCGACCGCTTCGAGCAGGCGCGACTGGAGTTCGGTGGCCTGGCAACCGCCTGGCTGGATCTCAAACAGGTCGTCTGGCACGCCGATCAGGTTCGGTTCATTGCCGGCTTCCCCGCCAAGGTCGAAGTGAAGGGGCCACGTGTCGAGATTGCCATCGGTCAGGCTGAGCTAGACCGCTGGCTCAGCCGCTTTCAGCTACCTTACCGCCTTGTGCTGAAAGAAGACGCGCTCGTCGTTCACGCCGAGATAGCGGGCCTGCCGCTAGGAGAGTTCGAAACTCGAATCGAAGTCGTCAACGGCTGGTTCGTGCTGCAGCCAAAGCGCGCCACCATACTGGGCGTGCCCACCTACGTCGCCAGCCTGTTCCGCACCTATCTGCCGTTGCCGCCGCTGTCCGGCGACACGCGCCTGATCGGCGTCGAGCATCAGACCGGCCAGCTTCACGCCATATTTGGCCTGGACGACTTCGAGGAGCAGGTAACTCCGGGGCTGCTGAGCCGGCTGCAGGCCCGCCTGCTCCCCACCCTGTCGTCGCCGTTTAGCGGCATGTCAACAAAGCGACCGGCGGGCTCGGACAGCCAGACCTCCTAAAGAATCCTTTCAGGACGCTTCTGCTACGCCAGATCGATCGCCTTCCAGGCCGCAGGCTTGCTTCAACTCGTCGAAACTGTCCTGCAGGCATTGGGCGAAAAATTCCGGATCCGGCACCATCTCGCGGCAGGACGTGAACGAAATATTGATGTGCCCACAATAGCTGAACACCGGCATGATCAGGCCCATGCCATCGAAGATGGGGCCGAGGCCATGCTGAGTAACCAGCCGAGCCCCCGCGGAGTAAAGGGGAACCTGAGGGCCCGGAACGTTGGTGATGACGCAGTTGAACGGCACGTTCATCTGGTTCGCAAGACCCATCTGGGTATAAGCGCGGGCAGCCAGTGCGGCCGTCGTGGACGGGATGAACTGCGAGTAATCGGTGAGCAGCTTGGCGCCGACGGCGTTGGTCATCTCTTTGGACGCCGCAGCGGAATGATGGACGGCATCGAGGCGCTCGAGAGGGTCCGCAATGTGCGTGCCAAGCGCCACGGTCATGGCCGACACCTGATTGCCCATGGCGTCCTTGCCCTCTTCCGAGCGGACCGAGATGGGCGCCATAGCAACAAGCGGTTCGTCCGGAAGTTCGTGCTTGGATTCGAGAAACTTACGCAGCGCGCCGCCGCAGACGGTCAGAACCACATCATTGACCGTAGCGCCGGACACGTTGCTCTTGATCGCGCGAACCTCCTGCAGATCGAACTGCCGGCTCTCTATGACGCGATGCGCAGATACTGGCCTGCTGAATCGCGTTCTCGGCGGCCGCACGCTGGCGCCTTCGAACTCCCTGCGAGCCAGCCCCTGGGTGAGCCGGCCAACGGCGGGCACAGTCCGCGCCAGCACCTCGGCAAGCCGGAAAGGCTGAGTGAAGTTGTTCAACTGAGCGCGGACGATCAGCTCCACCGGATTGGGTACCCGCTCGCCGGTCCAGGGTCGCTGCGCGGGACGGACAGACTCGGGATAGGGCTCCAGATCGTGAATCGCTTCGACCAGATCGACGCCGGACACGCCATCGATTCCCGCGTGGTGCACCTTGGTGACAATGGCGTAACAGCCTTTGGGCAGCCCGGCAATGGCGTCGAGGCCTTCGATCACCGTAAATTCCCACAGGGGCCGACTCATATCGAGGGGCCTGGCGTGCAATCGCGCCGTCTGGATGCAAAGCTGGCGCCAGTCGCCGGGCTCCGGCAGGCGGATGTGCCGAACGTGGTACTCCAGATCGAAGTCTTTATCCTCAATCCAGTAAGGGTGGTCCATGCTGAACGGTACTTCCACCAGCTTCTGGCGAAAGGTTCGCGCGAGATGCAGGCGTTCCTCGATGGCGTTCAGAATGTCCTTGAAGCCCTGCTTGCCCGTTTTCGTCGTGGCCGGGTCATAGATCATGATGCCGCCGATGTGCATTGGCGTGCGCGGCGTCTCCAGATAGAAAAAAGACGCATCCAGTCCGGTTAGCTGCTGCATGACGGAGTCTCCAGTGTCCTTTTGTCAATTATCCGCCTATATCACGTCGAATACCAAATACACGCCTGTCCCCGCTCACGCTATTCCGGTGGCCAGGGAAAATCCTCCGGCACGTTCAGCGACGTCCTGACGAACTCGTTCCATGCCTCCGTGGCCAGGCGGGCGGCCTCGTTGTGGGCCACCGCCGCCGCCTGATTGGCCTCGACAAAATCGCTGATGCATTGGCGGAAGTTGTCCACATCCTCCAGATACGCCTGCCAGAGCAGATCATTCTGCTCATCGGCCGGGCGTGCGGGCGCTCGACAGCCCGCCTGAGGCGCCGCGTCGTGGGCGCGCACCGTGCCGACACCAAGCGCGGCGGCAGCGAAGACGAGAAACACTATAGATTTCATGATGGACGTTCTCTCAGTTGCACGGACACAGTTTGTCATCCGCGGACAGAACCCGGCACCGGATTACCGGGCGTGAGCGCCGAAATCGTTAACCAGGGCCCAGATCCCGGTTGATCGCGGCCACAGAACGCACTTACGCTGGGACTCAGGGTTGGGGAGACCGACGAATGAAAGTACTTAAGTTCGCGCTGGGATTGGCGCTGATGATACTGCTGGGCTTCGGGGTGCTGCTGGTTGTTGCTCGATTCTCCGATGGGCCGCTGGCGATCATCGCGGGCGGCCCGCTCGTCAGCGGTGAGCTGGTCAATGACGAGGCGATCGACTGGACCTTCGTCCGGGACGTGCCGACCGTGGAATTTCAGCTGCTGGAACCACCCCGCTCCCGAACCACCTGGATCCTCGAGCATGCGGGCCGCATCTTCATACCCAGCGCCTACATGGATACGATCTGGGGCCGGCTGTGGAAGCAGTGGCCGATGGAGGCAGAGCGCGACGGAAGGGCCATTCTCCGCGTCGCGGATAAACTTTACCCCCGGCGTCTGATGCGCGTCCAGGAAGGCCCTCTGGTGCCGATCCTGGTGGCCGAGCTCAACCGAAAATACGCTGCCGGCATGAGCGTGGAAGACGTGGCGTTGGGGTCGCTGTGGTTCTTCGAACTCGAACCGCAGGGCAGCACCAAGAACTGACAGGGCGATCAGAGCAGGCCATTCGCCAGCGCGCCCAGCACCAGCAGTCCCCCGCTCGTCCTGGCAAACTGAAACGCAGGAACCGTGTACCAGAGCGGCCAGAGGTTCGAAGGATAATCGTCGGGGCGACGCTGAGGCCGCGGGCGTGTCGTCCGGTAGAGGCAGCCCGCAAGCGCGGGCAGCGCCCCGACGATAACCAGGTAAGTCCACGCCTGGCCGGAAAAAGCCCAGGCGATGGTCAGGCCCACCTGCAGCAGCGCCAGCAGCGCGATGACCGCCGCCGACCAGCCGGCCCCTAGCACCACGGGCAGCGTACGCACGCCGCGTCGCGCGTCGTCGGTACGCTTGTCGGCATGCTTGGCGCAAATGACTACCGTCGGGCCCAGGCCGTAGATCACCGACAGCAGCATGATCTCTGCGCCCCAATCACCGCTCACGGCCCAGTAAACGCCGCCAACCATCAGCGGCCCCCATACGAGAAAGACAGAAAGCTCCCCAACCGCCCAACGCTTCAGCGGATAGGTGTAAAACAGCAGAAAAAATGCGCCGGCTCCCGCAAGCCAGTAAGCGGTGGCACCCAGTATCTGCCCCAGATAAACACAAAGCAGCAGCGCCGCCGAACCGGTGAGCAGAATCATCAGCCGATGGGCAGCGACGCTCATGAGCCCGCGGGTCAGCGGGTGCGTGCCGTAAAGGGCTCGGAAGTAGTTACCCCGGTCCAGACCCGTCCGGTAGTCCACATGGTCGTTGAGCAGATTGTTGGTCGCGTGGGCCAGCAGCACCGCCAGCGTTACCAGCACCAGACGCGTTGCCTCCCCCACCGACCAGGGGAGCGCCAGCAGACCGGCGAACAGGCAGGCAAACAGTGTCAGCGGCAGCACGGAAGCCCGTGAGGCAACGAGCCAGCGCAAAACCCAGCCGGTGCGACGCCATGTCGCGGGCGGAACCTGAGGCATATCCAGCACTGCGGACGACACGCTGAGCCCGGGCCTGCTCCCGGCATGGGGCTTGCCCCCAGCCCGAAGTTGGCCCACGACGCGGGATCGAAAAGGAAGCTGAATGCGGGTGTTCACCCGACTCCGTCGAGAGCGGTCTGGTACCCGGAGTACCTGGGCTGGTCGATGGCGATCTGGTTGACCACCGTGGCGCGCAGGTGCTCGGCAAGGCCGGGCATATCCAGCGACACGGTTCCGTCTCGCAGCCCGTGCACCAGCTGCCAGCGCAGGCTGGTGAGGTCTTGCGGACCGTCAAACAGCTGCCGCAGTCGAGCCACCTCGTCAGCCCGATGCCGTTCTCCCAGCGCCAGCTCGCGAAGCACGATATCCAGGCTATTGCCCGCTACCCGGGCAAGGAAATTGGTTCGTCCCTGCGTCTGAGACATGACATCGTCACGCAGGAAGTCCCGCACCGAAATCAGCAGTTCATCGACGCGCGGCATGTCCTCATTGGCCGTGAGATCCGCTGGTTCCACCAGAGATACGGGACCGGGAATCAGGAGATTGACGCAGTCCACCTGGCATTCCGACGTGCGGCGCCCGATTGCCGGGCGCTCGACGGTCTGATCGGGCCCGGTACGATAGTGCTCCGCCATGCCAAGGCAGCCGACCGCCCACCAGAAAGAGCCGAATACCTCCCAGAATTTCACCCGATCGGGCTCGACCGGGGTGCCGGCTACGGATTCGTAGCCTCGAAACAGGTCCTCGTAGGTACCAAAACCACCCACAGGCAGATCGCTTCGGCCGAATCGCCAGGAGTTCGTGCAGATCCAGCCAAGATCGCGCATGGGATCGCCGATGTGGGCCACTTCCCAGTCGAGGACCGCGTTGACCCCCTGCTCATTGACCATGAAGTTGCCGTTGCGGAAATCGTTGTGAACCAGAGCCACCGGCGGCGCCTCCGGCAGGTTGTCCATCAACCAACGGGCCGCGTAGTCGATCATCGGCTGGGGCGTTTCGTAGAGCTGGTAGCGCTCCCAGGTATTCTGCACAAACTCCGCCGGCGTAATGACCTGCAGCTTCCGGTCAAGGCCCGTTGCCGCCAGGTCGATGGCGTGGATCCGGGCCAGGATCTCCCCACACTCGAAGGCCAGCTTCCCACGCAGCGTCTCGAACTCCGGCGAGCGGACGATCCGCGCTCCCAGGGCCTCGCCGTCTATCCACTGCATGACGAAACCCTCGCCCAACCCATCCGTGGGTTGCAGGACGTAATAGACCTCCGGCTCGGGAACACCAGCCGTCCGCGCGCAGCGCATCAGCAGCGCTTCGGTGGCGAGGCCCGGGTTGATACGCTCTTCCTCTGCGATGGAGATGCCACCGGGAGCTCGCCGCATCGCGAGCAAACGGTCGCCATCACCGACATCGATGGTGATGCGGTAGGTTTCCTGGCTGGCACCGCCAGAGAGCCGCTCAACCGCTTTGAGACCCCGACAGCCGGGAACCTCTCGAGCCAGCACCTCGGCGAGCAGGTCATCGAACGCCTGCGGGTCCCGGGCCATTAGACTTCCTTTACCCCCTTGGGTGCGCGCTGCTTCATGAAGCCGAACATGTAGCCGGCCACACGACGCATCTGGATCTCTTCCGCACCTTCGGTTATGCGGTATCGACGGTGATGCCGATAAATGTGCTCGAAGGGCTTGTGCCGGGAGTAGCCGAGGCCACCGTGCACCTGCATCGACTGATCCGCCGCCTGACAGCACAACCGGTTTGACCAGTAATTGCACATGGACACCTTGTCAGAGACCGAGAAGGCGCCGTCCCGGTCCATGAGCCAGGCCGTCTTGTGAATGAGCGCGCGCAGCATCTCGCACTGGGTCTGCAGTTCCACCAGCGGAAACTGGATACCCTGATTGGAGGACAGCGGCTTGCCGAACGGCTTGCGCTCCATGGCGTATTTGACCGCCTCGTTGATGCAGAACTGGGCTGCACCGAGACTGGAGGCCGCCTGACGGATACGGTTTTCGTTGAAGAAGTGCTGGACGATCTGCAGCCCCCGGCCTTCGCCGCCGAAGATGCTGGCGTGAGGAACCCGGACGTTGGTGAAGGAAACCCGGCCGTGATCTGTCGGCATATTGAAAGTCCAGAGCATTTCTTCGATCTTCACACCGTCGGCTTTCATCGGGGTGAGGAAGGCGGTAATGCCCTCGCCGTCACCGGGATTGCCCTTGGTCCGGGCCATCACCATGTCGTACTGCGCTTTGTGAATACCCGTATTCCAGGTTTTCTCGCCGTTGATCACCCATTCATCCCCATCGCGCTCCGCATGGGTTTCCATATGGGTGGCATCGGAACCGTGGTTGGGCTCGGTGATCCCAAACGCGAACCCGCGCCGGCCCTCGGCCAGGTCATCTACCCACTCGGCCTTCTGCTCGTCAGTCCCGTATTGCAGCATGAGCAGCAGGCCGACGTTGTTGCCGACAATAGAGTGCTCGTTCTGCAGATCGTTGTGCAGGCCGAGGCCCTTCACCGCGAGGTGCTCGCGGATGATCGCCATGCCCAGGTTGGTTCCGTCCATACCGCCATATTCCTTGGCTAACGGATAGCGGTAGAAGCCGGCGTCGTCGGCCAGACGCTTGGTCTTGTGCAGCAGCTGCTCCCACTCTTCGTTGGGCAAGCCACCCCGGTCCCAGTCGGTCCGCGCGTCCTCGCGGCGGTGGTCGAAAAAGCGGATGTTGTCATCCTGCTGCTCCAACGGCTTGATCACTTCGTCGATGAACTCATCGAGCTGATTCAGCAGCGTCTGTATGTCTTCCGGAATATCAAAATTCATGCGTGGTTCCCCCTGATGACTGCACGATAAAAAGGCAAATTTCGAAAAGCACTATAGCCAGAGGCTGACCAGCATCCAACCGCACCGCGTCTCCACTCGCCGCGTCAGGTGTATTAACATTCGCAGCCCGGTTCCGCTGGCAGCGCGTAGTAACCCACCCGAACCGGCATTTTAGGGGAAATTCCGAACCAGGGGGAAAACGATGTCGATGTACGATCAGCTGAAAGAGATATGGGGGGAGCTCACCGCGCCGGGAGCCCCGTTCGAGATCGCGACCGTAGACATACGCGGCAATCCCACCCGCGCTTTCGCAACGGCCCCGGCTACGATTCGTGATCTGTGGCTCGCCTCCGCGGCCTTCGCCGACCGTGACTATCTGGTCTACGACGACGAACGAATCACCTATGCCGAAGCCCATCGTCAGGTCGCCTCCATCGCCAACTGGTTGCGCGCCCAGGGGGTGCAGCCGGGGGACCGCGTCGCCATCGCCATGCGCAACTATCCGGAGTGGCTGCTGGCCTACTGGGCAACCATTGCCATGGGCGCGGTGGTGGTGGGCGTCAACGCCTGGTGGGTAGGCCCGGAGCTGGTCTACGGACTCAACGACTCGAGTCCGAAAGTGCTGATCTGCGATCAGCAGCGCCTCGAACAGACCCTCGCGCACTTCGACGAGCTCCCCGAGATGCGCCTGGTTGGCGTGCGCTTACCAGGCGCCACGCCAGCTGGCGTGGCGCCTTGGCAGGATCTGCTGGCTGTCGGCGGCGATCTTCCGGCAGCGGACATAGACCCGGACAGCGACGCCTGCATATTCTACACCTCTGGCACCACGGGACACCCCAAAGGCGCCGAACTGACCCACCGCGGCTGCATAACGAACCTGATGAACATGGTTTTCTGGGCCACCTGCGTGAGCACCATCGGGCAGCGCAACGGTACGGTCCCGATACCGGAGGAAGGCGCGCCACCGCCGGATACCGCCGCCCTGGTTACCACCCCGCTTTTCCACGTCACCGCTAACAACTGCGTTGCATACTCCGCCACGGCGGGCGGCGGAAAACTGGTCTTCATGTACAAGTGGGATGCCACGGAGGCGCTCAAGCTGATTGAGCGCGAGCGCATAACCGCGCTCACCGGCGTGCCGGTGATGTCCCGAGAGCTGGTATCCCACCCGGATTTCGCCAGCTACGACACATCATCACTCATGAGCGTTGGCGGCGGCGGCGCTCAGCTGCAGCCCGACCTGGTCAACAAGATCGATCAGACCGTGGCCACGGCAAGACCCAACACCGGCTACGGCATGACCGAAACCTGCGGCATCATCACCTCCATCTCCGCCGATTTCTTCCTGGACAAACCCGACAGCTGCGGGCCCGCCATGCCCTCCTACGAGGCCAAAACCGTCGATGCCGACGGCAATGCGCAGCCGCCGGGAGAGGTTGGCGAGCTGTGGGTGAGAGGCGCGGCTGTCATCCGCGGCTACCTTAACCGGCCGGAGGCGACCGCGGACACCATCACCGACGGCTGGCTGCATACCGGCGACATCGCGCGTATTGACGAAGACGGCTTCATTTACATTGTCGACCGGGCCAAGGACATGGTGCTGCGCGGTGGCGAGAACGTCTACTGCGCCGAGGTAGAAAGCGCTCTATACGAACACCCGGCAGTGGCCGAGTGCACGGTATTCGGGGTCCCGGACGATCGCCTGGGAGAAGAAGTTGGCGCTGCGATCTTTCTCAAAGCCGGCGAGCAGGCACCCGCGGACGAGCTGCGTGGGCACTGCCGGGAAAGAATCTCCCCCCACAAAGTGCCCCGCTACCTGTGGCTCACCGCAGAGCCGCTGCCCCGCAACGCCAGTGGCAAGTTCCTGAAGCGCGAGCTGCGGGACAAACTGGACCCAGCCCAGGCGGTCTGAGGCCATGTCGTGCCCCAGTTCGCAGACGCGGACCCGGAACCCTGGTCTAGACTATCCATAGGTTCCAGTCAAAGCGGGGCGCGCGGTTTGCTGTTCCGCGCAGCGGCGCGGACAGGACCTCGGAACACCCTGAAGAGAGGCTCGATGGCGTTCAAACGTGCTCTGGTGGTCGACGATTCGAAATCGGCCCGCTTGGCCCTGCAGCGTCTGCTCGAGACGCACGACCTCATCGTCGAATTCGCGGAATCCGGCGAAGAAGCGATCGATTTTCTCAAGCACCAGCTGGTGGACGTGATCTTCATGGATCACACCATGCCCGGTATGAGCGGGTTGGAGGCGGTAACCGCCATCAAGAGCAACCCACGTACGGCCACCATTCCGGTGATGATGTACACCACCAAAGAAGGCGAAGTTTACGTCAGTCAGGCCCGCGCCCTGGGCGCTGTCGGCGTTCTGCCCAAAGAGGTGCACC
The DNA here is from genome assembly GCA_024640825.1 of Gammaproteobacteria bacterium. Classification (GTDB taxonomy): domain Bacteria; phylum Pseudomonadota; class Gammaproteobacteria; order Pseudomonadales; family Azotimanducaceae; genus UBA7803. The sequence continues at coordinate 41,733 of JAHEEG010000008.1, forward strand.
CAGGGGTGCTTTTCCAGAGCCTGCTGGACCTGGGACTGGTTACCGACCGGCGAGGGGAAACTGCAGCATCGATCGTGGAAACGTCAAGCGCAACCACCACCACTGACAACAACCAAGACGAAGACGCCGGCGACAAAGGCGACGAGGACCCGGACCGGCTTTACGAGCAGCAGGCGATCGGCATGTCCGTGCAGGCTCTGGTAACGCGCATCCTGGAGGATCAGCATCTGACACTCCGCGCGGACATCCTGCGCAGCCATCGGGATTTCGCCAAACAGGTCGCCAACGAAATTCTGCACAAGCAGGCAGAACAGGAAACGGACGATACCGTTGCCGAGCCGATCACCAACGTGCCGCCGTCAACGGACCGCATGACCTCGGGCCTGACAATGCTGCTGGCACTGTTGGCGCTGGTATTCGGATTTCTGTTCGCTCAGGTAAAAGGCGAGAGAGACGACCTGCTGACACAGCTGGCTGAGGTGACAGCTGCCAACCAAGCGCATGTCAAAGCGGTGCGCATTCAGTCTGGCGGCATGGTCAGGGAGCGGGAAGCGGCGCTGATTGACACGCAGGCGCGGCTTACGCAGTCGCTGAGCACCCTTGAATGGGCCATGAACCAGAATCCCGGTCTGCCGTTCGACGCGATACCGTTCAACGATGCTCGCGCGCTGCAGTTGGGAGAACTGCTGACGCACCTGTCATCCCTGGGTTTTCTGGGCTCGGTATCCGTCGAGTCGCACCTGGGAGAGTTCTGCCTGGTTACCGACGCAACCGGCGTCTACCGTCTCCCAGACCCGGCCATGCCCATCGATGAATGCGCCCTGTTCGGCCATCCGCTGGAGGATTCGTCCTTCCCGAGCGATCGCCAGACAGCCGCCTTTGCCGCCTTCCTGGAGAGTTCCCCGTTTCTTCAGAACCCCGGCATCGAAGTTCGCCTGCTGGCCCGGGACCGGCTCGACTCTGACGTGCCTTACGGGTATCCGGTCTCCATCAATACCGCGGGCGAATGGAACCGGATCGCTGAGCGGAACAACAGAGTGGTATTTCGACTCATGCCGGCGGAAGCCGACCCTGTCTAGCCGACCCCGTCTAGCCGACCCTGTCCGGGCGACCCTGTCCGGGCGACCCTGTCCGGGCGACCCCGCTAGTCGAATATTCCTGTGGGGTAGCCGTCCAGGCTGCGCTGGTTTTTCTTCGCCCAGTACTCGACGACCCCGGCCTCGCCCTTCTTCTCCGCCCATCGCGTCAACGCGACCCGATCTTCCCGATAGTCGAAAAAGGGTACGGCATAACCGCAGGAAGTCTGCACAAGATCCACTCGTACCCGGAAATACTGCCTGGCACCGGGCGCCGGCGGCAGAGCGGTCGCGCACGTCTGCCAGTCTTCATCGCGGGGATGAACCGCAAGTGCAGAGCCGTAGGCACGTAGGATCAGCGGCGGGCCCTCGAATGCGCACCACATCAGCGTGAGGCGATTCACGTCCAGCAGATGGGCCGCAGTCTCATTGCCGCTGCCGGTGAGGTTCAGCCAAAGAATCTCGCTGGGACCGAGAACGGCGAGGCTGTCCTGGCCTTTGGGAGAGACGTTCACCCGACCGTCGCGAGCCGCGCTACCCACAAAGAAAATTTTCTGCGCCCTGATGAACGCCATATGCGACTCGGTGAGCGCCTGGAACTGATCCGCCATCGTTGCTTCCCCTTGATTGTCAGTGCGCGTCCAGCAGCTCGTGTTCGACGCGCGATCCTAGCCGGCTTCACGTTCCAACGGCGAGCGCGCCTCTTCTGCCAGTGCCGCCAGCGCATCGTCCAGGCCGAGCACCTCCTGAGCCTTGCCGCCGAGACGACGAATGGCGACGGTGCGTTCTTCGGCTTCCCGCTTGCCCACCACCAGCATCGCCGGAACCTTGGTGACGCTGTGCTCCCGCACCTTGTAGGAAATCTTCTCGTTGCGCAGATCCAGCTCTACTCGCAGCCCACAACGGGACGCCGCCGCGGACACTTCGCGCGCGTACTCATCGGCCTCATCGGTGATGGTAGCCACCACGATCTGCAGCGGCGCCAGCCAGAGCGGAAAGTGACCGGCAAAGTGCTCTATGAGAATGCCGCAGAACCGCTCCAGGGAGCCGAACAGCGCGCGATGAATCATCACCGGATGCTTGCGCTCACCATCGGCGTCGACATAGGTGGCGCCCAACCGCTCAGGCATATTGAGATCCACCTGGACGGTGCCGCATTGCCAGTCCCTGCCGATGGCATCGCGTAGTACGAACTCCAGCTTCGGGCCGTAGAAGGCCCCTTCACCCGGGTTCAGCGTCCACTCCACCTGCATCTGGTCGAGCGCTGTTTTGAGAGCGGCTTCGGCATGGTCCCAGACCTCGTCGGAACCGACCCGCTGCTCCGGCCGATCGGAAAACTTCACGACCACGTCCTCAAAGCCGAAGTCACTATAGATCTCGTGAATCAGCTTGGAGGCCTGCACGCATTCCTCGGTAATCTGCGCCTCGGTGCAGAAGATGTGCGCATCATCCTGGGTGAAGGCGCGCACGCGCATAATGCCGTGCAACGCGCCGGACGGCTCGTAGCGATGCACCTTGCCGAACTCGGCCAGGTAATACGGCAGATCGCGATAGCTCTTGATGCCCTGCTTGAACACCTGGATATGCCCAGGGCAGTTCATGGGCTTGATGGCGAAAACGCGCTCGTCCGGCGTCTGAGTCAGGTACATGTTGTCGCCGAACTTCTCAGCATGTCCCGACTTCAGCCACAGCGAGCGGTCGAGAATCTCCGGGGTGTTCACTTCATGGTAACCGGCACGGATCTGCTTCTCCCGCATGTAACCGATCATGGCCTGGAACAGCGTCCAGCCCTTCGGGTGCCAGAACACGGCGCCTGGTCCCTCTTCCTGCAGATGGAACAGATCCATCTCGCGGCCGAGGCGGCGATGATCACGTTTCTCGGCTTCCTCCAGACGTTTCAGATAGGCCTTAAGGGCCTTGTCGTCGGACCAGGCGGTTCCATAGATGCGCTGCAGCATCTCGTTGCGTGAGTCCCCGCGCCAGTAGGCGCCGGCGATGGACATCAGTTTGAACGAAGTACCCAGCTTGCCGGTGGACGGCAGATGCGGGCCCCGGCACAGATCGATGAAATCGCCCTGACGATAGAGGCCGACTTCTTCCCCCTCGGGAATGCTGGCAATCAGCTCCGCCTTGTAGGTTTCGCCCAGCCCCTTGAAGAAAGCGACAGCCTCGTCCCGATCCCAGATTTCCCGGCGGATGTCCTCGTTGCGCTTGACGATCTCTTTCATCCGCGCCTCGATTACCTCCAGGTCTTCCGGGGTGAAGCGTGCCTCACGGGCGAAATCGTAGTAGAAGCCATTTTCAATGGTGGGACCGATGGTTACCTGCGTCTCCGGATACAGTTCCTTCACCGCTTCTGCCAGCACGTGGGCCGCGTCGTGACGCAGCAGATCCAGCCCTTCAGGACTGTTCCGGGTGATGATCTCCACCGCGGCGTCCGTCTCTATGGGCAGATAAACGTCTTTCAACCGACCATCCACTCGCACCGCCAGCGCGGCTTTCGCCAGCGACTTCGAGATGGATTCCGCCAGTTCGACCCCCGTCACCGGCTTTTCGAACTGTCGAACCGATCCGTCGGGCAGCCTGATGTTGACCATGAGGGTAATTCCACTCGCCAAACCCGCGATTCTGCCAAAGCCGCGCCCCGGGGTCGATGGCGCCGCGGCCCAGGCCCCCGATCAGGTCGTACTTTCTGACTCATCCTCTGCCCCGCAGCGACGTCGAATGCCATCCCAATGACGCCGCAGCGGCTCATCTGTATTACCATCGATGAAAACAACCGAGGCGGCTTTGTGATAAACGAACTGATCCAGGACTATCCCGAGATCGCCGCCGTCCTCATGCTGCTGCTCGGATTCCTGCTGGGCCGGCTGGCCCAGACCGGGATTCAGCGCCTGCTGAGCGTTGCCGAACGACTGCTGGCGAGGTTCACGACCAGTGGGGAAAGCATTTTCTCCCCGGTCTTCATAAGAGCTTTCGGTCTGTTTGCCTACAGCGCGGTACTGGTGATTGCCATCGTGCTGGCCGTGCGCCTGCTGGACATAAACCAGCTGTCGCAATGGCTCGACCAGGCACTCGCCTATGCCCCGCAGCTGATCATCGGCCTGTTCATCATCGGCCTTGGCAACGTGCTGGGCGTGCTTGCTCGAAATCTGGTAGCCGGGCTGAGCAACAGTTGGGAAACCAGCTCGCTGGTTCCCCGCTTCGTGCACGGGGCAGTGCTCACCATAGCTATCATCACCGGCCTGGAGCACCTGGGCCTGGCCATTTCCTTTGTTACCCAGCTGTCGCTGATTCTCCTCGCCGCGCTGCTGGGCGGCCTGTCCCTCGCCTTCGCTCTGGGTGCCAAGCAGTACGTCGCCAATCTGCTGGCTCACAACGAGCTGGCGAAGTACAGCGCGGGCGAAAGGCTGCGCATAGACGACGATGAGGGCACGGTCATCGATATTCACCAGACGGGTATCGTTCTCTCTACCGGGGAGGGATTGGTGGCCATTCCAGCCGCTCGCCTTGCTTCCGGGAGGGTGTTGAAGATCACCCGTGAAGCTTCGGGTATCTCTAAATGACTCGGACGAGCAGACTTTCCGAGGCGTTCGCGCGCAACCATCCCGCGGAGATCGCGAGCTTTCTGGCTGCCAACAGCGCAGAAACGCTGGTCGAGACCGTTCTACAGCTGCCGGATGACGCCGCGGCCGCGGTAGTTTCTCACCTGCCCCACGGCACGGCCAACGCGGTGCTGAGCCAGGTTGCCGACGACCGGGTTGGCGAGTGGCTGGGCGAGTCCTCAGTGGGCCAGGCACTGAACCTGGTGCTTCGGCTCGATCCGACCCGCCGAGCCGGGATCCTCGGCGATCTGCCGAATCGGGCGTTGCGCGTGAGGCTGGAAAGACTGGTGGTGTATCCGCGCCGGACGCTGGGCGCCCTGGCAGACGCGACGACGGTTCGTTTGCAGGCGGCCACCCCGCTTCACGAGGCGGTATCGATTCTTCGTGGTCAGAACGAAATCGAGCAGGGGCCGGTCTGGATCGTGGACGAATCGGGCCGGTTTCTGGGCGAGCTGGATATGGTCAAAGTGGTTCTGGCGAGCAGACCTGATGCCCAGGTGCGCGACTGCCTGAAAGCGTTGTCTGCCCTGCACGCAGAATCCTCCCTGCTGGCCGCCCACGACGACCCGAGCTGGCTGCACCATCTGAGCCTGCCGGTAGTGGACCACGACGGGCATCTTCTCGGCAGCGTAACCCGCGCGCAGCTGACCAGGTTTGTGGCAGAAGACGCGCCTGAGACCAGCAGCGGAATCGCGGATACCCTGGCATCGCTCGCCGGCCAGTACCTGCGTTTCCTTGCCGTCTGCCTCGCCGAGCTGCTGCCGAGCCGGCCTTCCCGATGAGCGTCGGGGCCATCGAGAACGAATATCTAAGGCGCCATCCCGGCGAGGCAGCAGACCTGATAGATCGGTTGCCTGTGGATTCGCTGCCCGGCGACCTGGAAGGCCTCGATCCTTCGCCGCTGGCGCTGACACTGGACTACTTGAGCCCGGTCAAAGCCGCCGCCGTTTTCAAACTTCTGCCGGCCGTACAGCAGGTAGAACTGCTCGAGATAGCGTCGCCGCGCCTGACCATCGCTCTGCTGGGCGAAATGGAGACGGACGAGAGTGAGGCGCTGCTGAGTCAGCTGTCCCCTGCGGTCCGTGAAGACATTACCCGTCTGGCCAGCTTTCCGGAGAATTCCGCCGGGCGCCTGATGGATCGGTTGTTCCGCGGTTACCCCGAAGACATGAGCGTCGCGGAAGCACTGAAACGCCTGAGAGAGTCGGACATCCGCCGCGCGCGCTCGCTGTACCTTGTAGGGACAGACAATGCCCTGATCGGACGGGTGGACATGCAGGATCTGGCCTTTGCCGAACCGGAAGCAAAACTGGGCGAGTACCTGCACCCCATTGAAGACTGCGTGGACGCCATGGCACCTCGGGAGGAGGTGGTTAAGCTGCTGGACCGCTACCGCCTGGATTCGATCCCCGTGGTTGATACCGAGGGCAAGCTGATGGGCGTGGTGCGCTACACCAGCCTCTTCCAGGCCATCGAAGACGTTGCAACGGCCGACCTGCAGAAAATGGTCGGCGTGAGCGCGGACGAGCGGGCGCTGTCCTCAGCGGGCTTCTCGGTCCGCCGCCGTCTGCCCTGGCTGCACATCAATCTGCTCACCGCTTTTCTGGCCGCTTCCGTGGTTGGTCTGTTCGAGAATCTGATCGCGCAGTTCACCGCCCTGGCGGTTTTGCTGCCCGTCGTGGCGGGCCAGTCGGGCAACGCTGGCTCTCAGGCGCTGGCGGTCACCATCCGTGGCCTGGCGCTGAAAGAAATCGGCATCCGCCAGTGGCGCGCAGTGCTCAACAAAGAGCTGATGGTGGGCATCGTCAACGGCACCGCGCTAGCAATCACCTGCGGCCTGGGGGTGTTCCTGTGGAGCTCGAGTTACGGGTTGTCCTTGGTCATCGCCGTCGCCATGGTCATGTCCATGGTCGCCGCCGGTATATCAGGCGCTCTGGTGCCCATGCTGCTCACGCGCTTCGGTCAGGATCCGGCCACCGCCTCGTCGATCGTCCTGACGACGGTCACCGACGTTGCCGGCTTCTTCTCGTTTCTGGGCACAGCAACCCTGCTGTCGTTCATGCTTTGAGGCCGAAACATGTACCTGGTTTTACTTGCGATATCCCTTGCCGCCGGCGCCCTGCTGGCACGTGCCGGTCTGGTGCAACGGCAGCGGGCACGGCTGCTGTGTGGGCTGCTCCTCATCCTCGCGAGCCTGAGCTTTTTCGGGTGGATGAGCTTCTGGGGCGAGTATCTCTGGTTCGAGGCGCTGGGCTACGGCTCGCGCTTCTGGATTTTCGTGGGTGCCCGGTTAGGCGCGGCTGCGTTCGGGGCAACGCTGGCATTTGCGGCGGCCTGGGCGCTGGCTTTCCGTGCCGGCCCGCACCTGCGCCGCCGGGTGGCCTTGATAGCGGCACCCGGCGGCCTCATCTGGGGCCTGCTCTGCTGGCAGAACGCCCTGATGTATCTGAATCGGGTCAGCGCTGGGGTGGCAGATCCCCTGCTCGGGTTGGATGCCGGCTTTTACCTGTTCTCACTGCCCCTACTGGATGGCCTGTTCTGGCTGCTGCTCTATGTGGCGACCGTGGCCCTGCTGGCCACGTTCTTCGTCTGGGAGCAAGGCGGCGTGATCCGTCTGCGCGTCGTGCAGGAACCCCAGGGCGATCAGCTGGCAGTGCCTCTGGCAAACGCCGGCCTGGCGCTGGTGCTGGCCGCCGGAATGCTGCTCACCCTGTGTCATCTGCTGTATTCGGACTGGGGTGTGGTGCTGGGACCCGGGTGGGTCGACACGCACATTCGCCAACCGGCTCTCGTCGGCGCCGCTGTCGGTTTCCTGCTGGTAGGGCTGCTGCCGCTGTTTCCCGGTTTCCGCGCACGAACGCTGTCGCTGCTCGGCAGATGGCTGCACACGGGCCGCCCCGCCATAGCCGCTCTGGCAGCCGTGTGGTCGGGGATCGCTCTGGTATCGACGCTGCTGCTGGTCGCAATTCCGGCGCTGGTCCAGTGGCTGGTGGTCAAACCCAACGAGATTACCTTTGAAAAGCCGTACATCGCCCACAATATCGAATTCACCCGCCGCGGATTTCTCCTCGATCGCGTCGAGGAGAAGCAGTTTGTTCCCACGGATACGCTTTCCCAAGCCACCATTGACGACAACCAGAACCTGCTATCTGAGATAAGGCTGTGGGATTGGCGCGCCCTGGACGCGGTCTACAAACAGTTTCAGGAAATCCGCCTCTACTACGAGTTCGTTGACGTGGACATCGACCGCTACGAGTTCGGTGGCAACTACCGCCAGGTGATGGTGGCAGCCCGTGAGCTGGCCCAGCACAACCTCCCCGCCCAGAGCCAGACCTTCGTGAACCAGCGGTTCAAATTTACACATGGCTACGGGATCACGCTGGCAACGGTCAGCGACTTCACCCCCGAAGGCCTGCCCAACCTGCTGGTGCGGGATATCCCACCGCAAGCCAAAGTGCCGGAACTCGCCATAACGCGACCGGAGATCTACTACGGCGAATTGACGTACGGGTCTGCGGTGGTGAACACGCTGGAGGAAGAGTTCGACTATCCCAGCGGCGAGTCAAACGTCTACGCCAGGTACCAGGGATCCGGCGGGGTTCAGCTGTCGAGCTTCTGGCGGAAGCTGCTGTTCGGCTGGAAATTTGATGGCACCCTGTTCCTGCTATCCAGCTATCCAACGCAGGACAGCAGGATCATGTTTCGCCGGCGCATTCAGGAACGGGTCAAGAACATAGCGCCTTTCCTGGTGTTCGACGCTGACCCGTACATCGTCACTGTAGATGGCCGCCTTTACTGGATCATGGACGCCTACACACGATCGAACTACTACCCGTACAGCCAGCCTTTCGACTCGCGAGAGTTCATCGAGTACCGGGAGGGTTCCGTAGGCACCAGAACGGTGGCTCGCCTGGACGGCGCCAACTATCTGCGCAACTCGGTCAAGGTCGTCGTCGATGCCTACAACGGCAGCGTCGATCTTTATGTGTTTGATGCGGAGGATCCCATCACCCGCACCTGGCAGCGGGCGCTGCCAGGGCTGTTCAAACCGGCCGATGCCATGCCGCAGGGGCTGCGCAAACACGTACGCTACCCGCAGGATTTCCTGCTTGCCCAGGGTCTGATCTTCACCAAGTATCACATGTCCGACCCGGAAGTTTTCTACAACCAGGAAGATCTTTGGGTTCGGGCCACTGAGAAGCACTACCACAGCATCAAGCCTGTGGAACCCTACTATGTCATGTGGGAGCTGCCCGGCTCCAACCGTGCGGAATTCGTCCTCATCCTGCCCTTCACCCCGAAGAACCGCCAGGTGCTCATCGGCTGGATCGCCGGCCTGTCTGACGCAGACAATTACGGCCGCTTTCTGGCCTACAAGTTCCCAAAGGAAAAGCGGGTACTCGGTCCACAGCAGGTGGAAAGCAAGATCGATCAGGATTCCTTCCTGTCGGGTCAGCTTACGCTCTGGGATCAACAGGGTTCCGATGTCATCCGGGGCAACGTGCTGGCGATACCCATCGACAACACGCTGCTGTACGTAGAGCCCATCTACCTGCAGGCTGAAACGGCAGCCTATCCCGAGCTGCGTCTGGTGGCCATCATGCACGGCGACAAGCTCAGCTACGCAGAGACCTTCGACGAAGCTCTGCTTGGGCTGCTGATGCCTGGGTCAGCAAACGGGCAACTCGACGCCGGCAGCGCCGGCAATGTCGCCAGCCAGGCGCAGGCCGCGTTCAACGGCTACCTGCAGTCGCTTGGCGCCAGAGAATTCGAAGAGGCCGCTCGGCAGCTTGCGCTGCTGAGCTCACTGCTGGAGGCGCTGGTTGGAACTGACCCAACGGTCCCACCAGAGACCGGGCGGGCGCCGGCGCCCGTCGACTGAGGCAACAACGCGACTATGCCCACCATTCTCGTTACCGGCGCTTTCGGCCAGATCGGCACGGAGCTCACCCAGGCGCTCTACACCCGCTATGGCGCCGACAACGTGCTGGCCACGGGTCGGCGGGTTCCCGAATCCGCAGGCACGCTGGCCGGTCCGGTGGAAACACTCGATGTCACCGACCCGGCACGACTGCGGGAAGTCTGCGCACGCCACGACGTCGAGATCATCTACCATCTGGCGGCCAGGCTGTCGGCGGTTGCTGAGCAGGCCCCCCTGGAAGCCTGGCGCATCAACGTCGACGGTCTGCGCAACGTGCTGGAAACGGCAAAAGCGTCCGCCGTCAAGCGCCTGTTCTGGCCCAGCTCCATCGCCGTCTTCGGTCCAGAAACGCCGCGAACGCTGACACCTCAGGATACCGTCACCCGACCAACCACCGTCTACGGCATCGCCAAAGTTGCCGGAGAGCTGCTCTGTGACTACTACGCGCGGCGCTACGGGCTGGACGCGCGCGGCGTCCGCTACCCCGGGGTGATATCCAGCGGCGCCCTGCCCGGCGGCGGCACCACGGACTACGCGGTGGAGATTTTCTATGCCGCTGTTCAAACAGGTAGATACACGGCTTTTGTGCGGGAAGACTGCCGGTTGCCCATGATCTACATGCCCGACTGCGTCAAGGCGGCCCTGCAGCTGATGGACGCGGACCGGGAGACGCTGGAGCACCGCAGCGGCTTCAATATCAACGCAATGAGCTTCTCCGCCGGCGAGCTGGCAGCGGAGATCCGCAGGCACATTCCGGACTTCATCTGTGACTTTGATCCCGACGAGCGTCAGCAGATCGCCGACTCCTGGCCTGACAGCCTGGATGACGGCGCCGCACGCCGTGAATGGGGCTGGCAACCGAGTTACGACCTGGAGACCATGACGGCGGACATGCTGTCAAAGCTCAGAGCGCGCCGGTTGAGCGGACACAAGGAAACGGCCCGATGAGAACGCTCGATGCACGGCTGGCGGAAACTCTGCAGGGGCTTCGTCAGGCGGGAACCTACAAAACCCTGCGAAGCCTCAGCGCACCCATGGGCCCAGTAACCCGCCTTCACGCCGCGGGAGAGGTCCTGGTGTTCTGCTCGAACAACTATCTGGGTCTTGCCAATGACCCGGAGATTGTCGAGGCCGCCCGTCAGGGGCTCGCCGCCTATGGCGCCGGTACGTCCAGCGTGCGCTTCATCTGCGGCACCTTCGATTGCCATCTGGCGCTGGAGGAGAAGACGGCCGAATTCCTCGGCACTGAGGCCGCACTCAGCTACAGCAGCTGCTGGAACGCCAACGAGGGCCTGATTCCAGCACTGGCGGGCCATGACGATGCCATCATCTCCGACGAGGCCAACCACGCGAGCATCATCGATGCAGGTCGTCTGTCCCAAGCCGATCGGACGGTGTTCATACACAGCGACATGGACGACCTGGCGCAAAAGCTGGCCGACGTGCACGGCGCCGCGCTGAAACTGGTGGTGAGCGATGGCGTGTTCAGCATGGAAGGCGACGTAGCGCGCCTGCCGGAAATGCAGGTGCTTTGCCGGCAGCACGACGCGGTGCTGGTGATCGATGACTCGCACGGCACCGGCGTGCTTGGCCCCCGCGGCAGAGGCAGTCACGAGCATCTCAGGGTGCCTGCCAGCGGCCCGAACGGCATCGACATCCTGACTGGCACCTACGGCAAGGCGCTGGGCGGTGGCAACGGTGGCTTCGTGGCAGGCTCCAGAGATCTCATCGACTATCTGGTGCAGCGCAGCCGTCCCCACCTGTTCTCCAACGCGCTGGCCCCGCCCACCGCCTGCGCTGCGCTGAAGGCGCTGGAAATTCTGGAACGGGAGCCTGAGCGAGTCACACAGCTGCACAGCAACGTCACCAGAATGCGTCAAGGGCTGAGGGAGATCGGCTACGAGGTTACGGATTCTCCAACCGGGATCATTCCAATCATGATCGGGGACACCGCTAAAGCCCTTGCTCTATCCGAGGGCCTGCTGGAGATGGGCGTTTTCGTGGTTGGATTCGGCTTTCCAGTCGTGCCGGAAGGCAAGGCCCGTTTGCGGGTGCAGATGTCGGCAGCGCACACTGACGCCCACATCGACCGGGCGCTGGATGCATTTGCACGCCTGAAGGCCAACCTCCCGGACTGAATGGAGCAACGCCGTGACGGACAATCCGGTCATCCGAAACTGCGCCTTCTGCCTGGTTCACACACCGGATCTGGTGCGATTCGGTTCCAAACCTCGCCGCGAGTTGGAAGCAGAACCGTCCCTGGCAGACCGCCTGGAGGGCGCTCTGCGCAGCTATGCCGCAGCCGTTGCGTACCCGCCAAACCAGACTTTTATCGGCAATCTCAGCCCGCTGCAATTGGGACAGATTCCCAAACCCTGGTTCGCTGGGCAAAGTCCCCGCAATAGCGCAGAGGCTTCGGGACCTTTCGGAGAGATCATCAACCAGGATCTGTTCTACGCCGCCCTGAGGCAGGCCAACGTTCTGCAGCCACCGCTGGTAGCTTTGACGACCGAAGCAGCGCAAAAACTGGCAAAGCTGCTGGCCGCGCATCCGGTGTTTGGCCCTCTGGCACAGAGCGCCATGGCGGCGGACCCGGCGGGCTTTCAACAGGAAATCGATGCGGGAAAGGCGCTCCCGCTCAGAACCGGCGGGACGCTGCAGGGCCTGGTGCGAGGTGACAACCGGTCCGAGGGGGCCGGCGATATCAACCTGGACCCGCATACCCTGCTGGAAGCCCTTACCGCAAAAACCACAGGCGCCCTGGCGCTCAGGTGGCTGCTGCACCGCGAGCAAATGCAGCCTGACCAGGTGGACTACATCATCAGCTGTGGCGAGGAAGCCACCGGCGATCGCTATCAGCGGGGTGGCGGCGGGGTAGCGAAAGCCATTGGCGAAATGTGCGGATGCGTCAACGCTTCCGGCATGGATGTGAAGAACTTCTGCGCCGCCCCCGCCTCGGCGCTGGTCACGGCCGGCGCGCTGATCAAAGCGGGCCTTTACGAGCGCGTCGCCGTGGTTGCTGGAGGATCGCTCGCCAAGCTGGGCATGAAATCCATGGCCTTTCTGCGCGAAGGGATGCCTATCCTGGACGACAGCCTCGGCTGCATCGCGTTTCTCGTCACCCGTAATGACGGCGCAAGTCCGGTGCTGCGCCTGGATCGCGGAGCGGTCGGCAAGGCGAGCATCGGCGCCAGCACGTCGGACCAGGCCATCTACGAACAGCTCATATTGAAGCCGCTGCGCGCCCTCGGCCTGACCATGGCTGACGTCGACAGGTTCGCACCGGAGCTGCACAACCCTGAAATCATGGAATTTTCCGGCTCCGGAGACGTTGCACACAAAAACTATCGTATGATCGCCGCCACGGCCGTCCTTGCCGGTGAGATCGACAAAGCCGGCATGCGCGCCTTCACTGAACGGATCGGCATGACGGGTTTCGCACCGACCCAGGGCCATATACCGTCAGGCGTACCCTATGTCGGCCATGCGTTGGCGGCAATGCAAGCGGGCGAGCTGTCCCGTGCTATGTTTCTGTGCAAGGCGAGCCTGTTTCTCAATCGGCTCACCAGTCTCTTCGACGGGGTATCATTCCTGCTGGAATCCCAGAAGCGACAACCGTAATTCACGTGGACTCAGGAGAAACGAGATGCGCATTCTGAAAGGGCACAAGGTCGCCATCTTCGGCGAACGGGACGATGTTGCCGGTTCCGCCGTGCGCAACTGCGTGCTGGCGGCCGGTGCAGAGGTGGTCTACGAAACAACGTCCTGCTTCGTCTGAACCTCCGCCGGCGCCGCAGGTCTTGCGGAGCAGGAACAGATCAAAGCCCTGGCAGAACGCTGCGGGCCAGACCAGCTCGTGCTCGTCTTCGGCCTGAATGAGCCCGGCAATCTAAGAATCATGGCCACCACCTTCAAGGACGGAGACCCCAGCTACGCCGGCGCTCTGGGAGGCATCGCCCTTGGCCTCAAGAGTTATCACATATTTGAACTGAAAGACGAAATCCCCGCGGAAGTCTGGGCTCGGGAAATGGCATTCAAAGAGCTGGAAGTGGAGGATGCCCTCATCGAGCAGATCTGCACCATCATGCGGGAAATACGCGGCGACTGATTCACAGCGACTGATTCACAGCGACTGATTCACAGCGACTGATTCACAGCGACCGATTCTCACCGGCTGATTCTCAGCAAAGACGCTCATGGCCCATCGAACACTGTCTGATCGGAAATCTCCGTTTCAAGCGCGGACAACGCCTGTTCCAGCAGCCGGCGTCGGATTGCCCGCTCTTCGGTCAGGGTTTTACCAGGATCTCCGAGCGGGTGCGGGATGGCCACGCTGGGGACGATGCGGTTTGCGCCAACCGTTTTCGAGATGGTGATGATCGAGCAAATATGGGCCGTGGGCAGGCCGGCCCGCTCCAGTTCCTTCACCATCGTTGCACCGCAACGAGTACAGGTGCCTCACGTCGACGTGAAGATGACGGCCTGCACGCCTTCGTTCACGAGCAAAGCGGCAATCTCAGTGCCGAAACGGCGTGCCTGCTCTACCGACGTGCCATTACCCACGGTGGCAAAATAGCGGGGAAACAGCCGGCCGATGCGCCCTTCCTGTTCCAGAACTCTTGCCATATCCAGAGGCAGCACGCGATTCGGATCTTCATTAGCGTACGTGGGATCGTAACCACCGTGCACGCTCCGATGCGTGGTCGCGTTGAGCGCTTCGAGACCTTCGATAGAGTACTGACCCCAACCGCTCGCACTGGCGGACTCGATGCGGTCCGGGTTGCCCGAGGGAACGATACCGCCGGACGTAATCAATGCTACCGTGGCTCGAGACGCATCGGCGATCGGCGGCGCGGGTGGGACGCGATCGAAGCTGGGCATGGGGTACTCGTTAGCAAAGGCTTCACCCCGCAGCTTGCACAGCAGCATTTCAATGGCGCGCTCGGCCCCAGATGCAGCAGCAAAGTAATTCTGCCGCAAACCCCGAGGGATGATGCCGTCCCGGGCAGGCAGCAGATTCTCCCCTGCCACGAGTTTGTCCAGAATAGCCGCCACGCCCGCGACGGCTTCTCTCATGCCCATTACATCACTGGTGGTACGGACCATGACCACCTCTCGGCGGTACCCGTCCACCGCTGGATTCTCCGGGTACATGGCCGTTACGGCTGGCCAGCCGTAGCGGTTCCCGAGCGCCTGACAGAGCGCCGCACAGGCAATGCCGTACCGGCCGGCATTGAACGCCGGACCGGCGATGAAGAGATCGATCGCAGATTCATCAACGTGTTGCGTCACCACCTGGAGGGCCCGGCTCACCGCCGACTCCAGATCTTCTGCCATGTAGTTATCCCCGGCCACGAGGGTTCCGACGATCTCTAGCCCGGGCGCCACACTCTCCAGCAACCGCCCGGGCCCTGCAGCGCCTTCCAGCCACAGCGGCTCGAGCCCGCCCTGCTCCTCTCCACCCTGACCGGCAAAAAACTGGTTGAGGTAGTGCACCGCCCTCAGCTTCGGCTTCGGCTTGGGACTGGACATGGTCACACCTCTCTGCAGCTCAGGTTGGAAAAACCAAGCTGGTTGGTTGCACCCATGATGGCCTGAAGTTCAACCTCCATGGAGCCATCGCTCCCCAGGTTCCCGGCGTAACCGCCAGCCAGCCTTTCGGCATCCGCCAGCGGACCGATAGTGGTGGCCATTGGCGGCAGACGGACGCGTTGATTAGCATTCCCCGTGGAAACAATGGCATTGGCATGCGACGTGGAATCGGCCAGGGATTGGGAGCCGCCGTCCGCACCCGCAAACTCGTCGCTGAGCGCCACCGCCTTAACCCCGCCCAGTTCAAGGCCCCGCAGCAGCATCATGAGGTCAGCATCGGGATTGCCGAACCCTTCCTTGCTGACCACGACCGCTCGGGCACCCAGTTCCCGGGTGAGCGATACGGCAATTTCGGCAGAGCGCTGCTTCTCTGCCAGGCGCGTGGGCACGTTAGTCATAACCAGGCCGACAAAATTCCAGCGCTTGCCGTGCCCATCGAGGAGCAGGCGGATGATAGGGTTGTTCTGGTGATGGTAAGTGGTGTTTTTGTCGCAGGCGCTCACGCAGTTTCCAGAGACCACGCCATTATCCAGAACGATCCTCGGGTCCAGCACCCGAGGGATTGTTCCTGACGCGTTCTCACCGAGCAGATAGGTATCGTGAAGCAGACCCTGTGTCAGCACCATGCAGACGTAGGCGATCCGCGGCAGGCGCTCGTCCACGGCAACCTCGTTCCAGAGGACCTCCTGCGTCTCCGTCGGCGCGGCTTCCGCACAGACCTCACCGAGATACGCGGCGGCCTCGAGGCCGGCCGCCCGGACTATGGCTTCGTGGTCATGGGGCCGTGTACCCGGCTTAACCTGCAGTTCCAGAACCACCAGGTGCAATCGAGAAAACGGCGTATAGTCCGCACCGGGACCGGACATGTCGATGATACCTTCCTGAAAACCGACGATCGGTCCGCAGGTAACCACCGCGACCCCATCCAGGACGCCGAGATGACCGCCGCCGGGCGCTTTGGCGTCGAGTTTGAAACGGGGCTGCACGACGTCCTTGCAGCACAGCAGCCGCGTAGCATCACCCGGATGCGCGAGATGCAACCGAGCATCTTCGATGCGCGGCTCCAGATTTCGAAGCCGGCTGCCGAGCGCTTCAGGATCAATCCGAAGATGGCCTTGAACAAAATCGGATGCCCCTCCCATGCTCACCCTTGAAACCGCAAACGTCTGAACGGTCAGCGTCATGATGAACGTTTCTCAATCGGCGATCAGCCGGATTCCGGTTCGCGTTTTATCAAAGACACCCGCTTTGCCCGAACGCCCTCACCACCCTGTTGGGTGACGTAGTGGACGGCTATGCCTGGCGAAAGGCTGTCGAACTCAGCGTCCACCACGACATCTCGGCTGAAGTAAACTTCCTCGCCTTCCGGCGTCGTGAGGAACCCGTAATCCTCATCTGGAATCAGCCTGCCCACAGTCGCCATGTGGGAGGGTTCATGGGGTTTGACATGCCCCCGACGCACCCGGACATACGCCTGGAGCTGACGACGCAGCGCATCGAAAGCGTCGCGGATGGATACGTAAATATCCTCGTGCGCGTGATTGTCAGCCGGATCCCGGGTAACGATGATTTCTTTATCGGGAACTTTGAGACTCAACCTCAGACGGTAGAGATTACCCTTGTGATGATGCCTGTGCGGAGAATCCACAACTACCCGGCAGCTGATGATGTTGTCACAGAAAGCGTCCAGCTTCTGCGCC
>JAHEEG010000211.1 GCA_024640825.1 Gammaproteobacteria bacterium
GCTGGCTGCGTTTGAAATGCCGGTTCGTCAATGGTTTCACGAGACCTTCAACTCCCCAACGGCCGCCCAGCGGGCCAGCTGGCCCGTCATCGCTTCTGGTCAGCACGTCCTGGTGACGGCCCCAACCGGCAGCGGCAAGACCCTCACCGCTTTTCTCTGGTCGCTAAACGCGTTCGCAGCCGGACGCTGGCAAACCGGCGCCACCCGTGTGCTATACGTCTCGCCGCTCAAAGCCCTGAATAACGACATCCAGCGAAATCTGCTGACGCCACTGGAAGCTCTGGTAGAGCGCGGTGGCATGCCCGCGATCCGGGTCCAGACGCGCTCCGGTGATACGCCCCAAAGCGACCGCCAGCGCATGTTGCGCCGGCCACCGGAGATCCTGATCACCACACCGGAAAGCCTGATGCTGCTCTTGACCTCAGCCCGGGGTCGGCTGGCGCTGGCTGATGTCACGACGGTGGTGCTCGACGAGATACATGCCCTGGTGGACAACCGCCGGGGTACCCTTCTGCTCACGGCGCTGGAGCGCCTGGCCAGCATCGCCGGAGAATTTCAACGCATCGCGCTGTCTGCCACGGTACGGCCGCTGGTGGAAATCGCCCGCTACGTGGCCGGCCGCGACGCTAACGGTGCCCCTCGCCCCATGCGAATCATCGAGGCCGCGGGTTCAAAGGCAATCGATCTGCGCGTATGTTTTCCATCGGCGGCCAAATCGGCGGCAGAGCGGGGGATTAAGATCTGGGAACCGCTTGCCGAGCGCTTCCGCGAGCACATAGCCACCAACCGCGCCACCCTGATCTTCGCCAACAGCCGTCGTCTGGCGGAAAAGCTGACCCTGAAAATAAACGAGGAACATCCAGCCCCCCTGGCCTACGCCCACCACGGCTCGCTGGCTCGGGATATCCGACTGGCCGTGGAGCAGCGGCTGAAATCGGGACAGCTGAAAGCCATCGTCGCCACCAGCTCTCTAGAAATGGGTATCGACATCGGCAATCTCGACGAGGTCGTGCTGGTTCAGTCGCCGCCTTCCATCGCGGCGACCCTGCAGCGGATCGGCCGCGCCGGGCATGGGGTAGGAGAAGTCAGCCACGGCTCGCTTTTCCCCACTCACGCGCAGGATTTCGTCAGCGCCGCCGCCTTGGCAGAGGCCGTGACGGAACGCGACATCGAGCCCCTGACACCGATGCGCAACCCGCTGGACGTGCTGGCGCAGTTACTCGTTTCCATGACGGCAAGCGAACCCTGGCACGTTGAGGACATCTTCGAGTTGCTCAGGCGTAGCGGTCCCTATGAGACCCTGCCCCGTGATCAGCTGGAGCTGGTGGTGGAGATGCTGGCCGGTCGCTACTCCGGGTCCCGGGTCCGGGAGCTGAAGCCGCGTATCAGCTACGACCGCATAAACGGCGTTATCAATGCGCAGCGAGGCGCTGTTCTGGCCATGTACAACGCCGGCGGTGTCATACCGGACCGGGGCTACTTTCAGCTTCGCCACGCGGATACGGGCGCGGTCATAGGCGAGCTGGATGAAGAATTCGTCTGGGAAGCCACCCTCGGCCAGGTGTTCACCCTGGGAACTCAGAACTGGCAGATCAACCGCATTACCCACAACGACGTGCTGGTGAAACCCTCGTCAGCGGCGGCCACGATGCCGCCGTTCTGGCGTTCGGAATCTCAGAACCGCAGCGTCCACTTTTCAGAACGCATTGGCCGGTTTCTCCAGCGGGCTGAAGAAGTATTCGCCTCCGCAAAGCCTGCCGAAAGCGCGGCCGCACTATCCGCCGAACTGGCGCAGCGTGGGTTTGATCCCTGCGCGGCGGCAGAGCTTGTCGAATATCTTCAGCGCCAGCGGGACGAGACCCGAGCCCCCCTGCCCCATCGTAGCCACCTGCTGGTCGAGCAGGTGCGCACTGGGCCTGGCGGTTATCGGGGGCCGGCCGACGTGCAGCAACTGGTGATCCACAGCCTGTGGGGCGGAAAGGTCAACCGACCCTGGGCGCTGGCCCTGGCCGCAGCGCTGGCCGGCACCCTGACGGGAAAAGAGCTTTCTGAAAAAGGCACCGAAAACAGCCTTGGACGACGGAATTCCGCGCCCGACGCACCTGCGGAGATCCACGCCGACGACAACGCCATCGTCATCACAACCCGGGTGCCGCTGGACCCGGACCGGGTGCTGACGCTCGTCAACGGCGCCAACCTGGAACCGCTGCTCAGACAAACGCTGGAATCCTCAGGATTCTTTGGCGCTCGTTTCCGCGAATCTGCGGGCCGGGCACTGCTGCTGACACGACAACGCTTCAACCAGCGCCTGCCGCTGTGGATGAGCCGGCTGCAGTCGAAGAAACTCATGTCTACGATGAAAACCCACACCGACTTCCCGGTGCTGCTGGAGACCTGGCGAACTTGCCTGCAGGACGAGTTCGACCTGCCCGCGCTGCGCCGATGCCTGGCGGCTTTGGAAGATGGCGAGACCGCGGTCTCGACGGTCAACCTCCCGCATCCCAGCCCCTTCGCCGCCAACGTCACGTTCGATCAGATTACCCGCTACATGTACGCGGACGATACACCCGAGCGTGCCGGTGATAGCGGCCGCAGCGCGCTGGACGATGATCTGATCCGCAGCACGCTGGACCAGCCCGGGTTGCGCCCTGAGATCCACCCGGACACTGTGACCGCCTATCTGGCGAAGCGTCAACGCACGGCTCCCGGCTATCAGCCGGAGACGGCCGAAGACTGGATGGACTGGATCAAAGAGCGGGTCCTCACGCCGGCAGCAGAGATCACGCCCGGCTTCGAGCATCCCCATCTGGTCAAGCTCCGCCTGGGGGGGCGCGCCTGGTACGCGCACCGAGAGCTGCTCTTCGGCCTGACGCAGTCCGGGCTCATCGCCGGTGCCGAGATCCCCGGAACCGTTCCAAACGTGGAAGATCCCCGCGACACCGAACAGCTGGCCCTGGATGTGCTGTCGTACTACGGCCCCCTGACCGAAGCCGAGATTCGCCAGATTCTGCCCCATCTGCCGGAAGATCTGCTGAACGCCGACAGTCTGGTCAGCGGCACGCTGATGGCAGGCGAAGATGTCATCTGCTACTGCGATCGTGGCACCTTCGAGTCGCTGCTGCGGCTGCAGCGGGCGCTGCAGAGACCGGACTTCCAAGCGAGACCCGTCACCGATCTCCCAGGCTTCCTGGCCTGCTGGCAGAGCTTCGGCACGCTCGGTGGCGAGGAAGCTCTGGCATCCGCTGTGGAGCCTCTGCTCGGCTATCGCGCACCGGTGAATGTCTGGCTACAGGACCTGCTGGCAAGCCGCGTGCGCGACTTCCAGACGGATGATCTCGAAGCGCTCACCACCCGATTGGGGATTGGCTGGCAGGGCTGCGGCAGAGAACAGATCCGCCTGGGTTATCCGGAAGATCTGGCGCTGCTGTGCAGCGCGGACGCAGAATCGAACGTTGCCGGCCTGTTCGCCGATCCGAGGGCCCGCTACGGTTTTTTGCAGCTGGCCGACTGCCAGGATGAAGGTCTGTCCAGGTTCAACGAGCTGTGGTGGGAAGACGTCTGGAACAGCTTGCTCAGTGCCGATTCTCTGGCGCCTCTGCGCCAGGGTCACGCTGGAAACTATAAACTCGGCGGCTTGGTGAGGCCCGGCCTACCGAGGTCCGGCGTGGCGAGGTCCGGCCGGTCACGACGGGCCAGAGGCGGGGTTGCCAGCCGCGCCCCAAGGTATCCGGGCGCTCGCGCCAGTCTCGGCTGGGCCGGGAACTGGATGCTCACATCCGCACCCCCGCGAGAGGATGACCCGATCGCCGACCTGGAAGATGCGAAGGACAAAGCCCGCCTGTTGTTGGATCGCTATGGTTTCATCTGCCGCGAGCTGGCGAACCGGGAAGGTGACGGTTTCAGCTGGCGCGCGCTCTTCCGGTCTCTGCGCACGATGGAGCTTTCCGGCGAGGTGCTGGCCGGTCTGTTTTTCCATGGCCTTTCCGGGCCTCAGTTCGTGCTCCCTTCCGCCATGCCGCAGCTCCGGCGCATTGAAGATGCTCCGGAATCTTTTTGGGTCAACGCCCTGGATCCGGTAGCACCCTGCGGGCTGGGCTTGTCCTGGGAAGAACTGCCACAACGACGACCGGGTAACTATCTATCCTTCCATTGCGGAAGGCTGGCGCTCGTCGTCGAAAATCAGGGTCGACGCCTGACTTTCCTGGTCGAGCCTGATCACGCCGCACTGCCGGCCATCCTCGCCCCGGTTAGCCACATTCTGAATCGCCAGAAGCGACTGACGCTGGCGTCGATCAACGGTGAATCTGCCTTGCAAAGCGCCTACCTGCCGTCCCTGGAATCCATCGCGAAAATTGTGATCGATCACCGCCACGTAACTCTCGAATCCCGTTAGGGTGCAACCGGCCAGCTGGCGCCAGAGGGTCTACACTTTTCTGTAAGCGCTGTATTTCCTTCGTACTCTGGACTCGAGCTTATGAATCTCTGTGGCTACATCGGCAATGTCTCTCTCAACGAGCGTTTGACCCTGCTGGCGGCAAAAGCTGGCTGGACATGCTGGCTGTGTGACGACTTGGCGGTGCTGAAAAAGCTGCTGGGTTCCATGAACCCAGCGGCCGATGTCATCGTCAGCGACGACGCGGAAGTGATACGTGACTTGTCGGCGCAAGGCACGGCGCTGGCCCTGCTGCACCCAGGGGCTGAGTCGGATTCTTTGCCAAATACCGACGGCTTGCCGGCGTCCCTGATCCCCACGGACCAGACGGACGACGAGGTACTTCACGCGTTGAAGACATGCGTTAACGCGCGGCGTTTCAGAGCCCGATTTGCGGAGCTCGAACGCAACGAACCCATCACCCGGCTGCCCCGCTACGAAGAATTCTTTCAAACCCTGAATCGGGTCAAGGGCAGGCCTCTGGGGTTGCTGGTGGTGCAAATCGATCATGCTGCTCATCTCTACAACAGTCTGGATCCGGTGAGCAAAACCGATCTTCTGGCCGCCATCGGCGAGCACATCAGCAGCGCGATTCCAGCTACGGCCCTGCTCGGCTTCTACGATGCCGCCTGCTTCATCGTCGCGCTGCCGGACTTCACCGAAGCCGACACCACACGCTCGGCAGAAGCTCTGGTGACCACCCTGCGCGGCCCACTGCGTTTCCGCGGTGGCGAGCTGCACATCACGGTGAGCATCGGCAGCAACTTCGAAGCCCTGTTCATCGAACCCCAACGACTCTGGTCGGATGCCTGGCGCGCCATGCGCCGAG
>JAHEEG010000212.1 GCA_024640825.1 Gammaproteobacteria bacterium
ACCCCGGTCTGACAGCGTAAACACGGACGCACCCGCCACTTCCTGCCTTTTGAATGCATCGGCGTGTATCGAAACGAAGAGATCCGCGCCCAGATTCCTGGCCTTGACGTTTCGGTCTCGCAACGGCACGTAGTAGTCGCCATCACGAATCAGCACCGTCCGGTAACCGCGCACCCCGTTGAGCTTGGCCGCCAGCTTGCGGGCAATGCTGAGCACCACGTTCTTCTCGCGCACCCCGTTCGGCCCGACTGCGCCGGGATCCTTGCCGCCATGTCCGGCGTCGATGGCAATGACGATGGACCGCTTTTCGTCTCGAGGCACCGCGGCCGGCGGCCCGCCGCTGGAACCGTCGGCGGCCGGCGCGGCAGAGAACAGATCCACCACCAGTCGGTGGCCATGGGGCGGCTGGGGTTTGAGAGCAAACCCCTTGAGACGGACGGGCGTCGCGACGTCCAGCACCACCCGGTAACCGGAAGGCCGAGCCGACGCACGCAGGCCTTTCACTCGGAGACGGCCCGGCGGTAACGTGCTGAGATCGAACCCTGGCCGCAGCGAGGTGTCGACCAGGTCGATGACCACCCGATCAGGGTTGCTGAGGGTGAAAAGCTGATAGTCCACGGCTGCTGTTGTGTCGAAGACCACCCGCGAGTGATCGGGTGACTCATGCACGCGAACGTCTTCGAGCTGACGGCCAGGGGACCGACCGTCAGCAACGGACCAGCCACCCAGAAGCAGAACCAGGCTAGCGGTTATTGACCAATTCAAGGCGTCTACCCTCACCCTCTTGGTGCAGGTGTATCTCCACATCGGCTTCGGGCAGCCGGTCCGCCGCCCGCTCCGGCCACTCCACGAGCTTGAGTGCATCACTGCTCATCAATTCGTCAATGCCTATGAACTCCAGTTCCTGACTGTCAACGATGCGATAAAAATCAAAGTGATATACCTGCCGCGAGCGCAGCTCGTAAGGTTCCAGAAGCGTGTACGTCGGGCTTTTTACAGCACCCGCGTACCCCAACCCGCGAAGTATGCCGCGCACAAGGGTGGTCTTTCCAGCGCCTAAATTACCGTGCAGAAACACCAGGGCATCTGTCGGCAGCTCTTGCACCAGGCGCCGTCCGAATTCGACCGTCGCTGCTTCGGTGTCAAGGAAACAAGAAAATATCTTGCCGGAAATCTGGCTGGACCCGGTCATCTTCCCGCTCGCTCCAAGTCAACAAGGGCCGAAATCAGCCGCGGCAGCAGATCCGTAGCGAGGAGGCTGCGCCGCCCGAACTCGGCCGCCGCCAGGTCACCCGCATAGCTGTGCAGACAAGTGCCCATCACCGCCGCCGCCGCGGGCCCCAGACCCTGACAGAGACAACCAGCGATCACCCCACTGAGCACGTCTCCCATACCCGCTGAGGCCATGCCCGGGTTTCCGTGCGCGCAAATTCCGAGCAGGGCCGGACTGCCGACCGAGGCATATGTCGAACCCGGGTTCCGGACCGCCTGAGCCTGAGAGGCAATAACCGTCCCCGCACCCTTGAGAACCGCCACGCCGCCCACTCGGGTCGCCAGCTGGAGCACGGCAGCCGGTCGGTCTGCCTGAACCCGGGCGCCGTCCTGGGAAAGCAGCCTCGCTGCTTCCCCGGTGTGCGGCGTGACAATGAGGGGCCCCGTGGCCGTCAGACCCTGCGCCGCAAAAAGATTCAAGCCGTCCGCGTCAAGCACCGTGGGCTTACTCTGTGCCAGAGCTTCCCGCAGCAGCTTCTCTCCCCAGCTGCCGGTGCCCAGCCCTGGTCCAACCACCAGACAGCTGGCCCGCTGGAGAGCGGTCTGACGCTGTTCGACGTCATCAGCATCTGCCACCATGATCTCGGGCCGGCGAGCCAGCACCGCTGGACGATGCGCGCCGCGAGTAACCAGGGTAACCATGCCCGCACCGACTCGAAGCGCCGCCTCTGCAGCCATGATGGGCGCGCCGCCCATGTTCGTATCGCCACCTACTACGGCGATGTGGCCAAGTGCCTGCTTGTAAACGTTCGTGCCGCGGGAAGGCAGCCGGTAGGGTTCCTCCAGCTCGGGAAAGGACAACAACGGACAGCCGATGATGCGACGAAAGACCGCTGAAGGAACACCGAGATCGGCGTAAGCCAGCTCGCCCCGACATTCCAAGCCGTCGCCAGTGTGCAGGCCAATCTTGCGGCCGATAAAGGTGATCGTGAGATCGGCCATCACCGCGGTGCCCAGCACCCCACCCGTATCCGCATCGACCCCCGAGGGTATATCCAGGGCCAGGACGGGCGTCGAGGCCGCGTTGATGCTGTCGATCATCTCAGCGTAGGGCTGACGCACTGGACCCTTGAGCCCAGTGCCGAGCAAAGCGTCGACGATAACGTCGGCGTCAACGGTGACGTCGGCCCTATGCTGCAGGGGGCCCTGCCAGATGACCACGTCGCGCTCCAGCGCCCAGTCGCGAGCGCGCGCCGCGTCCCCTCGGAGATCGGAAGCATCGCCCAGCTGGATGAGCGAGACCGCGAGGCCGGTTTCCCGGGCGAGCCCGGCAACAATGTAACCGTCACCCGCGTTGTTACCCTTGCCACAAAACACGGCAACACGGCGGACATCGGGCCAGCGCTGCATCAGCTGCCGAAACGCCGCCTGACCCGCCCGCATCATGAGCGTAAACCCAGGCATACCGTAGTCCTCGATGGCCAGCCTATCGAGCTCCCGGCACTGGGACGCTGTATAAAGTTGGATCAGAGCTGCGCTCCCGCATTTCGTGCAAAAGGTTCGGAATGGCGCCTTTTGCGACCGCAATTGAGGTGACCATTATACTGATGAGATGCAAGGACATTGGAACGCCGAATCTTGAACCTCGAATCCCTGACGGGACAGATCAAGAAATGGGGTCGGGAACTGGGCTTCCAGCAGGTTGCTGTCACGGATACCGATCTGTCCGCGTATCGGTCGAAATTGACGGAGTGGCTGGCCGCTGGTCGCCACGGCGAAATGTCGTACATGGCCCAGAACGTCGATAAACGCCTGGACCCCGCGCTGCTGGAAGCGGATACCTGCCGGATCATCGTTGCCCGGATGAACTACCGGCCGCCAGCCGACGACCCCATCGCGGTTTTAAAAAACCCTGACAAAGGCTACGTCTCGCGTTACGCCCTGGGTCGTGACTATCACAAGGTGGTGCGTCGACGTCTTGCTCTGCTGGCCAGACGCATCGACGACGCTGCCGTCAACGTCGAAGGGCGTTACCGCGCGTTTACCGATTCCGCGCCTGTGCTGGAAAAAGCCCTGGCAGAAAAGGCGGGCCTGGGGTGGATCGGCAAACACACGCTTTTGCTCAACCGCGAAGCCGGCTCCTGGTTTTTCCTCGGCGAGATCTATACCAATCTGCCACTCCCGGCGGACGAAACGACCGCCGACAATGCGTGCGGCAATTGCCGCGCCTGCATGACGGTTTGCCCAACCCAGGCCATAGTGGCCCCCAATCAGCTCGATGCGCGACGCTGTATTTCTTATCTGACCATCGAACATCGGGGCAGCATCCCCAAGGCCCTGCGAGCACCGATGGGAAACCGCATATTCGGCTGCGACGACTGCCAGCTCTACTGCCCCTGGAATCGAGAGGCCGCGAATACGCCGGAGGCTGACTTCACCCCCCGTCACGGGCTTGACCAGGCGCGGCTGCTCGATCTGTTTCGCTGGACGGAAGCCGAATTTCTGGAGCGGACCCAAGGATCAGCTATTCGCCGCATCAGTTTCCAGCAGTGGCAGCGCAATCTCGCGGTCGCGCTGGGCAACAGCTCGCCCTGCCCCGAGGTGCTGGCGGCGCTTGAGCGCCGGCTCGATGAAGCATCGGCGCTGGTGCGGGAGCACCTTGAATGGGCAATCGAACGTCTGAAGGGACGGCGTGATTCCGGAACTGCGTCGTGAAAGAACGGTTCAGGTCCTGGGGGCTTCACTGCGAATAAAGTGCTTACGGTAGTAGCGCAACTCCTCGATGGACTCATTGATATCTGCCAGCGCCGTGTGCTCATTCTTCTTCGAGAAGCCGCCAACCAGATCCGGCCGCCATCGATGTATCAGCTCCTTGATGCTGCTGACGTCGATCATCCGATAGTGCAGATACTCCTCCAACTCTGGCATGTAACGGCTGAGGAAGCGGCGGTCCTGCCAGATGGTGTTGCCACAAAGGGGCGCCTGCTTCTTTGCCAAATGCTGTTCCAGAAACGCCAGGGTCGTCGCTTCGGCTTCCCGCTCTGAGATCCGGCTCGCTCGTACCCGCTCCAGCAGACCCGAGGCGCTGTGATGTTTCTGATTCCAGTCATCCATGGCTTCGAGCAGCGAATCGGGCTGATGCACCGCGAGCACCGGGCCTTCCGCCAGAATGTTCAGCTCGCTGTCTGTGATGATCGTGGCCATCTCAATGATACGTTCTTTTTCCGGGTCCAGGCCCGTCATCTCGAGATCCATCCAAACCAGATTCGATGGCAATCGTCCCTCCTTACAAGAGTCGGCAAACATGATCCGTCCGGCGAACCGGGTGCAGAGGGAGGGCGAAAAGTGCCTGCCCAGTCGGCTACTATACCTGCTTCACAGCGGCTTTAGAGAGCGTAACGTGCCCCCAGCGCTGCCCAGACTGGTTGAACCCGAAGACCTGGCCAAGTCCGCCAGAGAAGAACTTCTGCTGATTCACGTCGCTGATCCAGCCGCTTATGAACAGGCGCATCTGCCCGGCGCCCTGCTGGTTACGCCTGCCGATCTGGTTGCGGGAACTCCTCCAGCGGTAGGCCGGTTGCCCGACCAGGCCCAACTGGAAAGCCTCTTCTCGGCAATCGGCTACCAGGCTGGGCGCCACATGGTGGTCTACGATGACGAGGGCGGCGGCTGGGCGGGCCGATTCATCTGGACTCTGGACATCATCGGCCATGCAAACTGGTCCTATCTGAACGGCGGCATCCACGCCTGGCACGCAGCTGGCCTGCCACTGGTTTCAGGCAACGCCGACAGCGTCGTCCAAAAGCCCGTGGTCCTGCACCTGGACCTGTCGCCCGTAGCGGAAATCGACGATGTGCTCCAGTCCATTGACGACCCGGACCAACTGATCTGGGACGTGCGCTCCCGCGAGGAGTTCCTTGGCATGAGATCAGGATCCCGCCGCGCCGGGCACATACCGGGCGCGGTGAACCTTGACTGGATGGCTCTCAAGGACGCCGCCAGGCATCTGCGCCTGGTCGAAGATCTGGAGGGACTGTTG
>JAHEEG010000062.1:0-18232 GCA_024640825.1 Gammaproteobacteria bacterium
CCAGACGCGCCATGCTAGCGTCTGAAGGACCCTTTTTCAGCTGCAACATGCATCGTCTTCTCTACGTCCACCACCCAGGGGCCGGACCGGTCGATGCTCAGGTAAGCCTTCTGGCCGGGTTTCAGCGATCGCTCCCGCTCGCCGTCAAAAGCCAGCACGCCGGGACCTTCCACAATGATTTCTTCAGCAAAGGACACGGATCGCTGGTTCGCAACCCTGACGCTCTGGTAGTAGCCGGGCGCAATGGGCACGCGCAGCTCGCTGCCCGACTCGCCCATCTCAACCAGCATGCCGGATTCCGCGCTGGCGCTCATTGGCGACAGCAGGCCCCCAATGGCCGTCATGCCCACGGCCGCCGGGTCTGCCCGGGTCAGCAGGGCCATCCGGAGCAACTCTGGGGAAAGCAGCGCCCGTGAACCGACAAACCGCTCGCTGGTCAGGACTGCGTCGATGAGCGCGATATCCGCTTTTTCATCTTCTATGCTGATGCGTATCAGCTTCTGCTGTTGCGCCACCTCGGCGAACGGCACGGCACCTGACGCGATCAGCCCCGCTGCCGCGCCGGCGATGGTTGCCTCCACGAAGATGGGGAACACGTTGTTGGTGCCGGTCGAGATGGGTATCAGCGGGATGTCCTGCCAGCCTTGGGCTACCGCCCGGTTGGTCCCGTCTCCGCCCAGAGTGATGACTACCTCACAGGGAATCTCCTGCAGGGAACGCGCGGCGCTGACCGTGTCCATCACGCTGCCGGTACGGGTGGCAGTAACCGCCTTGCTGTCCAGGTTGCCGCCGGTATCTTCGAGGGCCAGGTGGACGATCCCGTGCGGGTCGTCCATGTAGGCGATGCTGGACTCGCTCGCGGCGGCAACGCCCAGCAGCGCCCGACGTACGATGGCGCGCTTTTCCTGATTGTCGAACACTGACGCGCGCGCGACCAGGCGTCGCACGTCCTTGCCCGAGGCAGGATTCGCAATGATCCCGATGGTGCCCATTCAGTCTGGGTTACAGCCCCAGCAGCTTCCTGGCTTCGGCGACGATGCTATCGGCGCTTGGCACGTAGATCGCTTCCAGCGCGGGACTGAAGGGTACCGGCGAGAAAGGCGCGCCCACGCGGCCGACCGGTGCATCCAGATAGTCGAATGCCTGTTCCTGGATCTGTGCCGCGATTTCACCGCCAAACCCGCCGAACCGCACCGCTTCATGGACAATCAGCAGCCGGTGGGTTTTCCGCACCGAATTTACAACGGTTGCCGTGTCGAAGGGCTGCAGGGTTCGGGGGTCTATCACTTCGGTATCGATGCCGAACTCCTTGAGCTGCTCCGCGGCTTTCAGGGCCTCGTGCAGCATCCGACCCAAGGCCACGATGGTGAAGTTGCTGCCCTGCCGCACGACGTTGGCTTCGCCCAGCGGGATACTGTAGGAACCCTCCGGGACTTCGCCCTGAATGGCCAGCGACATCTTGTTGAGGCAGACGATCACCGGATTGTCGTCTCTGGCGGCAGAGATGATCAGGCCTTTGGCATCGTACGGCGTAGTCGGCATCACTACCTTCAGACCGGGAAGGTGGCAGATCCAGGCTTCCAGGCTCTGGGAGTGCTGTGCTGCCAGGCTTGCACCGGCGCCGCCCATGGTCAGCATGGTCACCGGCAGGGTGGCTCGGCCGCCGAACATATAGCGCATCTTGGCCAGCTGATTGGCGATTTCGTCCATGCATTCGCCCATGAAGTCCATGAACATCAAGTCGACGATGGGCCGGCAGCCGGTCGCAGCTGCCCCGACACCCAGGCCGATGATGCCCTCTTCGGAAATGGGTGTGTCGTACATGCGTTCCGGGCCAAACTCGTCAAGCAGGCCGTGATAGTAGCCATAGACGCCGCCGGCGCCGGCCACGTCTTCGCCTACGACGAAGGAGTTGTCGTATTCATTCAGAACTTCCCTGACAGCCTCGTTGATGGCGCTGACGTAGGGTAGAGTTCTCGGTTTTTCCAGTGCTTCTGCCATGTTCTTTATCTCCGGCGGTATTGCTTTACGCGTAAACGTCTTCTAACAGCGATTCGGGGGTAGGCATGGGGCTCGACTCGGCGAATTCGACGCCTGCCTGCACCTGCTTCGTCACCTCTTCATGTATCGCTTCGGCATCTTTTTTGGAGAGAATTCCCTGTTCCGCCAGACGCGCTTCCATCATGTCGATCGGATCCCGTCCCTTCCAGTACTCGACTTCTTCATCGGTACGATAAGTCATGCCCATGCCGCGCACGCCCACGTGGTCGTAGTAGCGGTAGGTTTTGCACTCGAGCAGAGTCGGTCCCTCGCCATTTCTCGCGCGTTCGATGGCTTCCCCGGCGGCTTCGTAGACGGCTACCGCGTCCATGCCGTCGACGATGACGCCGGGCATGCCGTAACCGGAGGCACGATCGGCGACGTCGACGATGGCCTGATGGTTGGCCTGCGGCGTGTACTCGCCGTAGCCATTGTTCTCGCAGACAAAGATCACCGGCAGCTTGTATAGCGCGGCCATGTTCGCAGCCTCGTGGAAAGCGCCTTCATTGCTGGCGCCGTCGCCGAAGAAGCTGATCGAGACGTTTTTTGTTTTGCGGAATTTGTTCGAAAATCCTGCGCCGACGGCAATTGGCGGGCCGCCGCCAACGATGCCATTGGCGCCGAGCATGCCCAGATCCAGGTTGGAGACGTGCATACTGCCGCCTTTGCCCTTGCAGTAGCCGGTGCTGCGGCCGAAGAGTTCGGCGAACATGCGATCAAACTCGCCGCCTTTGGCGATCAGGTGCCCGTGACCCCGGTGGGTGCTGGTGATCCAGTCCTTATTGGAAAGATGTACCATAACGCCGCAGGCTACGGCCTCTTCTCCGACGTACAGGTGCAGCGCGCCAGGAATTTTGCCGTCTTCTGCCAGCTTCCCCGCGGTTTCTTCAAAGATGCGGATGCGCACCATGCGGCGATGTATGTCCAGCAACACCTCATCAGATATCTGCTTGCTCAAGGTCAGTCCCCCTCTTTACTTATGTCAAAACTTATGTCAACCGAGCTTGTGTCTATCGAAAATTCTCGAATTTTCGCCAAAGCGGTTTTGCCCCCGGCCTTGACCGGGCGGGCTATTCGATTCGCTTGAAATACCCAGGTCGCGTACTTTATAACGAAACCGACGGTTTAGGGGGAAAATAGGTGACCACATTTGCAGCGAAGCTTGCACAGGAACGTCCGGAAGAAGTCGCAATTCGAGATGAAGCCAGAGCCATGGGCTGGGCCGAGGTGGATGAGACGCTCAATCGAGTGGCCAACGGGCTTCTCAGCCTTGATCTGGGGCCGGATCATCGGGTTGCCGTGTTTGCCGAGAACGCCATAGAAACGGCGATGGCCAATCTGGGCGGTCTGCTGGCAGGCGCGTCCGTCGTCCCAGTGAATTTTCATCTCACCGCGGACGAGGTGGCCTACATTCTCGAGGACTCTGGGGCCAGGGTGCTGTTCGTAGACGGCGCCACCGCGGAGCGGGGCGTGATGGCTGCCGCTGAGTCGGAGGTGCACAGCGTCGTTGGCTGGAACGTCAGTCCCGGCGCGGATCTCACCCCATGGGATGCGTGGCTCGCCGCCAGCATACCCGGGGAGCCGCCTGCAGATATGCCGCCGCGGCCCAACCTGCTCTACACGTCGGGCACCACCGGGCGACCCAAGGGAACCCCTCTGCCGCCTACCATGTTCGCCGGCGGCGACACCGTTGCAGAGCACATCGAGAACATGAAGCTCTCGCCTATGGCTGAATTCGGCAGGCATCTGGTGGTGGGTCCGATGTATCACACGGGCCCGCTGTCCGGTGCCCGGCTGCTTGCTGCAGGCGTATCTTCGGTAATTCTCGGTAAGTTCGACGCGGAGAAGACCTTGCGCGCCATCGACGAGTACCAGATCGGCAATTCGGTCATGGTTCCCACCCACTTCGTGCGCCTTCTGGCTCTGCCCGACGCCGTCCGCAGCCAGTACAACGTCAGCTCGCTGCAGCGCATCAGCCACACCGGCGCCAAGTGTCCGGTGGACGTCAAGCGGGCCATGATCGAGTGGTGGGGCCCGGTTTTCGTCGACGCGTACGGCGCCAGCGAAGTGGGAACCACCTGCATGATCACCTCAGAGGAGTGGCTGGAGCACCCGGGCTCGGTGGGCAAGGCGATTGAGCCGTTTGAGGCCATGATTCTGGATGACGACAACCAGCCGCTGCCACCTAAGACCGAGGGCCGGCTGTTTTTCCGGGATACCACGGGTCGGGGCGTGGTTTACCACAACGCGCCGGAGAAAACGGCGGAGGCGCACATCGCGCCGGGCGTCTTCACCCTGGGCGAGATTGCCTACATGGATGAGGATGGCTACGTCTATATCACCGACCGGTTCAGCGACATGATCGTTTCCGGCGGTGCAAATATTTATCCCGCGGAAGCGGAACAGGTGCTCATCCATCACCCGGGCGTTCTGGATATCGCCTGCATCGGTATCCCTCATGCGGAGATGGGGGAAGAGCTGAAAGCGCTCGTTATTCCCCGGGATGCGGAGAACCCGCCTGAACCGCGAGAGGTGATCGACTGGTGCCGTGAGCGCCTGTCCCATTACAAGTGCCCGCGGTCTGTCGACTATGTCGATGACCTGGGGCGAAATACGATGGGGAAGATCAACAAGCGCAAGCTCAAGGCGCCTTACTGGGAGTAGTTCTTGGGCCGGGGGGAGACAGGGCGTTTGCGGACTGCGTGACGGCGCTCTGCGCTGCCCTCGGCAACCGGAGTTACCCCGGCCACCCCACTGACGTCGGTTGTCCGGGTCAATCCGCTTACCTCGGCGTCACGACACAGCCCGCAAACGCCCTGTCTCCCCCCGGCTCGAGTGCTACCCCAGTAGGCTGGAATGCTGAAATCAGTGCCCACCGTATTACCTGGGACCCTCGAAGACTTGCTGCTTTGAAGGGTTTTACGGACCGTTTGAGCGAAGCCGAGTGACGCAAATTGACCCGCCTAGCGGGGCAACTTTGCTGATCGAGGGCAGCGCGGAGCGCCGCAGCGAGGTCCGTAAAACCCTTCAAAGCAGCAAGTCCTCGCAGCGCCACGAGCGCGGAGCGCCGGAGCTAGGGCCGAAAAACCTTTTACAGCAGCAGGTTGGCGCGGAATCCTCTATGAGCGCTTATCGAACGTCACGTAAAGGTGCTTCAACCCCCGCAGTATGAGCGAAGGATGATGCGTGAAGTCGTTCCGCCCCTCCTGGTAGGCGAAATTCTCCGCCCTGGATAGCAGTATGTCGAAGGTGTGCACCAGTTCTTCCCGGGCCAGGTTGGCGCCTATGCAGTGGTGAATGCCTGCGCCAAAGCCGAGGTGGGTGCCCGCGTTGTGGCGCGTGACATCCAGGGCGTCCGGATGGTCGTACTTGTCAGGATCGCGATTGGCAGCGGCGAAGCGCAGCATGATGCGGGCACCCGCGGGGATTTTTACGCCCTCCAGTTCAGTGTCCTGCTTGACGACTCTGAACAGCCCGGCAGCCGGAGACTCCAGACGTAATACTTCGTTGGCAAATACGCGGGTACGATTTTCGTCATGCTCGCCGCGCAGAATGGCCTGCTGTTCGGGATTGTCGATCAGCAGCTGCATGCCGGCAGCGATTCCGTTGGTGGTGGTTTCGTTGCCTGCCACCAGAAATTGCTGGGTAAGGGACAGCATCTCGGCCATGGTGAAAGCCGCTCCGCCTTCGTCGCGGGCTTCTACCAGGTGGGTTAACAGATCCTCCCGCGGGTCCGATTTCCGTGCTTCCAGTTCTGCCGTGATGTAGTCCTGGAACTCCTTGATAAGGCCCACGCACTCGATCAGCCGTTCGTCGCTGACCATCATGCCCAGCGGTTCAACCGATGCGTCGGACCAGGCTTTGATGCTGGCGGCCATGGTGCGGGGTATGCCCAGCATGTCCGCAATGACCTTGATAGGTATAGGGATAGCCAGCTGGGATACCGCCTCGCACTTGCCATCGTCGATGAATGCGTCGATGGTCTCATTGACGATATCGCGGATCTGACCACGCAGGCGCTCGATGCTTCGGGGCCTGAACGGTTCGTTCACCATGGCGCGAATTCGGGTATGCGATGGCGGGTCGTTGGTCACCAGCGTGTTGACGGTAGGGTGCATGGATTTGCGTAGCTTCAGCACCTCGGGCGGTGGCGGCCGCAGCCCATCGACCGTCTGGCTGTCCACGCTGGAAAAAACATCGGTATTGCGCAGTATTTCCCGCATCGGTCTGTACTTCGCGCAGATGTAAAACCCCAGCCGCTTGTCGAAGTAGATGGGTTGTTCGTGCAGCGCGTGGTAGTACGGGATGGGACGTTCCTGCACATCGGGATCTGCCAGACTTTGCTCCTGCAGTAGCCTCTCGGTCATTTTTCAGCCTCCGGTGGACGCGTCGGGTCGTTTTACGGTGCCCAGCACGTCCTGATAGCTGCGCCTCAGTTCGCGTTTCAACCAGGCCAGCATCTTCTTCTCAGGTACCTTGGGGCCGTCGATCATTTTGGCTGCCGCCATGCCCTCCAGCAGGTACTGGGTGAGATAGTTGGTTCGCGCAAAAGCCTCGGAAAGCGCCAGATCGGGAAAGATCTGGGTGACCGCCTCGTACCAGGCCTGGTCGAAGTCTTTGAGCACGGGTGTGAGTACTTTCTCCAGCTCTTTGTCTGTTCTTGCGGCTACTTTCAGCTCGTGGAAAACGACGAATACAGGCGTGTTCAACTGTCGCCAATAGGCGTCGATGCCTTCTTCGATACGGCTGTTATCCGCCCCCAGATGAATGCGCGACTCTTCCTCGGCAAAGGTAGCCAGGCGCTGCTCGTTGAGGTGTTCGACGGCGGCCTTGATGAGGTCGAAGCGCGTCGGGAAGTGATGCAGCATAGCGCCCCGGGATACGCCTGCCCTGCGGGATATCTTCTCCGTCGTGGTATTGGCGTAACCCAGCTCGTAGAAGCAGTCTACCGCCGCCTCGAGTACGGCCGTACGGGTATTTTCGCTCTTGGTCTGCTGCCAGGTTTTTTCGGAGTGTTCCGCAGATGGTCCCATGGGTATGGTTGCCTGATGGACGATTCCGTATGGTATCTTCAGACATGTTAAGTCGGTGTCTTTGAGGGGGGCAAGCCGTTATGTCAGATAGGGCCGCGAGCATCCTGCTGGTTACCAAGGGCCATCCGTTCGAGCGGGAACCCTTTTTTCAGGTGTTCGATGATATGAAGGGCGTGGACTGGACCCACGTGGAGCAGCCAGCGGCGCAGGCTTTGTTCAGCGTCGAGCAAGCCCGGCGTTTCGATGCCTTCGTGTGCTATGACATGCCCGGCATAAGCTTTCAACCTGACCGGGCGCCCGACTTTCTGGCCCCGGATGAAACCTTCAAACAGCGCTTTCTGGCGTTGCTGGAGTCGGGATACGGTTTCGTGTTTCTGCATCACGCCATTGCTGGCTGGCCCGCCTGGGACGAGTATGCGGAGATCCTCGGCGGCCGCTTCCTTTACGTTCCGGGCGAGCTGCGTGGTCAGCCGCGGCAGGATTCCGGGTACCACCACGGCGTCACGCATAACGTCAGCGTGGTTAAGGATCACCCGGTCACGCAGGGTCTTCCCGAAAGCTTCCAAATCACCGACGAACTTTATCTCTACGAGGTGTTCGACGACTCGGTAGAGCCGCTGCTCGTCAGCGACTACGAATTCACACGAGACAATTTCTACTCCGCGGCCAAAGTGGTGTGCGAGCAGCAGATGTTCAGCAACGAAGGCTGGGAGCATGAACCGGGCAGCAATCTCATTGGCTGGGCCAAAACCTACGGCAAGAGCCGCATCGTATATCTGCAGTGTGGCGACGATCCGGTGGCCTACGCCTGCCCGGAGTTCCAGCAGCTTCTACGAAACGCGATCCTTTGGGTGAGCGCTGGACAGCGTGAGTGAGCGAATCGAACTCGCGGATGCCTCTCCGGGCACCCTGAAACTGCGTACGGAAACTGCTGCGGATCTGCCAGAGGTTCTGCAGCTTGTCGAGAAGGCGTTCGGGGCAGAATCTGAAGAACACCGCCTGGTGGCGCTGATTCATGAACGCGGTCATGCGCGGCTGGGGACAGTAGCGCAGACAGATCGGCTGGTCGGATACGTGCTGGCTACGCCGTTGTCGCTTGATCCTGGTCGCGGCCTGCCCCCCGTGGAACTGAGCTGTCTCGGCATTGCCCCTCTGGCAGTGCTGCCGGAAATGCAGGGGCTGGGCATCGGTTCGAAACTCATGTGGTCTCTTATCGAGCAGGCTGCTCGCCAAGATCCTGGCGAAGGTCATAGCGACGCTGTTGACGCCCTCTTCCTGCTGGGTGACCCGGGTTACTATGCTCGATTCGGCTTCCGTCCCACCCACATTGCCAATGAATACGGCGCTACCGATGCTTTCATGGCGCTTGAACTGACCGGCGGATCTTTGCAGCGGGTAGTTGCCACAGCGCGCTACGTCAGTGAGTTTGCCGAAGCCGGCGTGTGAAACGGGAACTGGGCGACCAAAAGACGAAGGGTTAACGAACGGCACCTCTGGGCGAAGGTTCAGCTGGTCTTGACCATCAATTTGCCGGTGTTGTAGCCCTCGAACAGACGGATGAGGGCCTTTGGAAGTTCCCTGAATCCGTCGATGACCGTGGCTTGCTGCTTCAGCTTGCCCTCGTCGATCCAGCGCTGCATCACGGCGGAGGCTTCAGGGAAGCGGTCCGCGTAGTCCAGCACGATGAAACCTTCCATCCGCGCCCGGCGGAAGACCAGGTTGAAATAATTCTTTGGCCCGGGAATTGGGCCGGTTGCGTTGTACCGGGAGATACCGCCGCAGATCACTACCCTGGCGTTCATGGCAATGCGCTCCAGGCAGAGGTCGAGTATCTCGCCGCCGACGTTATCGAAGTAAATGTTGATGCCGTTCGGGCACAGACGGTCCAGCTCCGCGCCTATATCCTGAGTCTTGTAGTTGATGCTCGCGTCGAAGCCCAGCTCGTCGGTGAGCCAGGCACATTTCTCGTCGCTGCCAGCCATGCCGATGACCGTGCAGCCGTGAATCTTGGCGATCTGCCCGGCCACGCTCCCCGTTGCACCCGCGGCGCCGCTGATGACAACGGTGTCTCCGGGCTTCGGCTCGCCGATTTCCAGCAACCCGAAGTAGGCGGTCATGCCTGTGCCGCCGAGAACGCCCAGTGCGGTCGTCGGGTCGATGTCGGCGTCAAACACCCGGAAGGGCACGTTCCGGCCGTCGGAGACGCAGTAATCCTGCATGCCGAACGTGCCACCCACCTGAATGCCCTCCGGAAAGTCCGGGTTTCTCGAAGCCACGATGGTGCCGACGCAACCGGCGCGCATGACGTCGCCAATCTGCAGCGGGGCCACGTAGTCAGCCCGGTTCTCCATCTGTCCCCGCATGGAAGGGTCCAGTGAGATATGGCTGGTTCTGATCAGTACCTCGCCATCGCCGATCTCCGGCACGGGAGACGCCCGATACTCGAAATCGGACTCCTTGACCATTCCTGACGGGCGGGCGGCCAGCAGAAACTGGCGATTGATATCATTCATGGGGCCTTCCTGCGGTTACGGTTACTTCCCGGGCTCCGGGGTTGCGTGAGCAACTGCGGTCCGAGCCGGGTAGCGGATTATGCTTTCCGGGCATCGCAAAAAAAACCGTCTTGACTGACTATTTTGCCCTACCTATGCTGCCGGTTCCGTCGGATATCCAGCAGGAGGGCACAATGACCGTATACCGAAAAATTGAGCGCTTTGCAGATCTGCAGAGCACCAGGACTCCTGCGCACAAGGAGCCTGACCCGGATCTGGGTCACGATTTCATCCCCGGTGAGCGCTACACCTCCAGCGAGTTCATGAAGAGGGAGTGGGATCGCGTTTGGACTAAAGTCTGGCTCATGGGCGCCTGGGAGGGAGACCTCCGTAACCCCGGCGACTACGTGGTCACGGAGATCGGTAACGAGAGCGTGGTATTGACCAAAGACGAAAAGGGCGAGTACAACGCCTTCTACAACGTCTGCTCACATCGCGGCAATCAGGTGGCCTACGGTCAGGGCGGGCATACGGAAACCTTCCGCTGCTCTTATCACCTGTGGGAGTACAACCTGCGGGGCGAGCTCGTAAACGTGCCGGATCTCGAGACTTTCCCTCAGGGTGCGCCGTGCGACAAGCTGTCCATCAAGAAGTTGCCTTGCGCCAGTTGGGGCGGCTGGGTGTGGTTCAGCCTGAACCCGGATGTCGAGCCTCTCCAGGAATTTCTGGGCATGATTCCCGCGCACCTGGACCCGTATCATTTCGAGCGCATGGCGTTGGTAAACGATGTGACGGTTGAATGGGACTGCAACTGGAAAGCCTCCGTCGATGCCTTCAACGAGACCTACCACGTGGCAGGAACGCATCCCCAGCTGATGGGCATGCTCGAAGACATGGACGTACAGATCGACTGCTACGAGCGTCACAACCGCTATCTGATTCCGTTTGGCTGTGTCAGCACCCATCTCAAGGACGGCACCATCATCACGGAGGAGCTGAAGAACTTCATGCGCAGCTATGATCTGGATCCGGATTCCTATGCGGGAACCGGCCTCGACGTGCGTCGTGACATACAAAAGCACCTGCGCCAGAACGGCGAAGCCATGGGGTTCGACTTCTCGGAGCTCAACGACGATCAGCTTACCGACGATTATCACTACATGATCTTCCCGAACATCACCATGAACATTCACTGCAACAGCGTGATGATCTTCCGCCAGCGTCCGCACGAGTCGGATCCGAATAAGATGTACTGGGATCTGCAGAACTATTCTCTGATTCCCAAGGGAGGGGAGTGGCCGGAGCGGCCGCCCCATCGGCAGTTCAAGCACGGCGACGAGTCCATCGGCGAGGTGCTCGATCAGGATGCCTCCAATCTGCCCATGATTCAGCGCGGCATGAACAGCGCCGGCTATCGGGGGCTGTGGATCGGCGATCAGGAGCTGCGCATCCGGCATTTCCACAAGACGCTGGATGACTACATGTTCCGACAGCCGATCCGCTGGACCGAGTAAGCGTGAAGCCGGTAATCTCCATTGCCGCGCTCGACGACGGCAAGATGATGGCGTGCAAAGTCGACGATGTGGATGTTCTGCTTTGCCGGGTGGAGGGTCAGTTCTATGCCATGGCCAACCGCTGCAGCCACGCGCGTCAGGCGCTGGATGGCGGGCGGCTGCGCGGCCACGAGGTCATCTGCCCGCTGCACAGCGCCCGATTCGACATTCGTGACGGTCGCTGTCTGGCGGCGCCGGCGACGCAGCCCATTCAGACCTTTCCGGTGAAGGTCGAGGGGGGTAAGGTAATGGTATCGGTGGAGGGGGCTCAGCAGCCGCCGCGCCCTCGTTTCGGGCCGCTGAATTAGCTGCTGAACCAGAAGAAGTACTTGAAAAGCCGTAAAGACGCACTGTTGAAACGGAAAACAGGGGCTCTGTGACGAGCGCCATAATACGAGAGAGAGGACGACCACATGGATCTACAACTCAAAGGCAACAACGCGGTGATTACTGGGGGCTCCAAGGGCATAGGCCGTGCAATTGCCGAAGCGCTGGCATCGGAAGGCTGCAACGTGGCCATCTGCGCCCGCAATCAGGCCGAGATAGACGCGGCCGTAACCTCGCTTGCCAGCAAAGGCGTCAAGGCCATCGGCGCCTCCGTTGACGTGATGGATGGCGACGCGCTTAAAGGCTGGATCACCGCGGCGGGTAACGAACTGGGCGGAATCGATTGCCTGGTGTCGAATGTCAGCGGCGGCAACGCGCCTGGCGAGCAGGGCTGGAGAGCCAGCTTCGAAGGCGACATCCTTGGCGCGGTGCGCTGCGTGGAAGCCGCTATGCCGTTTCTGGAGAAGTCCAGCAACGCCAGCATCGTCATGATCTCTTCTACGGCCGCGTTGGAGAAGTTCATCGGCCCCAGCGCGTACAACGCGATGAAGGCCGCTCTGCTCAACTACTCCGGCGCCCTGGCTCAGGAAGTGGGTTCCAAAGGCATCCGGGTGAATGCTATCTCTCCCGGTCCCATCATGATCGAAGGCGGTGCCTGGGATAACATCAAGCAGCACATGACGCCCTTCTACGAGGCGACCGTGGCTGAAATCCCCGTTGGCCGCATGGGTAGTGCAGAGGAAGTTGCCGCTCAGATTGCCCTGCTGGCAAGCCCTCTTGGTGCTTTCACCACCGGCGCCAACGTGGTGATCGATGGGGGCTTCACCAAGCGCATCCAGTTCTGATCAGCGCGGCGACGGGCGCGGCTCACGGACCACGCCCGTCGCATGCTGTTGCTACCTGCGCGTGTTTGGCGCGAGGGCAGCGGCTTTGTGAAGGGGACGCTGGGTTTTTACGGTGCGCGCTCTGCCCTCTGTGGTGGGGTGCCCATTAGGGGGAGTTATGGCTGAAGAACGAATTATCGACGTCTACATGGTGGCTGCCGGACAGTTCCACGACATCGACTACGCGCGGGTAGAACTGCTCAAACTGCTGGCTGAGCATCCGAATGTACGCACCAAGGTGGCTACCGATTATCACGATCTGGAGGCCATTGCGGCGAGCGATTTTCTCATCAGCTACACCTGCAATCTGGTGCCGTCTGAACACGAGCAAATCGCGCTGCGCGAGTACGTGATGTCCGGTAAACGCTGGATCGGCCTCCACGGTACCAACTCCATCCTGGAATTTACGGACAAAGGCGTGGACGCGCCCGAGACCGCGCCGATTCTAATGGAGACGCTGGGCACCCAGTTTATCGCTCATCCGCCCATCATGCCGTTCCACGTGCATATCACCGACCCGGAGCACGAGCTTGTGAAGGGGGTAAGCGAGTTCGAGACGGATGACGAGCTGTATCTGTCGCGAATTCACGGTGACCTGCACGTGCTGCTGCACACGCACTTCAACGGCAACGCCGAAGGCTTCCTCGAGTCCGCGTGGCACGACGACGAACCGCGACCCCTTTACTACATCAACAAAGTAGGGTCGGGCGAGGTTCTCTATCTGAACCTGGGTCACTGCCGCGGACACTACGACATGCGGCCGGTGGTTGCCTACTACCCGCAGATTGAGCGAGGCAGCTGGGAGAAACCCGAGTACTACGAGCTGCTGCGGCGGGGGATCAAGTACTGCGTCGACAGGGTGGAATAAGTTATGGCAAATCCTTTCCGGTTTGGCGTTCAGTCCTTCAATGCCGACTCTGGGCAGCAATGGGCAGATCGCGTACGCAAGGCAGAAGAGCTTGGCTACTCCGCGTTCCACCTGGCAGATCACCTGCTCGGGCCGGGCAAGGCGCTGGAAGCGGCTAATCACCCGGTGCAGAACCTGGCCGCCATTCCGGCCATGGCTTATGCGGCGGCGGTTACCAGCAGCATAAAAATCGGCTGTCGGGTTTTCTGCATCGACTATCACAATCCGGTGGTGCTGACGAAATCTGCCATGACCATCGATATGCTTTCCGGCGGTCGGCTGGAATTCGGCCTCGGTGCCGGCTGGATCAAGAGCGAGTACGAAGCGGTAAACATCCCCTTCGATGAGCCTCGGGTGCGTATTGATCGCCTCGCGGACGTTATCGAAGGTATCAAGGCGTTCCGCGGCGACGGTCAGGTCAACGTCCGCAACGGCACCATCAACTGGCAGGAATTCGAAGGGCTGCCTAAACCCATCTCCAAGCCGCCTATCATGATCGGCGGCGGCAGCCCGCGGATTCTGCGCCTTGCCGGGCAGGAGGCGGACATTGTCAGCCTCAACTTCAACAACCGAGCCGGAGCCATTGGTCCCGATGGGGTGCAACTGTCAACCGAGTCGGAAACAGTCAAGAAGCTCGGCTGGATCCGTGAGGGGGCGGGGGAGCGCTTTGACGAGCTGGAAATAGAGATCGGCGCCTACTTCACCGTGGTGGTGGATGATGCCCGGCCGGTGGTACAGACCTTTGCCCAGATGTTCGGCTGTTCGGAAGAGGACATGCTGCGGCATCCTCATGCCCTGTTTGGCGGCGTTGACAGCATATGCGAGGAGTTGCATCGGCGGCGCGAGCAGCACGGCATTTCCTACTTCACCGTCGGTGAAGACAACCTCGAAGCTTTCGCACCGGTAGTTGCGAAGCTCACCGGCCAATGACGACCACCGCCGAAGCCCGGCAACAGTTGAAGGATAAGACGCCGCTCTCTCAGGAGATTGCCGAGGATCGCTCCGAGATTCTCAACTCAGGCCTGGCGGCCAACCTCGAGATGCCGCACCCGATCTTCATTCACCGTGGTGAAGGCGCCTACGTATTCGATGCCGATGGCAACAGTTACATTGATACGTCGGTTGGCTTTGGTCTGCACATGCTGGGGCACCGTCATCCTGAGATCGAAAAAGCCATAAAGGACCGAGCCGAGCTGGGATGGATGTTCGGTATTCATACCACTGCTCAGCTCAAGCTGGCGACGCTGTTGCATGAGGCCAGCCCCTGCGCCGAGCGGGTGGTGTTCTGCAACACCGGTTCTGAAGCCACCATGTACGCGTTCCGGGCGGCCCGTGGGTTTTCAGGAAAGGACAAGATCGCCCTGTTCGACGGTTTCTACCACGGCGCCCACGATTACGGCATGTGGATAACAGACCCAACCAGCCCGCGGGACGAGCCGCGCAAGCTGCCCATGGGGCACGGCATTCCCCGTGCTATAGAAGATACGGTGATGCTGCTGCCTTACCGCAATCCGTCGGCGTTTGATCTCATCAGAAAGCACGCGGGCGAGCTGGCCATGGTGTTTGTGGAAGGGGTGCAGAGTTCCAATCCGCAGCCGGGTGCTGGGGAGTTTCTCAGCGAGCTGCGCGAGGTTTGCCGGGACAGCGGCGTGCTCTTTGGCATCGATGAGGTCATCACCGGTTTCCGTGTTGCCTACGGTGGCGCTCAGGATTACTTCGACGTGAAGCCTGACCTCGCTACTTACGGCAAGGTGCTGGGCGGGGGCCTGCCCGTGGGTGCCATTACCGGTAGCGCCGAGGTCATGGAGGTTTTCACCGGACTTGCCGCCAGAAACGGTGTGTTCTCCGGCGGTACTTTTTCCGGCAACCCGCTGACGATGGAGGCGGGGAGCGCCGCGGTGGAGCATCTGAAAGCGCATCCGGAGATCTACACCCGGCTTAACGCCTCGGGTGACCGACTGGCCAGCGCCATTAACGGCTATTGCGAAGAACGGCAGATTCCAGCGCAGATGAAAAACGTCGGCAGCATGTTCCACATGTTTTTTCAGCGTGACCAGCTGGACAGCATGCGCGATGTCACTAACGAAAACGTCAACGCCGAGAAGGCCTTCTATCTGCACGCCTTGAACCGGGGCGTTCTGGTGCCGGGAACGCAGCGGGCGTTTCTGTCGGCCGCACATGGCGACGCGGAGGTCGATACCCTGATACACGTTTTCCAGGAATCGCTTGGCGATGTGCAGGCAGAGGGCTTGTTCTCTTAGCTGCAATGTGGCAAACAGAGCCCTGAGCGCGGAAGCCCATTCAACCGTCCCAAACTGGAGGCTCAATCCATGAGCAGACTCAAAAAACTTGAACCGGAACAATGGCCGGAAGATCTCCGGGAGATCATCAAGCCGGAAAACCTTACGGAGCTGGAGCAGGGGCTGATGCGTTTCTTTGCTTACAGGCCGGAGCTGGCGAAAGGCATGATGGGTTTCGCGGGCGCGTTGAAGACCCAGCGCACGCTTCCGGATCGCCTAATCGAGCTGGTGCGCCTGCGCGTGGCTTTCTTCAACCAGTGCCGGAGCTGCATGGCGATCCGCTATACGGATGCGGTCAACGATGGCGTTACGGAGGATCTGGTTTGCTCGCTGGAGAAGCCGGCCGAGGCGGACAATCTTTCCGATGCGGAGAAGGCGGCTCTGAAATTTGGCGAGCTGATGGCAACGGACCATCTGCGCATAGATGACGCCGTGTACGACGATTTGCGCGAGCACTTCACTGAGGCGCAGATTGTCGAACTGGGCATGCACGTGGCATTCTTCGTTGGTTTCGGCAGGCTGGCTGCTACCTGGCACATGGTGGAGGAGCTTCCGGAGGCGTTCAAGGACGACAGCCGGCCACTGACGCCGTGGAATCAGGAAGCTGTGGTAGTTCGCTGACAGGAATTGCAAGGGCGGCGCGTGTCGCCCCGGCTAGGGAGAGAAACGCCGGCTGTGGCATTGCCACGGACCGGCGTTTTTTTGCCGTTACCGACGCCAGGGGCGATCAGGGTGCCAGGTCGTCGAGCAGAATCAGCCCCAGGGG
Source organism: Gammaproteobacteria bacterium (assembly GCA_024640825.1). Lineage (GTDB taxonomy): Bacteria > Pseudomonadota > Gammaproteobacteria > Pseudomonadales > Azotimanducaceae > UBA7803. Next base: position 16,303 of record JAHEEG010000062.1, read on the forward strand.
CACGCCGCCTTCGGCCTGGTCGCGCGCCGCGGCGGTGTAAATTCCATTGGCTTCGAGTGTGAGCGTTATCGGGCCAATGGCGGGAAGCTTGCTGTCGGTCTGCGTTACCACAACGTCGTAGTCGGCGGGTGCCAGGGAGACATAGCCGGTGTCATTCAGGAAGGTGACATCGGAAAACGCGGGATCGACGCCGACCAGATCTGCACCCTCGCCTGCGCCAACGACGTAGATGTCTACCGGTCCGGCGGCCGGTGATGCGTGAACCAGACGCAGGCGGGCCTCGGTAGCGACGCGTCGAATATCCTCAATCAAGGTCAACGCTTGAATGCTGTTGTCGCCCAGAAAGCCCACTGCGTAAACACTGTACGAGTCTCCTTGAGTGACAGTCAGATCAGCGTCGATGACGACGGGTGCTGCGGCGTTGGCAGGAACCACTTTCAGATTGATCGGTCCAGGGGGCGGGGTTAGATAGTCCGGGGTGGCCGTACCGTATGCCAGATCCTCCACGGCAGGGTCGGCGAAGTCATTGTTGGCAATGATGTCGACGTCGGGGGCATCCGGGGAGGCGTGGATAGCCCGGACGTTGCTCGGTGTGTCTACGTCCAGGAACTCCAGCGTGGCCGACCCCGTTGATGCAAGCAGGGAAACCGGCGCGTCCCCAGCGCCTGTGTTCACGACGGCAGCTACGACCAGGTCAGCTCCGCCAGCCAAAGCAATAACCCCGGAGTCGTAAACCACGTTGGCAGGATCTGCGGAAGGCGCCACTCTGATCTGGTAGTCACCGGCGGGCACAACCAGAGCATCCTGAGTTAGCAGGTCGCCGAAAGAGAATGTATCGGTAGGCGCGCCCAGAGGATCGCCAGGGGCGGTGATGTGCACATTCACCTGACCGACCGTCGAAGCGGCATGTATCACCCGCAGGCGCACGTCTGCGGCCTCTAATGTCTGCGGTGGCTCAGTCAGAACCAGCGGCGCGATGTTGGCGACGTCACCGGCGGCGATGAATGTGATGCGGGCGTTCTTCGTCATCGCGATGTTTGGCGCGGGATCGCCTGCTGCAGGGATTACGGTTACGTTGCCCCCCGGCACAATGCCTTCCACCGTTACCGTGCGGTTGCCAGTGGCAAGGCTGACGGTTTCGACGCCTTTGTAGGGGACGCCGGAAATCAGTTCGACGCCGTTGACCAGAAGGTTCACGGCGGGTGCGTCCTGGGAAGCGTGAATGAATTCCAGCGTGCCTCTTCCGCTGTTGTTGCCGTTGCCTGAACACGCTGCCATTAGAAGAGTGCCGAGCAGTAGAGTCAGCCTTAAAGGGTTGGGATTCACAGTTCCCCCTTCTTCAGATTGCCAGGGACTTAGGGTTTGCGGGCTTGTCGCGAGAAGCCCAGGCTTTCATCGGGCGCGTACGCTCCTTAACTTAAATGGTTTCAAAGTGCCCATCAACGTTGAGTCAGGATCCGCGGAATTTTCTTTCACGCAGTTTTCACGACCTCGGTGGGGCCCGGCCCTCAACTACCTGGGTCTGCTGTCGCGTGCGTTGACGACAGGAGTGCTAGCTGCAAATATGGCCTGCCATGCCGAACAGGCAGATAGCAAACGATCAGTAGTAGTAGGAGTCGTCGTGGATTTGACATTCAGCCCTGAAGATGAAGAGTTTCGCAGCGAGGTGCGGGCGTTTCTCGCCGAAAAGCTGACCCCGGAAATGCGCGAGGCGGCTAAGAAAACCACGACGGTATTCGCAGATAAAGCCCTGGCCATGCGCTGGCAGAAGATTCTGCTGGAGAAGGGCTGGGCGGTTCCATCGTGGCCCGTCGAGCATGGCGGTACGGGCTGGTCGGCGACGCAGAAGTACATTTTCAACGAGGAATGCGCCAAGGCCGGCGCGCCAGGGCTCATTCCCCTGGGGCTGCGGATGCTGGCTCCGGTGTTG
>JAHEEG010000062.1:18242-19387 GCA_024640825.1 Gammaproteobacteria bacterium
TCAAATACGGGACCGAAGAGCAGAAAAGCCACTATTTGCCGAAGATGCTCTCCGGCGAGCACTACTGGTGCCAGGGCTATTCCGAGCCTGGTTCAGGTTCAGATCTTTCCAGCCTGAAAACCGCGGCGGTCAAGGATGGTGATGATTACATCGTCAACGGCACAAAGATCTGGACGACCCATGCCCAGTTTGCCGATCACATTTTCTGTCTGGTTCGCACGGACTCGACGGGCAGACCCCAGGCCGGCATTACCTTTCTGCTGATTCCGATGAGCACGCCGGGCATCAAGGTCGAGCCGATCATCACCATGGCCGGTGATCATGAGGTCAATCAGGTGTTTTTCGACGACGTCAGGGTGCCTCAATCCAACCGGCTCGGTCCGGAGAACGAGGGTTGGACGGTGGCTAAGTACCTGCTGGAGTTCGAGCGCGGGGGTGGTGGTGTGACGCCGCGGTTGAAGGTCGGCCTGGAGGAAATGAAAACCATCGCTGACAAGGAATCCGATGGTGGCCGTCGGCTTGTCGATGATCCCGGCTTTCGTAAGAAGATCAGCGAGTTGGAGATTCGTACCCGGGCGCTGGAGTTCGCGGAGCTGTCTAATCTGGCGCGCATGGCGCGCGGCGAATCACACGGCCCCGGATCCTCGCTGGCGAAGAACACGTCGGTGGAAATCGAGCAGGATCTTGTTACGCTCAAGCTCGAAGCGATCCAGCATTACGGCTTGCCCCATGCCAACCTGATCTCTCTGAATGGGCACAACGAGCCCTGGGTAGGGCCGGATTACGCCGAGACCGTTACCTCCCGCTACCTGAACTCCCGTGCGGCTTCGGTGTTTGGTGGCTCTCGGGAAGTGCAGAAGAACATCATCGCGAAAGTCGTGCTCGGCCTATAGCGCCGGGTAAGATTCTGGGGGAATCATGAGTACGACAAAGCGTATTTCACGCGCCGGTCTGCAGGTTGCAGAGCAGCTGGACCGGTTAGTGGCCGAGCAGATCGCGCCTGGAACCGATGTCGAGGTGGGCGCTTTCTGGCAGGGGCTCGCCGACATACTTGCCGAGCTGGGGCCCCGCAACCGGGCGTTGCTGGCCCGTCGCGACGAATTGCAGGCCACTATTGATGCCTGGCATCTGGCGCGTAAGGGGCA
>JAHEEG010000009.1:0-25120 GCA_024640825.1 Gammaproteobacteria bacterium
CGCCGACGTCAGCGGCGTGCTGAGCCTGGCTACATCCCATCACGTGGGTCTGCACCGCCTGGCTCCGATACTGCGAGCTTTCACTCAGCGCTTTCCCGAGGTTAACCTGAACATCCGCTTTGAGGACTCTGAACAAGCCCACGATCTTGTGCGCCGCGCCGAAACGGAAATCGCCGTGGTGACCCTGAACCCGCTGGGCGACTCGGACCTGCACTATCAGCCGCTGTGGGAAGATCCGCTATGCTTCGTGGCATCAAGAGATCACGAACTGGCAACTCGAGGTTGCCTGACCTTACAGGACCTCGCGGCGTCGACACCGGTTTTGCCGGGCTTGGGCACGTATACCGGCCGCATCGTGGTTGACGCCTTCGCCACAGCCGGAATAACGCTAACCCCTAATCTGGCAACCAACTACCTGGAAACCATAGCCATGCTGATAAGCATCGGCCTGGGCTGGAGCGTTCTCCCATCCAGCATGATCAAGCCGCCGCTGCTGATCCTGGACACCGAGGCACCAGCTTTGCGCCGCTCGCTTGGCTCCGTCACGAACCCCAGACGCACCCTGTCGAACGCGGCGCGAGCGTTCCGCGACGTTTTAGAGACCTATGCCGATCCCGTCGGTACCTGAGCGCGGTGTCGCATCAGGTGGTCCATCAGCACCAGCAAAACCATGGCTTCCGCGATGGGGACGGCTCGAATGCCAACGCAAGGGTCGTGTCGCCCTTTGGTAACCACCTCGACCTCTCGACCCTGCAGATCTACTGATCGCCCCGGCGTGGTTATGCTGGAGGTAGGTTTGAGAGCGATCTTTGCCACGACATCCTGCCCGGAAGAGATGCCGCCCAGCACGCCGCCGGCGTGATTGCTGAGAAATCCCTCAGCGGTCTGCTCATCCCGGTGCTCGGAGCCTCTCTGGCTCACCACGTCGAATCCATCGCCCAAGGCAACGGCCTTGACCGCGTTAATACTCATCAGCGCGCGGGCAAGATCGGCGTCCAGCTTGTCGAATACGGGCTCTCCCAGGCCCGCCGGGACACCACTGGCGACGACGGTGACCTCGGCCCCGATCGAATCACCATCCCGCCGGAGCTGATCGATAAAGGTCTTGATCTCCTCGACACGATCAGAATCGGCACAAAAGAAGGGATTGTCGTCTACGGCCGCCCAGCTGCGATGCTCGATGTGAATATCTCCGATGCGGGACAGAAAGCCACGTACCTGCAGGCCGCAGTGCTGCCGAAGGTATTTCCGCGCGATGCCAGCCGCGGCAACCCGCATCGCGGTTTCCCTGGCGGAGGAACGGCCGCCACCCCGGTAATCGCGAATGCCATACTTCTGCTGGTAGGCGTAATCCGCATGAGAGGGTCGATATACGTCCTTAATCTGGCTGTAGTCTTTGCTTTTCTGGTCTACGTTATCGATGACCAGACCAATCGGCGTGCCGGTCGTGACCCCTTCAAAAACGCCGGAAAGAATGCGCACCTTATCGGGCTCGTCCCGCTGCGTCGTATATCGGGACTGGCCGGGACGACGCCGGTCCAGGTCGTGCTGCAGATCCAGCTCATCAAGCGCCATTCCCGGCGGGCAGCCATCGACCACGGCGCCAAGTGCCGGACCGTGACTCTCTCCGAAAGTGGTGACTGTAAAAATCTGTCCGAAGCTGTTACCTGCCATTATCGACCCCCGTACGCGCAGCGCGCAGTATGAGAAGTGCGCTAGGTTGGTTCAAGGCTCGGACGAAGACTCGGTGGAATGCTGGGCAGCTGAGGGGGGTTGCAAGCTGTCGCCGGTGAGCACGAAGACACCCTCACCACCCTCTGGCAGGTCGAGCCAGATGAAGGGCAGGTTCGGATAGTGCCGCATGAGCGCAGGTGCGCTGGCGCCCACTTCACAAACAAACAGACCGCCCGGAAGCAATCGCGCCGGCAGCCCATCAAGCAGACGCGAAATAACGCTGACCCCCAGCCCGCCCCCATCCAGACCCAACGCAGGCTCATGCCCATACTCGGGCGGCAGGCTCCCCAAGTCGGTATGGTCCACATAGGGCGGGTTGCTGACGATGAGGTCCCAACGCTGAGCATCTATGCCGTCAAAAAGATCAGAACGGATGACGCGGACGCGATCTCTGAGGTTGTGCATATCGACATTTCTCTCTGCTACCGCCACCGCTAGAGGGTCGACATCGACCAGATCCACGTGCAACCGGGGAAATTCAAGCGCCATTGCAATGCCTATGCAGCCGCTGCCGCAGCAGACGTCTATTGCACGGCCGGGTGGCCGCTGCAGCCACGGCGAGAAATGCCGCTTCACCAGCTGGCCGATGGGGGATCGGGGAATCACCACGCCGGGCTCGATCAGGAAACGATGTCCCGCAAACACCGCCACGCCAGTCAGATAGGGCAGCGGGACCCGCTCATCGATGCGCCGCGATGCCAGGGCGTCTATTTCCCGCACCTGGGCGGCGGTGAGCCTCATGTGCAGGCTCTTCCGGTCATCCGGCAGGTCTGCAACATGCAGAACCAGCGCAACTGCTTCGTCCCACGCGCTGTCGAAGCCGTGACCGAACACCAGCCCCGCAGCGGAAAGCCGGGTGGCCAGCTTGCTGATGGCTTCCGAGACGGTCAACAAGACGTGCGCTGATTGGGGGTCGCCTGACGGGTCGCCTGATGGGTCGCCCGACGGGTCGCCCGACGGGTCGCGTGACCGGTCATCGGGATGAACCGTGTGCAGGATTCACGATCTCCAGCCGGCTCCCTGGAGTCGACCGCCGAGGCGCCAGCGGCCCCACACCAAAACCGCGCAGGTCGGGACCCGTCGTCGTGAACTGCGCGTTCAGGACGGTGACCGCCTGATCCGCGCATTCCTGAGAAGCGCGCAGAAGCGTCGCTGCCAGGTCCGCGCCGGACAGATGGCAGACAACGTAAAGCGTTTCCCCTGCCAGCGACTCGAGCTCACCGGCAATACCGACCAGCAAGCCCGCTGCGTCATCCGGCAGTTGCCCGTCCGGCAAAGGCGCCAGGCCCGGCATCAACGCCCAACCCTGTTCGCCAAGGCGCGCAAGCATGCCGACCGAGGACGAGGCGTTGCCATCCACGACCGAAAGCACTCGCAGGTGGGCGTAGATCCGCTTGTTACCCCGTTCGATGATGTAGAGCGCCAGCAGCTGATCACCCCGCTGCAGCGCAAGATAGCGCTGATTGACATCGGGTCCATAGAGGATGGCCTGATGAAAAACCTGATTGGCCCAATCGTTGCTGCGTCCGCAATCTCGACCGGAACAGCTGAAAAGAACCTCCCCATCAATGCTGGACCTGTAGTGCGCCACGATATCCTCGAGGCGCGTTCCGGCCGCAATCTGGTAGGTGGCAGCTTCCAGATCCGCATCTACCCGACGGAGATCCTGCACGCGCAGCTCGCGCCGAATCCGATCCACGCGATTGACCATGAACTGCCGGGGAGCCCCGTCCTCCTCGAGGGCATACTCGACGATCCACGACCGCGGGTAGCGGGAGATGGCCGCCGGATCGCGAGCGCCGGCTATGTCTTCCCCTGCCTGAACAAAAGCACCCATCAGCCAAAACACGAACGCGGCGGCAATCACACCGAAACGAATGCGCGGCGAAGCCCCCATGTCAGCTCGGCGTCTCGACGTTTGCGGGGCGTGCAAATTCCACATCCACCGGCTGCCCACCCGTCATAAGCTCGTTAACGACATGACCCAGATCGTCGCCTTCGAAAAGCACCCGAGCCAGACCGCTGCAAAGCGGCATGTACACTTCCAATTCTCGCGCTTTGGCACTGACGACCCGAAGGGTATTCACGCCTTCAGCAAGCTTGTTGAGATCTTCCTGGGCTTCCTGCAAAGAAACGCCCTGGGCCACTCGATAGCCTAGCTGGTAGTTTCGGCTGAGGGGCGAGGTGCAGGTAACCAGAAGATCTCCTACCCCGGCGAGGCCAAGGAAAGTAAAAGGATTAGCCCCTAACGAGACAGCAAGTCGGCTCATTTCTGCGAGGCTACGGGTTATCAGCATGCTGACCGTGTTCTGGCCGACGCCAAGACCGGCTGCCAAACCACAGACGATCGCGTAGATGTTCTTCAGTGCGCCTCCGAGTTCCACTCCGTAGACATCGGCATTGACGTAAACCCGGAAAGTTTCGCTTCGCAGAATCTGCTGCACGGTTTCGCAGACCGTGGGGTCGTGGCTGGCAATGACCGTGCCCGTATATTGACCCTCAGCAATCTCTTCGGCCAGGTTGGGGCCGGAAAGCACGCCAATGCGGTTGGTTGGAACCAGCTCTTCGAGAATCTGACTCATCAGCTGGAAACCTTCCGCCTGAATCCCCTTGGTGGCGCTGATGACAATATCATCAGCCGCGGTATGAAGCGCCAGCTGAGCGGAAACTTCCCGGAATGAAGCGCTGGGTACCGACATGAAAGTGATGCCGCTGCGCGCCATGGCCAGCGACATATCGCAGGTAGGAAGTACCCGCTCGTTGAGCAGATGACCCGGCAGGTAGCGACGGTTCTCCCGAAGCCTGATGCAGTCGGCTACCTGCTGCTCGTCCCGCATCCAAAGATGCGTGACGAAACCATTGCTGGCGATGATGTTGGCGATGGCGGTACCGAAGTTACCTCCACCAATAATGGCGACCTCCATGGTCGACCTATGCTAAACCTGCGGTCAGTCCGATAGAAGCGTTATCAGCAGCCGGTTCAATCTATCGACGTAGGCGCCGGCATCCTCGGGCAGCTCGCCGCTCGCCAACCGCGACTGGTCGAACAACAGCAGCACGAGGTCTCTGAACCGGTCTTCATCCTGCTCTGCTTCAAGGCGCTGGATCAGCGGATGTTCCGGGTTGTACTCGAACTGTGGCTTGCTGTCAGGTAGCTGCTGACCGGAAGCTGCCATGATACGACGCATCTGCGGGCCGAGATCGTACTCGCCGAGCACCAGACAGGCCGGAGACTCCTTCAGCCTTTTGCTGCGCCGGACCTTTTCCACCAACTCAGCAAGAACGGCACCAATTCGTTCCGTCAGCGGATCTTTATCATCCTCGTCTTCTGCCTTTTTGTCTTCCTCTCCAGGAAGCTTCAGATCCGCCCGGGTTACGTCTACGAATACCTTGCCTTCGTATTCGCTGAGGCTGGACATCAGCCACTCATCGATGCGGTCGAACAGCAGCAGCACTTCGACGTCCCGGTCTCTGAACACTTCCAGCAGCGGGCTGGATTTCGCGCTCTCCAGAGAATCCGCGACGAGATAGTAGATGCTGTCCTGGCCTTCCACCATGCGCTCGAGATAAGCATCGAGGCTGACGTGCTTCTGCACATCCGGATCGCGCGTCGAGGAAGCACGCAGCAGCTTGAGCAGCGCATCCCGGTTGCCGAAGTCTTCGCCGACGCCCTCTTTGAGCACCTCGCCAAACTCATCCCAGAATTCCTGGTAATCCTCCGGTGCTTTGTCCGCCATGGTCTGCAGCATGGAAAGCACACGCTTGGTAAGCGCGTTGCGAATGGTGACGATGCGATCATCCTGCTGCAGAATCTCCCTAGAGACGTTGAGTGGCAGATCGCTGGAATCCACGACGCCCTTGATAAAACGCAGGTACAGAGGCAGGAACTGCTCCGCGTCATCCATGATGAAGACCCGCTGCACGTAGAGCTTCAGCCCGCGAGGCACCTCCCGGTTCCAGAGATCGAAGGGCGCCCGTTTTGGAACGAACAGCAGGCTGGTGTATTCCAGCTTGCCCTCAACGCGATTGTGGCTCCAGGTCAACGGATCTTCAAAGTCGTGGGATACGTGTTTGTAAAAAGCCCGATACTCATCGTCGCTGATATCCGACCGGGAACGCGTCCACAGCGCCTTGGCAGAGTTCACGACCTCCAGTTCGGGCGCACCGGCCTCTTTGTCGGTCTGATCGTCAGCATCCTGCTGCGCCTCTCCCGGGAGCCGGACCGGCACGCCGATGTGATCAGAATATTTGCGAATGATGCTGCGCAGCCGCAAGCCGTCCGCGAACTCGCTGGCATCTGGCTTCAGGTGCAGAACTACCCGCGTACCTCTCGGAAGATCCGCGGCTTCTTCCACCGTGAAGGTATCCTCTCCCGACGAACACCATCGCGTCCCCCGATCTGCGCCGGCGGCGCGGGAAAACACTTCAACCTCGTCAGCAACGATGAAGGCACTGTAAAAACCCACACCGAACTGGCCGATCAGCGCCGCATCCTTTTTCTGGTCTCCCGTGAGCTGCGAGATGAATTCAGCGGTGCCTGACCTTGCGATGGTGCCCAGATGGTCGATGACCTCCTGGCGGGTCATGCCGATACCGTTATCGGTAATGCTCAAAGTCCGAGCGTCGGCGTCGAATCCCAGGGTGATCGCGTAGTCGGCATCTTCAGCGATGAGCTCCGGGTGTTCTATCGCTTTGAAGCGCAGCTTATCTATGGCGTCCGAGGCGTTGGAGATCAGCTCCCGAAGGAAAATTTCCCTGTTGGAATACAGAGAGTGGATCATCAACTGCAGAAGCTGCTTCGCTTCCGTCTGAAAGCCGAGGGTCTCGGAGTCTTGAGCGCTGGCCGGGTCGACTTTTTCTTTGGACTGTTCTGTAGACATCGTGCACGAACCTCTGAGCATCAGGTTTCATCGTTTGATGGCTGGCCCTTGCGGACCCTGCGGTCGGAAACGACACACGCGGGACAGCTGGTGCCCTCCCGCGGCCAGTCACTAAATGGGGTCCGGAAACCTAAAAATCAAGCCCAGCCGGTCACCTCGGCAAGCGCGTCACCGATTTCCGCCAGGCTGCGCACCGTGCGCACGCCTGCGGATTCGAGAGTCGCAAACTTCTCGGCCGCCGTGCCTTTGCCTCCGGCGATGATGGCCCCCGCATGACCCATGCGCTTGCCAGGCGGCGCTGTCACCCCGGCAATGTAGGACACTACGGGTTTTGAAACGTGAGCCTTGATGAACTCCGCGGCCTCTTCTTCCGCGGTGCCACCAATCTCTCCGACCATGACAATGGCCTCGGTGCCCGGGTCCTTCTCGAACAGGGCCAGGATATCGATGAAGTGGCTGCCGGGGATGGGATCCCCGCCGATTCCAACGCAGGTACTCTGACCAAAGCCACGGTCCGTCGTCTGCTTAACCGCTTCATAGGTCAGGGTCCCGGAGCGGGACACGATGCCCACCTTGCCAGGCAGGTGGATTTCCCCGGGCATGATGCCGATCTTGCACTCACCTGGGGTAATAACGCCCGGGCAATTGGGACCTATGAGGCGCACGTCGGTGGTGTCCAGGTCCGCCTTGACGGCCAGCATGTCCAGCGTCGGAATGCCCTCGGTAATGCAGACGACCAGCTCGATGCCGGCGTCAACGGCTTCAAGAATGGAATCTTTACAGAACGGTGCCGGAACATAGATTACGGTGGCGGTCGCGCCCGTGACATCCACGGCGTGCCGAACCGTATCAAAAACGGGAAGCCCCAGGTGCTCACTTCCGCCCTTACCCGGAGTAACACCGCCCACCAGGCGCGTACCGTAGGCCAGCGCCTGCTCGCTGTGCAGGGTTCCCTGAGAACCGGTGAACCCCTGACAGATGACCTTGGTGTTCTTGTCGATGAGAATGCTCATGCTTGGCCTCCCGCCGCAGCTACGGCTTTTTCAGCGGCGTCAGTCAGGCTCTCAGCGGCAATGATGTTCAACCCGCTCTCCGCCAGACGCTCCCGTCCTTTCACGGCGTTGTTGCCTTCGAAACGTACCACCACGGGCACCTTTACCCCGACTTCTTCCACGGCTCCAATAATCCCATCGGCAATAGTCGCGCAGCTGACGATGCCGCCGAAGATGTTGATGAGTACCGCTTTGACGTTCTGGTCGGAGAGAATGATCTTGAAAGCCTCCGAAACAGCCTCCTTGGTTGCGCCGCCACCCACGTCCAGGAAGTTCGCCGGGTTGCCACCGTGCAGCTTCACCAGATCCATGGTACCCATGGCCAGCCCGGCGCCGTTCACCATGCAGCCGATGCTGCCGTCCAGCGCCACGTAGTTGAGGTTGAACTCGGCCGCCTCGGCCTCACGCTCATCTTCCTGACTGGGATCGCGAAGTGCCGACAGCTTGGGCTGCCGAAAGAGCGCGTTGCCATCGATGTTCACCTTGGCATCCAGGCAATGGATGTCACCGGACGCCGTTATAACCAGCGGATTGATCTCCAGCAAGGCACAATCCAATTCCTCAAAAAGTCGCCCTAACCCCATGAAAAGGTTAGTGAATTGCTTTATCTGGTTGCCTTTCAAACCCAGATCAAAGGCCAGTTGGCGCCCCTGATACGGCTGCGCGCCGACATAGGGATTGATAACCGCTCGAAGGATCTTATCCGGCGTCTCCTCCGCGACCTTCTCGATTTCGACGCCGCCCTCTGTGGAGGCCATGAACACAACTCGTCGCGACGCCCGGTCCACCACCGCGCCCAAATAGAGTTCCGTGTCGATATCGGTGCAGCTTTCGACGTAGATCTTGCTGACCGGTTGACCGTGCTCGTCGGTCTGAAAGGTCACCAGGTTCTTGCCTATCCACTGATCCGCGAAGGCGCGCACTTCATCGAGCGTGTCCGCCAGCTTCACGCCTCCGGCTTTGCCGCGGCCGCCGGCATGCACCTGGACCTTAACCACCCAGCGATTGCCACCGATTTTCTCGGCTGCAGCCACCGCTTCATCTGCGGTATCTACCGCGTAACCCTCCGACACCGGGAGGCCATAATCTTTGAACAGCCCTTTGGCCTGATACTCGTGTAGGTTCATGCTCTTCCTGTAGGTTTACTGACGTTTCTTTCGGTTGACCATATGGATCGCGTGCCCGGCCACGCCCAAAGCTGCCTCATGCAAAGCTTCAGAAAGCGTGGGATGGGCAAACATGGTGAGGCCCAGATCGTCCGCACTGGCATCGAATTCCATGGCAATCACCGCCTGCGCGATCAATTCTGAGGCCTGAGGTCCAAGAATGTGGACGCCGAGTATACGGTCGGTTTCCGCATCGGCGAGTATTTTTACCGTCCCCTGGGTATCGTTCGCCGCAAGCGCTCGACCACTCGCCGCAAAGGGAAAAGCGCCAACGTTGTATGCCTCTCCACTTGCCTTCAGCTGCTGTTCGGTCTGGCCCACCCATGCGACCTCGGGATGCGTATAGATAACGGAGGGAACGGCATCGTAGTTCACCAGGGGCTTCTGGCCCGCAATACGCTCCGCAACCATGATGCCTTCTTCCATCCCTTTATGGGCAAGCATTGGACCTCGAACCACATCGCCCACGGCGTAGACGTTGGGCACGTCGGTCGCGCAAAGATCGTTGACATAGAGAAAGCCACGCTCGTCCAGGTTGACGCCGCAGTCCCTCGACAGCAGCCCTTCGGTATAAGGCCTGCGACCCACCGCAACGATGAGTTTATCTACCTCGATGACCTGCTCGCCGTCTTTGTCCTGAAACGTAACTTTGACCTTTTTACCCATAACTTCGGCGCCGGTAACTCGGGTTCCCAGGCGGATGTCGAGACCCTGACCACGCATGATTTTCAAGCTGTCACGCGCAATGCGCTCGTCGGCCATGGGTAGGAACTCCTCCAGCGCCTCCAGCAGCACAACCTCAGAGCCAAGCCGATTCCAGACGCTGCCCAACTCCAAACCAATGACCCCCGCACCAATGACCCCAAGCTTCTTCGGGACTTCCTGGAACTCGAGCGCGCCGGTGGAATCGACGATCAGGTCGTCGGTCAGAGGAGCCGGTGGAATCTCCACGGGCACGGAGCCTGGCGCGAGAATCACGTGCTCGGCTTTAAGCACCTGCGTCTCTCCCGTGTGCGGCGTGAACTCCACCTGACGCCCCGCCAGAAGCTTTCCGCTGCCTGCCAGCGCGGTGACACCGTTGCCCTGGAAAAGGGAGGAAACGCCGCCTGTGAGGCCTTTCACCACCTGATCCTTGCGCGCCATCATGGCTGGCACATCGACGCTCACCTTGCCCGTCTTGATGCCGATTTCCGCGAAATGCTCGCTCGCTTCGACAAATTTGTGAGATGCATCCAGCAGCGCTTTTGAAGGTATGCAGCCCCAGTTGAGGCAGGTGCCGCCCAGTACGGCATTGCCGTCGTCATCCAGGGATTTGTCGATGCACGCGGTCTTCATACCAAGTTGGGCGCAGCGGATTGCCGCGTGATAGCCCGCAGGGCCTGCGCCGATCACGATGACGTCGAACATGTCACTCATTTTTAAAGCTCCAGCAGAATACGGGCAGGATCTTCCAGGAGATCCTTGATGGCAACCAGGAAGCGAACGGCTTCCTGGCCGTCGATGAGGCGGTGATCATAGGACAAAGCGAGATACATCATGGGTCGAACTGTAATCTCCCCGTCCACCACTACGGGGCGTTCCTGAATCTTGTGCATACCGAGAATACCCGTTTGCGGCGGATTCAGGATTGGCGTGGACAGCAGCGAGCCGAAAATTCCCCCGTTGGATATGGTAAAGGTCCCGCCCGACATGTCATCTATGCTCAGCTTGCCTTCTCTTGCCCGGCTGCCGAAGTCGTTAATCTGATCTTCTATCTGAGCCAGGCCGAGCGCGTCGGCGTCTCTGACCACGGGAACCACAAGACCGCGATCGGTGCTGACCGCCACCCCGATATCATAGTAACCGTGGTAGATGATTTCGCTGCCATCTATCGAGGCATTCACGGCGGGAAAACGCTTCAAGGCCTCCACCGACGTACGAACGAAGAACGACATGAACCCCAGTCGCGTCCCGTTGTGTCGTGCCTGAAACGGCTCCTGGTACCTCGCTCGCAGCGCCATAACTGCGGTCATGTCCACCTCGTTGAAGGTGGTGAGCATGGCCGCGTTCTGCTGCGCTTCCACCAGACGCCGGGCGATACTTGCGCGCATTCGGGTCATCGGCACCCTGCGCTCCACGCGCTCTCCGGTGAAGATCTCCTCAGCGTCTCCGTCCGACGCTTCCATCGACAGCCCTGATGCCGCTGTAATTCCAGGGCCACGAGCCGGCTCAGCGCCTTCCGCTGCGGCTCGCGCCACGTCATCCTTCGTGATGCGTCCGGATCTTCCGGTTCCGCGGACCCGGCTGATGTCCACGCCCTGCTCTTCCGCGAGCTTTCTCGCCGCCGGGCTGACACTGATCTCCCCGACAGGTTGCCCTGGTTCCTCAACCGACGTCGGCTCAGCTTCAGCGCTGCCCGCGTGCTGGGCTTCGGACGGTTGGTCCGATACCGCGCCAGCTTCGAAACGGCCGATAAGCTCTCCGCTCTCTACCGTATCTCCCTCTGCTTTGATCACCTCCGACACCGCACCATCTGCCGGAGCCACCACTTCGATCACGACTTTGTCGGTCTCGATTTCCACCAGCAACTCGTCGCGTCGAATCGGTTCACCGGGCGCTTTGTGCCAGGCGGCTACCGTACCCTCAGTTATGGATTCGGGGAATTCGGGCGCTTTGATGTCCGTAGTCATTATGACAGTCCTTGTTTGTTCATCCCTGCAGCGCGTCATCTACGAGGCGCTGCTGACGCTGAGTATGCATGCCCGGGTGCCCACCGGCCGGTGCCGCGAATGCGTCGCGACCCGCGTACGCCAGATAAAGGGAATCGTCATGCTGCAGTATCACCCGTCGCATGTGGTGCTGACTGCCGTACCAGGCCCCCTGATTCATGGGTTCTTCCTGACACCAGACGGCATGGCGAAGGTTGCGATAATGGCTTACGGCCTCTGCAAGCTCATCCTCCGGAAAGGGATACAACTGCTCGAGACGAACAATGGCAATGTTGCTCAGACCCCGTTCGCGACGCGCCTCGAGGAGATCGTAGTAGACTTTGCCACTGCAGATAACAAGCCGGTCAACGCCATCCGGGTCAATGGGATCCATCTCGGCCAGAACGTTGTGAAAACGACCTTCACAGAGTTCTTCCAGCGTAGAAACAGCAAGCTTGTGGCGGAGCAGGCTTTTCGGCGTGAGCGCAATCAACGGCATCCGTGCCGGGCGGATTGCCTGCCTTCGCAACATGTGGAAGACCTGCGCCGGAGTGGATGGCACACACACCTGCATGTTGTGCTGTGCGCAAAGCTGCAGGTAGCGCTCAAGGCGGGCAGAGGAATGCTCCGGACCCGCGCCTTCATAGCCGTGCGGGAGCAGCATGGTCAGACCGCAGAGACGCTGCCACTTAACGTCGCCGCTGGAAATGAACTGGTCGATAACGACCTGCGCCCCGTTCGCAAAATCCCCGAACTGGGCTTCCCAGACGACCAGCGCGTTGGGCGCTGTGGTTGCGTACCCGTACTCGAACGCAAGTACGGCTTCTTCCGAGAGCAGAGAATCATAGATATCGAAGTTGACGTCGTCCCGCAGGTGATTGAGCGGTATCCAGCGCTTGCCGTCTTTCTGGTTATGCACGCTGGCATGTCGATGGGAGAAGGTTCCCACACCGACGTCCTGACCAGTCAGGCGTACGCCGTGGCCCTCGTGAAGGAGCGTGGCATAGGCCATGATCTCGGCGTAGCCCCAGTTTATGGGCATGGCACCCGCGGTCATTTTGTGGCGGTCTTCCATGATTTTCTGGACTTGCCGCTGCAGCACGAAACCTTCCGGAAGTTGTTCGAGCCGCGCAGACAGTTCACGAATGTCAGCCAGCGGCACCCGGGTATCTGACGGCTCCGTCCAGTCCTTGCCGAGGTAGGGGGCCCAGTCCACGAACAGCTTGACGTCGGGTTCATTAACGATGCTCAGCGCGACGTGACCACCGTCATCCAGAGTCGCGCGATAATCGTCGGCAAGCTTGTCCGCCTGCTCGCGGGTCACAACGCCTTCCTTTACGACCCTGTCAACATAGAGCGAGCGCGTGGTGGGATGAGAGCGGATTTTCTGGTACATGAGCGGTTGAGTCTTCATGGGCTCTTCCGCTTCATTGTGCCCTCGACGTCGATAGCCGAAGAGGTCAATGACCACGTCCTTGCGGAACTCCATGCGATAGTCGGCAGCCAGCTGGGTGACAAAAATAACCGCCTCAGGGTCATCGGCGTTCACATGGAAGATCGGCGCCTGCACCATCTTCGCGACCTCGGTGCAATACTCCGTGGATCGCGCGTCGTCCTGACGATGAGTGGTAAAGCCAATCTGATTGTTGATGATGATGTGGATGGTGCCGCCGGTCTTGAAACCTCGGGTCTGCGACATCTGGAAGGTTTCCATGACCACCCCCTGGCCCGCGAACGCTGCGTCGCCGTGCAGGATGATGGGCACCACAAGGTCTCCCACGTAGTCGCGCCGACGATCCTGCCGGGCGCGCACCGAACCTTCGACCACAGGGCTGACGATCTCCAGATGCGAAGGATTGAAAGCCAGGGCCAGGTGCATCTCACCACCAGGCGTCATTATGTTGGTGGAAAATCCCTGATGATATTTGACGTCTCCGGTCCCCTTGTCCTCAGGGTCGGAAGGAAGCTTGCCATCGAACTCGTTGAAAAGATCCCAGGGATCCTTCCCAAGGATGTTGACCAGCACGTTGAGCCGGCCGCGGTGCGCCATGCCGACCACGGTTTCCAGCACCCCATGCGAACCGAGCCGCTGCAGCATCTCGTGGAGCATGGGGATGAGGCTTTCACCCCCCTCGAGCCCGAACCGTTTGGTACCCGGGTAACGGCCGTGCAGATATTTTTCGAGTCCTTCAGCCGCGGTGAGACGTTCCAGGATCATCCGCTTCTGCTCTGCCGAGTACTGCGGCCGCGCCCGCACCGTCTCGAGGCGCTGCTGCACCCAAAGCTGCTCGCTGGCCTCGACGATGTGCATATACTCGGCACCGACGGACCCGCAGTAAGTCGTCTCCAGGGCGTTGACCAGCTCCCGCAGCTTGGCCGTGCTCTGCCCATAATGAAAGGTACCCGTGTGAAAGGTGTCCTCGAGATCTGCCGGCGAAAGATGATGATAGGCCAGATCGAGGATGGGCATCTGCGGCCGCTCCATCATGCCCAGTGGGTCGATATTGGCTTTCTTGTGACCGCGATGACGGTAGGCGGACACCAGATCCTGTACCCGCATCTGTTTGAGCTCATGGGTCGTTTCAACCAGCGTGCTCTCACGCTCCGGTCGGGCTTTCAGTCGATTCCGGCCGAGACGCTCGAAATGCTGCACGATGGTGCTGTGCGGTACGTCGCTCCGGATAACCCCTTCCACCCGGGGAAGCTTCTGGAAATACTCTCGCCACTGGCTTGGCACGCTGTTGGGGTCGTCGAGGAACGACTCGTACAGCGACTCGATGTAGGCAGCGTTGCCGCCGGCAAGATGCGAGCTGCGCTGCATTCGCTCCAGGAATGATTCGGCCATTCAGAGTCCCCAAAGATTCTGTGTATCGGTAATCGGCTAACTCTAGCAGCTAAGCGAAGGCCCCGCGGGCCGTCCAGCGGCTCCCTCCAGGGTTCAGGTTCCCTGCTGCAGAAGCATGGTGCGGATTTTACCGATAGCCCGGGTGGGATTCAGCCCCTTGGGGCAGACGCTGACGCAGTTCATGATGCCTCGGCAGCGGAACACGCTGAACGGGTCGTCCAGCTCGGCAAGGCGCTCGGCCTCCCCTGAATCTCTGCTGTCAGCCAGAAAGCGGTATGCTTGAAGCAGGCCGGCGGGGCCAATGAACTTATCCGGATTCCACCAGAACGAGGGGCAAGAGGTCGAGCAGCAGGCACAGAGAATGCACTCGTACAAGCCGTCCAGCTTGGCTCGGTCCTCCGGTGACTGCAGCCTTTCCTGAGCGGGTGGCGGCTTGTCGTTGATCAGATACGGTTTTACCTTCTCGTACTGACGGTAGAATTGGGTCATATCTACGACCAGATCACGAACTACCGGCAGGCCGGGCAGCGGGCGCAGAATGAGCTTGCCCCGTTTGACGACCTCAGACACGGGGGTAATGCAGGCCAGGCCGTTCTTGCCGTTCATGTTGATGCCGTCGGAACCGCAAACGCCCTCCCGACAGGAGCGTCGATACGACAACGTCGGATCCTGGGTCTTCAGCAGCTCCAACACATCGAGAACCATCAGGTCCTTGCCCTCGGGCAGATCCACGGACATTTCGCGCATCTGGGGCACTTCATCCACATCGGGGTTATAACGGTAAATGCTGACCTGCATGGCTTCCTCTACTTCTCTTTTCTGACGGTCTTGGATCAGTATTTGCGTTCCGTAGGCGGAAACGCATCCACGGTCGCTGGTTTGAAGTTCACGGCCCGTTTGCTGACGGTCTTGCTGGCCGGATCGAACAGCGAGTGACACAGCCAGTTGTCGTCATCGCGGGAATCATAGTCTTCCCGAGCGTGGGCACCCCGACTTTCCTTCCGGGCCTCAGCCGCGATGGCCGTCGACTCCGCCACTTCCAGCAGGTTATCCAGCTCCAGCGCTTCCATCCTGGCAGTGTTGAATACCTGGCTCTTGTCCGCCAGATGCGCCTGACCAATACGCGCCCGGAGCTCGGCCAGTTTTTTGATGCCCGCCTGCATGTGGGTTTCGGTGCGGAACACGCCGAAGCTGTTCTGCATCACGGTCTGCAGCTCTTTCTTGAGATCGGCCACCGCCTCCCCTGAGGCAGAGGTGTTCCAGCGGTTCAATCGGGCCAGGGACTGCTCCAGGTCGGATTCCGAGGCCTCGCGGTGGCTGACGCCCTGGCGAATGACTTCCTCGATATGGAGTCCGGCCGCACGGCCGAAAACCACCAGATCGAGCAGGCTGTTGCCACCAAGACGGTTCGCACCGTGCACGGACACGCAGGCTGCTTCACCGGCGGCATACAGGCCTTCGATCATCTGATCGTTGCCCTGGGCATCCTGTGTGATCGCCTGGCCGGTCACACCTGTGGGCGTGCCGCCCATCATGTAGTGGCAGGTGGGCACCACGGGAATGGGTTCCTTGACCGGATCCACATGGGCGAAAGTCCGGGACAACTCGAGGATCCCCGGCAACCGGCTGTTGAGCACGTCTTCGCCGAGGTGGTCGAGCTTGAGCAGGACGTGATCGCCTTCGGAACCGGCACCTCGACCCTCGAGAATCTCCAGAATCATCGACCGGGCAACAACGTCCCGTCCCGCAAGGTCTTTCGCGGATGGCGCGTAGCGTTCCATAAAACGCTCGCCATCCTTGTTGATCAGATAACCGCCTTCGCCCCGACAGCCTTCGGTTACCAGGGTTCCAGCGCCCCAGATCCCAGTCGGATGAAACTGCCACATCTCCATGTCCTGCAGCGGAAAACCAGCCCGCAGAGCCATTCCGGCGCCGTCGCCGGTACACATGTGGGCGTTGGTGGTGCTGGCGTAGATGCGCCCCGCCCCACCGGTAGCAAGAACAGTGGCTTTGGATTCGATGAAGACCGTTTCGCCGGTCTCGATCTCGATGGCTATCAGGCCGACCACGGCGCCATCCTGATTCTTCACCAGGTCAACGGCAAACCACTCGTTCAGGAACACGGTCTTGGCTTTCAGGTTGGCCTGATACAACGTGTGCAGCAGCGAGTGACCTGTCCGGTCCGCCGCTGCGCAGGTCCGTGCTGCCTGACCGCCTTTGCCGAAATCCTTCGACTGGCCGCCGAACGGACGCTGATAGATACGCCCGTTCTCGGTACGAGAAAAAGGCAACCCCATGTGTTCCAGCTCGAAAACGGCCTGGGGGCCTTCACTGCACATGTATTCGATGGCGTCCTGGTCTCCAATGTAGTCGGAACCCTTGACGGTGTCATACATGTGCCAACGCCAGTCGTCATTCGGGTCGTCGCTGGCGATCGCACAGGTAATGCCGCCCTGCGCCGAAACCGTGTGGGACCGGGTCGGAAAGACTTTCGTAATGACGGCCGTCTTGAGGCCGGACTGAGCCAACTGCAGCGCCGCCCGCATGCCTGAGCCACCGCCACCGACGATGACGCCGTCAAACTCCATTTTTCTGATTTGCGACATGTTCAAATACTCCAGAACAGCTTCAGACCCCAGCCCAGGTACACGAATATCAGCAGCGCGCAGCCCGCCTGGTAGGTCAGTCGGAAGGCAGTGGCGTGAGTACCGAAATAGTGGGGGCGTATGTAATCGGTTCCGACGGTCCACATCCCAATCCAGGCATGGGCGGCAGTTGCCAGAAGCGCCATCGTGCTCCAGAGTTGCATCGCCGTTGAGCCAAAGAAGTCCACCAGACTTTCGTGACTGATCGTCGGGCTGACAATGAAGTGGCCGATGATGCAGGCGGTATAAAGCGCCATGATAACGGCGCTCGCCCGCTGAATGATGAAATCGGAAAGTCCGCTGCGGCTGAAACTGGTTGCATTCGTTACCATAACCAGGCTCCTGCCAGAACCGTGGCCACCACGGTCAACACAAAGACCACCTGCGAGCCGAGTCGGGCCGCATCAAGGCTGTCGCCAAGGTGGAAGTCCATGAACATATGCTTCACGCCAGCGAAAATATGGAACAGCAGCGCAGCCAGAACCGCCAGCAACACCAGCTTGGGCAGAGGCGCGGCGAGGATCTGCGTGGCCTGGCTGAAACCTTCTGGCGAATCGAGCGCGAGGGACAGCAACCAGAGCAGATAGGCAATGCCGGCGAACAGCAGCACACCCGTTATCCGATGGGTGATGGAGGCTATCGCCATGATGGGGAAGCTGAATTTGGTCAGCGACAAGTTTACAGGGCGTTCGGTATTCATATCCCTTACGTCATCCGTCAATCGGCTTAATCAAAAACTATTCAAGGCTCTCAAAAAGAGCACCTGTGGAGAGGGTCCACAGGCGGCGCTGGGCAGTCCTTCCTGGGAGAGCCATTCTAGTCGTCCTGATGGGTAAAAGCCAAGTCAGGTCTGGCGCGAAGTGCCCGTTTCGCTGATCGGTCTCAGGCGACAATCGCACAGCGGCGAATTGACAATACCCCCGGCCGTTTATAGGCTCGCCCTTCCAATAAAGCCGCGCCCACGAGCGCGGTCTCAATTCTTCTCGAAGGGAGGACGCATGGCCGACAAGGGTGGCAAGGCAGCCCAGCTGACTGTCGATGGCAAAACTATCGAGTTACCGGTGTACAGCGGCACCGTGGGGCCCGACGTCATCGACGTCGGCAAGCTGACCTCTGAAGGTTACTTCACCTACGACCCGGGCTTCGTTTCCACCGCTTCCTGCGACTCGCTGATTACTTACATCGATGGCGACGAAGGCGTGCTGCTCCATCGCGGCTACCCGATCGAGCAACTGGCGGAACACTCGGATTATCTGGAACTCTGCTATTTGCTGTTGAACGGCGAGCTGCCTGTCAAGGATGAAAAAGCAAAGTTCGTAGATACCATCAAGCATCACACCATGGTGCACGAGCAACTGGTGCACTTTTTCCGCGGCTTCCGCCGCGATGCTCATCCCATGGCGATCATGTGCGGCGTAACCGGCGCCCTCTCCGCCTTCTACCACGATTCGCTCGACATCAACAATCCCGATCACCGGCGCATTACAGCCCACCGGCTGATCGCGAAGATGCCGACCCTGGCCGCCATGAGCTACAAGTATGCACTCGGCCAGCCGTTCATTTTTCCGCGTAACGATCTGGAATATGCAGAAAACTTCCTGCACATGATGTTCGCGACGCCATGCGACGACTACAAAGTCAGCCCTGTGATTGCAAAGGCCATGGATCGCATCTTCCTGCTCCATGCAGATCACGAGCAGAACGCGTCGACCTCGACGGTACGCATGGCTGGCTCGACCGGCGCCAACCCGTTTGCCTGCATCGCTGCAGGGATTGCCGCACTCTGGGGTCCTGCCCACGGTGGTGCCAATGAAGCGGTACTGAACATGCTCGCCGAGATCGGTGATGAAAAGAACATCGACAAATACGTTAAGAAAGCCAAGGACAAGGACGATCCCTTCCGCATCATGGGATTCGGCCACAGGGTCTATAAAAACTACGACCCGCGAGCGAAAGTGATGCAACAGACCTGTCACGAGGTTCTCAATGAGTTGGGGGCCGAAGACGACCCTATCCTGCGTATGGCTCAGCGCCTGGAGAAGATCGCGCTGGAAGACGACTACTTCGTCGAGAAGAAGCTCTACCCCAACGTGGATTTCTACTCAGGAATCATCCTAAAGGCCATCGGCATTCCAACCGAAATGTTCACGGTTATCTTCGCTACCGGCAGAACCCCCGGCTGGATCGCCCAATGGAACGAGATGATCAGCGGTCCCTACAAGATCGGTCGGCCACGCCAGCTTTACGTGGGAGAAGCGCGGCGCGATTACGTACCTCTGAAAGCTCGCTGAGAAATCGCCTTCCCGAACGCGGCTCCATCGTGCTCGGGAAGGCGCTTGCGTCCAGCGCTCAGCTGAGCACGGCTTCCCGACTGAAACCTTCTTCGACCAGCATTGATTTAAGCTCCTTCAGCGCGTCGACCTGAATCTGCCGTACCCGCTCGCGGGTCAGACCGATCTGCCGGCCGACCTCTTCCAGTGTGAAGATGTCGTGCCCGCGCAGCCCGAAGCGCCGCACAACCACATCCAGAGATTTTTCCGGCAGGCGATCGAGCCATTCATCCAGGTGCTCTGAGAGTTGCTCGCTTTGCAGCATCTGCCCGGGATCTTCGAACTTGTCGTCTTGGAAGGTGTCCCAGTGCGCCCGCTCCGGCTCCAGCACGGAGATCTCTGTGCAGCTTATGTCATCCGAGAGTTGCAGCAGCTCTCGTACTCGATCCACCGGTTTGTCTGCCAGGTACGCGATCTCCTCCGCCGTAGGCTCGTGATCCAGCTTCTGATTGAGCTCACGCTGGGCGCGCAGGAGGGTATTCAGTTCCTTCGCGATGTGAATCGGCAGACGGATGGTCTTGACCTGATTCATTAGGCCTCGCTCCACGGCCTGGCGGATCCACCAGGTGGCATAGGTGGAGAAGCGGAAACCTTTTTCCGGGTCGAACTTCTCCACGGCGCGGATGAGCCCAAGGTTGCCCTCCTCGATAAGATCGAGCAGCGGCAGGCCGCGGTTGAGGTACCGCCGCGAGATTTTGACCACCAGGCGCAAATTACTCTCGATCATTTGAGCGCGGGCCGCTGCATCACCTTTCTGCACCCGGCGAGCCAAGGTTTTCTCCTCGTCAGCAGTCAAGAGCTGAGACCGGCCGATTTCCGACAGGTACATGTCCGTGGCATCGCCGATTTCCCGGTGTCGGACAGCGCGCTTCGGCGTCGGACCGTCAGCGCCGGCATCCGATTTGGGTGCGGCTGCCTCCATCTGCACCCAGTCGTCGAGTTCTTCGGTCGTTTGCGTTTCGGTATACATGGTCATCCTCTTTTACCCCTGTACGGTTCCTGTTGTCGCGCCGCTGAACCCGCACTCGCCCAGGACTTCTTCGCTGGAAAAAGGCTTTCTCAGCAATACCTGGGCTCCTGCGGCCAGCATTTTGTTTTCGAGTTCAGGTGAGTGGTACCCGGTCATCGCTACCACTCGGATATGCGCCGTTTCCGGATCGCTTTTCAGATTCCGGCATACCTCGATGCCGTCAATTCCTGGCATCATGACGTCGAGCAGCACGACGGTCGGCTTGTGCTGCTGCACCAGCCGGCCGGCTTCGAAGCCGTCAAATGCCGAGAAAACCTGGAGACCTTCCACTTCGGCGCCGAACAGCGCCTGCAGATAACTGTTGAACTGGCGGTTGTCGTCGACGATGAGCAGCCGATCACCGCTACCAGGAAGCTCGATCCCTCGCTCGCGGGCAAACTGCTCTACGATCTGCCGGGAGAAGCGTCGATGTCCTCCGGCCGTCGTCTGCGCTTCCAGAAGCCCCTTCTGGGCCCACTGGCGAATCGTGATAGGCGACACCATGAGCAGACTCGCCGCTTGGTTGGGCGTGAGAAAGTCTTTCCTGTCTGCCGCTTCGTTCACGATCCCCGATCCCTTTTACCCCTGGAGAAGAGCCCCCGCTCTTCGTGTCGTCAACCTGCGGGCTGACATCGATACAATCGATATAATCGTTTTAATCGATTTGATGGGAAGAGATCGTAATCGGTTTAATCGGTTATCGCTAATACGTTTTTGTTCTAAGCCCCAGGCTTTTTATTCTCAGCTATAGCGGACGTCTTTCGACCCGGTTGCGAGCTCTCCACGGCGTCCGCGCTCGACCCAACGCCCCAAAGTGTCGAGATATTGATCCATGAACCGATCGTGCTCGGGGGAGATCATTACCTGGACGCCATCAGGGTTGCGCACCCGACTGGAAAACCAGCCCTCCTCGTAGAGGCCTTTGCCAACGGCCAGCATGTCCAGATCCTCTTCCGGGGCGGCGCCAAAGGCAACGATGCTCAGCTGCGGATCGCCGAAAACCCGCAGGTGCAATTCCGCCAACCCGGCAAGCAGCTGCTCCCTCGCTGCCATTATTCGGGCCGCCTTCTCCTTGTAGCCTTCCCAGCCGAGATAGTTGAGTACCGCCCATGCAGCGGCTATTGCGCCTCCGGGGCGCGTGCCGGCCAGGGTGGGCGTATACATATGCCCGCACGGCCAGTCATCGAAATGAAATACCTGCGCTTCCCGGTGGCTCTTGTGCCGATACAATACGGTGGAAGCACCTTTCGCCGCATAGCCATACTTATGGAGATCAGCGGACATGGACGTTACGCCCGGCAAGCGAAAATCATACTCCGGCAGCGCGACACCCAGCGCGGCGACAAAGGGATTCAAATAGCCGCCCACACAGGCATCAACGTGCAGCCAGAGGCCGTGTTCCTGGGCAAGCGTCGACAGCCTGGCGATGGGGTCGATCACACCATAGGGGAAGCAGGGCGCAGAACCGACAATCATGATCGTGCGTTTGGATATCGCCTCCGTCATGGCAGAGACGTCGGCCAGATACCCGTCCGACAGAGCTACGCGGACAACTTCCAAGCCCAGCAGATGCGCCGCCTTGTCAAAAGCGGGATGCGCGCTGTAGGGCATGACGATCTGCGGAACCCCCTTGACCGGCATGTGGGAACGGCTCCAGTCCCGGCACGCCTTCACCGCAAGGAATATGCTTTCCGAACCGCCTGAGGTCATGCTGCCTGCACCCTCTTCGGGAACGTGCTGCAGGCCCATCGCCATTTCCACCACCTCGCGCTCCATGCGCTTCAGGCTCGGAAAAGCTGCGGGGCCCAGGCCGTTTTCAGCAATGAAGTGGCCATAAGCGTCGTGCGCCACCCGCATCACATCGTCTCCGGAGTTGAAGACGTAGACGGCGGCCCGCCCGTCCCGCCAGGCCACATCGCCGCCACGCCAGGCCAGCATCTCTGATTCCAGGTCGACCCAGGGTCGCCCCGTAGCGTTTAACGTTACCCGCACACCAATCTCCCGGCTGATGGAGTTTCCAGATCCGCCCGCAGCCCGAACCCGCCTGCTTCCAGATCATTCCACAAATACCGCAGCTCCACTACGGCTCCCATTTCCATTGCCCCGAACAGCCGCGCTACGGTACCGTTGCCAACTGTCTACAGCCGTGAGTCGCAAAACCTCGTGTTCACACTCAGTCTTCGCCTTACGCAACGGGACCCCCAGGCCTCGACCTGCGACACGAACCTACGATCCGACAGCTGATGCCGGAACTCAGAGACCTGCCAGGCATCGACAGGCTGACGAAAGACGTCGCGCTGGCCCCGGTGATCCGCACTCACGGCCTGGAAACCGTGAAAACGGCGCTTCGAGAGCTGCAATCGTCCTGGCGCGCCTGCGGAAGCGTGCCGGACTGGGCCATTGACCCGGCCGGCTACGCTCGCGAGCTGAGCACGCGTATGAGTCATCTTGACTACCAATCCGTCTTCAACCTGACCGGCACCATCATCCATACCAACCTTGGCAGAGCCACCCTGAGCGAAGCGCTGTACGATGCCGTTCGCGCACTTGTCACACAACCGATGAACCTGGAGTTCAACCTTGACACCGGCAAGCGAGGTGATCGTGACGCGGTAGTGGAGCGTCGGCTGTGCGTGCTGACCGGTGCTGAAGCCGCAACGGTGGTCAACAACAATGCCGCCGCACTCATGCTGGTGCTGAACACTTTCGCCCAGGGGCGCCAGGTTCCCGTGTCACGGGGCGAGCTCATCGAGATCGGCGGCAGCTTTCGCCTTCCGGAGCTCATGAACCGGGCGGGATGCGAACTTCTCGAGGTTGGAACCACCAATCGCACCCATCTCAAAGACTTCCGTGCCGCAACCGCGGAGCCCATCGGATTGCTGCTGAAAGTCCACCCCAGCAACTTTCACATCAGCGGATTCACCAAAAGCGTCAGCGTGCGCGAGATGGCGGATCTGGCCCACGAGCACGGCCTGCCCCTGTGCGTCGACCTGGGTAGCGGGACGCTGGTAGATCTGGCCCGCTTCGGCCTGCCCCACGAGCCCATGCCTCAGGAGGTTCTGGCCCAGGGCGCCGACCTGGTCACCTTCAGCGGAGACAAACTGCTGGGATCGGTACAGGCCGGGTTGATTATCGGCAGGAAGATTTACGTCGACGCCTGCAAGACAAACCCGATGAAGCGCGCTCTGCGGCCCGACAAGTTGACCCTGGCTTTTCTTGATAAAACCCTCGCGCTATATGAATCTCCCGAGGACCTCCCCCAGCAGCTGCCAATACTTCGTATCATGACGACGTCGATCGATGTGCTGCAGCAACGAGCCGAACTTGTCCAAGCGGCTCTGGCGGAGCGACTGGGCGACACCTGGACATTCGAGATTGCTGACAGCGAGTGTCAGATCGGCAGCGGCTCGCTGCCAGATCGAACCATTCCCAGCCGTGCGGTAACCGTCTCCCACGAAGATGAGAAACGATTGCGCAGCTTCATGGCGTCGCTGCGCAGCTTACCGACACCGATCGTCGCTCGCCTCAGCCAGGGAAAAGTGTGGCTGGATATGCGCGGCGCCGAACAGACAGACGCGCTGCTGGTGGTCATCCAGGACTTGAACGACGCGTCATGATCGTCACGCTGGCAGGACACGTCGACCACGGCAAAACAACCCTCGTACGGCAGCTCACCGGCGTCGACACGGATCGTCTCGCAGAGGAACGCCGCCGCGGTCTCACCATCGACATCGGCTTCGCCTACCTCCAGGAAGACGGCGTAACCCTGGGTTTCGTGGACGTGCCTGGTCACCATCGGTTTATTCACAACATGGTGGCCGGGGTTGCATCCATGCAGTTTGCGCTGCTGGTGGTCGCCGCCGACGACGGCCCAATGCCCCAGAGCCGCGAGCATCTGCAGATTCTTCAGCTGATCGGTGTACGGGCGGGCCTAATTGCTCTGACCAAATGCGATCGGGTCGCCCCCCAGAGGCTGGCAGCCGCGAAAGCGGAGATCACCGAACTCGTCAGCGGCAGCTTTCTGCAGGGCGCACCAGTGGTGGAGACTTCGTCCGAGACGGGTGCCGGCATCGATATCCTGAAGCAGTTGCTGCGAGACGCTGCGCGCCAATACGGAGCCACTGAGAACGACAAGCCGTTTCGCATGGCCATCGACCGCGCCTTTACCTTGCGCGGCTCGGGGCTGATCGTGACCGGCACGGTGCACAGCGGCAGCGTCGGCAACGACCAGGAAGTGTTCCTGTTCCCGGGGGGAAGCCGGGGCCGGGTGCGTAGCCTGCACGCTCAGAACAAGCCCGCCAAGCGTGCCGTCGTCGGTGATCGAACGGCGCTCAATCTTGCAGGCCTGGAAGGCGCCGCCATCGCGCGCGGTCAATGGCTGTCGGCCGTCCGCCAGGACGGCCACCGTTCGCTTGTGCTGGAAATGACGGTACTGGAGGACTTCCCTCGCGCCGTCCGGCACTGGACACCCGTGCACATTTATCACGCTACGACGCATAGTACCGGGCGACTCGCGCTGCTGGAGGGCACCCGGCTCGAACCTGGCGCGCAGGCCCTGGCGGAGATCGTCGCCGATGAGCCCCTGCTGGCGAAACATGGTGACCGACTGGTGATTCGCGACCAGAGCCTTGACCGAACCCTTGGTGGCGGGACCGTAATCGACAACCGGCAAACCAACGGACGCCGCCGCGCCCCAGGTCGCCTTGCAGAGCTATCCGCCTACGGTCTGGCTGACCCTCAATCCTGTCTGCAGGCTCTGCTGGGCATCGGGC
>JAHEEG010000009.1:25158-57474 GCA_024640825.1 Gammaproteobacteria bacterium
AACTGCAGACCCTCGCGCAAAACGCAGACGCCGAGCAACACAGCGGGGAACTTGTAGCCACCGACCTCTGGCTCAGCTGGCGTCAGAAGCTTCTGGATGAATGCGAAGCACGCCATAAAGATGATCCGGCACTGCCGGGTATGCAGGAAAACGAATTCGATGGCGACATACCCGGGCGGTTCCGCAGCAATCTGCTAAAGACGCTGGTAGCCGACGGCAAGCTGGAACAGCAGGCCGGCCGATTTAGGCCCAAACGGCACCAGGTTATGCTGGCGCCGGAGGAGGAAAAGCTGCTCAAACGTCTGGAACCCTTGCTGAATCAGCCGCAGCCCCCCAGCGTCGGCGACATCGGCAAAGCCACAGGCATTGCCCTGCCTTTGCTCCAACGCGGCATCAAAGGCCTGGCCAGCAAAAAGGTCGTCGTTCTGATCAGCGACAAGCGCGTCTACCTGCCGAAGCAGGTGGAACCGCTGGTGCAGATCGCCATGAAGCTTTCTCAAGAAGGTCCCTTCACAGCAAGACAGTTCCGCGACGCCGCCGAAATAGGCCGCAACGTAGCCATCGAAGTGCTGGAGTACTTCGATGCCAAGGGGTTCACCCGGCGCACTGGTGACCATCGCACCGTGGTGGGCAATGCCGATCGCGCTCTACCATCGGGTTGAGCGTGGTACCATTTTCCATGGAAGAGCATCGTCCCCGGTGGGGCGCGCGGCCTTCAAAGCCGTTGAGGTGCGACACCGTGCCTGGTGGGTTCGACTCCTACCTCTTCCGCCAAAATATTCCTCAAGCTATTGTTTTAATTAATTTTTTTATTGCCTCCTTTTTTGTTCGCCACATCCTGACCAACGTAACGCAGGCGGTCTAGCGCAAACAAGCCATCCATTCTCCTACATCCCCACCCAGCCGGGTCGAGAATACTGGAATTACGCTGCCTAAGATCCAGCTCTTGTAGATGAAATGACCGTTCTCGATGACTGGTACAAAGAGAACCTTTCTCCGATAGCAAAAGCCACGTTGCAGGCGTGGAAGGAAGCGGAGATTGCGGACCCCAGGGACGAAGCCGAATGCGAGTTTGCCCTGCTAGAACTACTTGCCGAACTGACCGCAAGGCAAAAAGAGTTGCCAACCCGGGTCATTGAACATTAAGCGCAAGGGCTCGGTCTGCATTAGTCGCCCGCCAGAGGGCCGGGGATTCGCGTTGAAACGGGTCCCTATCTCACCTTCAAGAAGGGGTATACCAAGGCGGCCCGGAGTCCCGTTTCCTTTTCTACTGTGGAAAGAATTTCCCCGGAACACGACAAACGTTGACGTGAATGTAACTAGCGCTCTGTCCGCTTCGTTCCGCAGAATCGCTACGGACACGGAGACGTACTTAATATTCTAGCTCTGCACGTCATGCCCCTTGGTCACCCAGTCAGTCGCACCCAGAGATCTCACCGCTACCGGACACCCCCCACCCCACCTGTACCAAGACGGTAGCGAGATCCACCATCAGCCCGGCACGAAGTCGCTCATCCCGCGCCATGTGCTTTGTCGCCAGGCTTTGCTAGATTCCCGGGTTGTTCCACCAGGAAACCGCTCATGTCACGTTACCGTGCTTACGCTCCCCTGACAGTCTGCCGACATGCCTGCCTGATCATTCTGCTGGCCGCAACGCCGGCGCTCGCCCAGGAGGTCATCGTGGTCTCCGGCCCAGAGGAGATCATCAGCCTCCTGCAGGCGGAACACTGGTGGGGTGAGGAGCGCCACGGCGTGGAACTGGCGTCGCCGCGTCTGATCGTAACCGGCATCAGCAGCCGCTGGCAGGAAAACGCCGCCGCGCTTCCCGTCCCCGAGAAGAAAGAAATCTTCTACCGCCTGATGCTGCCGCTGGCGCTGCATGCCAACGCGATGGTCCTGGACAGCCGAGCGCGGCTGCAACGGCTCGCCGCAACCGACGCAGCCGGCGGAACCATCGACCCGGAGGATCTCGAATGGCTGGCCGGTGCGGCGCGACTCCTGGAGGCCGCCGATGATGCAGTGGCGGAGCAGCTTGCAGCCAGCGGCGACGGCCTGCAGGCGGTGGTCCGGGAGCTACTCTATCGGCTGGACGTCATCCCCGCCGGCCTCGTTCTGGGACAAGCCGCCTACGAGAGCGGCTACGGCACCTCCCGATTTGCAGCGGGCGGCAACGCGCTGTTCGGTCAATGGACCTTCAACGGATCGGGGCTGGTACCCCAGCAGCAGCGCGCCCAGCTGGGGGATCACCGCATCGCCGCCTTCGAGTGGCCCTTCGACAGTGTCCGCAGCTACTTCATCAACCTCAGCCGCCACCCAGCCTACGAGGAATTCCGACGCCTGCGGGCCGACCTGAAAGCTGCGGGCAAGCCGCTGGATTCCATCGCCCTGGCGGAAGGCCTGTTCCGCTACTCCGAACGTGGTCCTGAGTACGTCAAGACGCTCCAGGGCATCATTCGCTACAACAACCTGCAAATCGCCGACCAGGCCGTGCTGCGCGACGAGCCCATGCGTTTCCTCGTGGCGACGGAAGGGACATCCGATGCCGACCGAATTCGATCCGAGGTGGACGCCATGCGCGCGACCGGGGAGATCGATGCAATCATCGCTCGCATGAGCCTGGAATGAGCAACGGCGATCCGGGGTGACCGGGCGTAAAAAGAATAACCGCTCGAAACATCGTGATCGAGAAGTAGGACGCTAGTGATTTGGCTCCAGCGGAGCCTCTGCTTGGCAGGCTCCCTGCCATTGCGGGGGGGCTATCAGCCCGCAACGTCCTGGCCAGCGCCTGTGACGACCTCGCAGATGCAGGCTCGGAGATTCAGGTCGGCTGCCAGCAGGAACCGGGTAGCGCCTACGCGCCCGCACGACATCCGACGGCATGCTTGAGCACAGAGGGACTTCAGAGGGCCCGACGTTCGTACCTGAGCGCTTTTTCCGCTCGATCGCTCCATTTTACTCAACGAAGAGGGCTGCCCCTGTCGCCCTGATTCGCAGTCTTCAATTCCACTTCCAGCCTCGACAGCGAACCGCTGGCCAGGTGAAGAAAACATCGCATGACGCGACCCGGCGCGGATATCTGAGGGTATAGGACGCAGATCTCTGCCTGCAAACGACCCGCGCTTCGAATGCTAGTCGACCAGCCCAGCGAAGGAAATGTGATCTGCAATCGTGTTGGCCTCGCGCAGCGCCTTCATCGCGCGATACTCCTCGCCGTACCAGAACGCCTGGAACACGGCTTCAGAGGGAAATCGAAGCAGCACCAGCCCGTCACGTGGCCAGGCCCCTTCCAGCACAGAAAACTCGTTGCCCATGGCCAGCCCCTGGACGCCGAATCGCGCAGAGATGGGCGGAACCTTTTGCATGTACGCTTCTATCCAGCTGGGGTCCGTGACCGTTGTTGCGCCCAGCAGGTAATGGGGCATCGCCGCATCGTCGGACACCTCAACCGACTGACCCTGCGGGCTCTCGACCAGAATCAAATCTGCTTCGCTGGCGGACTCTCTCAGAGCCTTCATCGGCTGATAAGCGGGCGAGCCGTAAAAACCCTCTGCCTGTGCCAGGGAAGGAAAGCGAATCAACGCCAGACGCTGTCTTGGCCAATTCCCATGTTCGACGCAGAAGTTCTGCGTGGCAGCGAGAACTTTGCCACCGAACTCCTGAATCAGCGGGGTAACCTGCACCGCATAGCGGCCAAAAGCCGCGGAATCGTGAACGTCAATCGCCACTATCATGTACGCTGGTCTGCTCATCCGCCGATACTCGTTTTGGCATAGTCCACGGTCCACCACCGATCCGGACGAATGTTCACCCTGACCGAGTCGTTTCCGGCATTAGCGTCAGTGTAGGCGTCACCCATCTCGATGCCGAGATATCGTCTCGCCATCGGGCGGGTATCAGCCATAATCGTTCCATTCTGTTCGGTGGCTATTCGCAAGTAAAAATCTCAAAAAGATGCTTACTGGGATCGTTGAAGTAAAGCGTCGCGCTCGGCCACGGTGATGCGGTGC
Source organism: Gammaproteobacteria bacterium (assembly GCA_024640825.1). GTDB lineage: Bacteria > Pseudomonadota > Gammaproteobacteria > Pseudomonadales > Azotimanducaceae > UBA7803. The sequence goes on from JAHEEG010000009.1 coordinate 29,166, forward strand.
AGCAGCCGCGCATGCCCATCGTAGCCGCCTGTTGCAGCGTGCAGCAGGCAGCGGTTGTCCCACATCAAAAGCATCCCAGCGGACCAGCGGTGTCGGTAGACAAATTCGCTGCGCGTCTGGTGTGTGAAAAGTTCCTGCAGCAGCCGCCCGGCCTCCGCATCGTCCATGCCGTCAATGCCGATCGTGTAGCCAGGGCTTACAAAGAGCGCGGTACGCCCCGTTTCCGAATGCTTGCGCGCGATCGGATGAAGCTGCGTGGCCATTGCATCGTCTGAATAGCGGATCGCCATGGAACGGCCCGCGTCACGCTCACCGTACAGGCCATCGCGCGCATAGCCCCGCCGCGCTGAATGGACCCCCTGCTTGTCCTGCAAGCGTTCCCTGGTTGCTGCCGGCAGCGCCTCCCAGGCCGCGTACTGGTTGGCAAAAAGCGTATCGCCACCGACCGGCGGGATCGTATTGCCATAAAGCAACGTCGCCGTCGGCGGATGCTCCAGAAAGCTCCAGTCCGAATGCCAGGTCTCCGCGAATATCGGCGTGGTCTCGCCGGCTTCGCGGCGTACCTGGGCAATGTGCGGATGACCGGGGACGGCGGCAAAGTACGGATCGACGCCGAAATCTCCAAGCGTCAAGGCAAATCGTTCGAGGTCGTCCAGCGACAGATCCTGATCGGGAAAAGCCAGCACCTGAAACTTCAACCAGACCAAACGTAAATCCGAAACCAGGCCAGGTGAAAGGTTTCGACGCAGATCGAGTCCACTCACAGTTGCGCCGCAGGACGCTGTCTGAGCGCTTACGCTCATCTGCATGCGCCGTTCCTCATCCAAGCCTGGTCAATTCGAGACCCGAGAGGCTATTCTCAAGCATTCGAACCGTCAATGCGAACGAGTCCCCGAGGGTTGTAGAAGCCTAGGCTCATCGGCCTTTGGCACGGAAAAACTAGTGGTGCAGGGAAACATGAACACATGATCGAGTCGACAGCGAAGTTGCGCAGCTGCGCTGGTGCTCTTGCACTCACTGTAGCAGTCGCATTTCCCGTCATCGCTGACGTTCCATCCGCAGAGGAAATAGCCGACAACCTCGGGTTGACGTCGGCAGACAAGAAGTCGGTTCTGGCCGGGGACCTGGTTTCAAAAACAATGAAATCGACGAACGACCGGGAGTTGGCCGTCGCGCTGGTCTTCATGGTGGGGCTATCCGTTGAAAAACTGAAAGCGGAAGCAGACCAGCACCTGCTGACCACGACCGATCCAGACACCATCAGTTGGTCTTCGATTACCGGAGAAGGCAGCCTCGACGACTTCAGTACGCTCACTCTGGATCCAGATCCGGACAAACGCGCCAAAGCCTACTTGAACGCGAAGCCAGGCGAAGATCTGAATCTGGATAAGGCAGAGATAAGCGTATTCAACAACGTAAAGATCTCAACCGGTGGATCTGCGGCGAGCGTCGTTCGGGCAGCCGTCAGCCGACAGTTACTCGATCGCTTTCAGTCTTACCGTCAGAAAGGGCTGGCCGGCATCACCCCTTATGAGCGCCGGAATGGAAAGACCACGTCAGCCGCCAACGACCTCAAGAGCGCGACGGAAAGCCTGTCCCTACTGAGAGAAGTGCTGCCCGGGCTCTATAGAATTCTTTTGAATTACCCCAACGACAAACCCGAGGGTCTGGAAGAAGGCTTCATGTGGTCGAATTACACAGCGCACGGAGAACCTGTGTTTATCCTGACCCATGATTTTTCCTTCGAAGACAGCGACGCCTACATCATTGTTCAGCGCCAGTTTTATGTCAGCGGCAGCTACAACACGGGCCAGTCGGTCACCGCGTTCGTACCGGCGAAGGATGGCACGGTGGTCTTCTACCTGAACCGAACATCCACCGACCAGGTAACCGGCCTTGGCGCTTCGACCAAGCGGTCAATCGGCAGCAAGGTTATGGCCTCACAGCTCAAGGACCTGTACGAAAAAGTTCGCGCAAAAGCCGAAGCGGGCAACGGTTAGCAATCAATCTCTGCAGTTGCCGCTTCACCTGCTCTGAACGCTGAGGGCTACTTGAATTCAACCAGGATTTCCCGATATCGGGTCGAACCGAGATTCTTTGCGTCGTGCGTTGCAGGTACGCGGCTGCTGCCAAGTACGACCTGGTCACCTTCTACCCCTATCCAGTTTGTACTTCCGGTCTTGAACTCGAACTCTCCCACCGACTCGCCGTTCTGGTCTGACGTGCCAAGTGTCGAACCTTCCAGCACATGGAACAAGTAATCGCGTTCATGCGTGTGCAGACCGGTGCTTTCACCCGGCGCCAGAAGCATCTCCCACACTGCGACTCGATCGTTTTCAAAGCGTTTGGTCGTTGCTATATCAGCCATCTCGGCCTTCCCCAGTCGGTCTGAATTCATCGATTGAATCATGAGTCAAGTCGCCGGTGGCAACACGGGACCCCGAAGAGCAAGGCTACCCTTCATTCCGCCCGATGGTCTTGCGATCCAGACCAGACTTGCGGATTGGCTTGCGGAATGTGCGCCACCTCGATTTTGATTCCACGGGGATCGGCATAGAATGCCGCGTAGCAGTCATCTGAATAGCCGCTCTGGCCCGTGTAGTGCATACCCAGGGCATAGCGGTCGTTGGCCCGCAGCCGATTTGGCCTGCGCGGCGTCGCCAAATACAAAGTGGTTGAATCGGCCAAGTATGGTCAGCCATCCGGCCGGGAAGCCTATCTTCGCGGCCTCGACTCATACCGGTATCGGGAAGCGATCCGCCACCGGATTGGCGCCATTGATTCGAGTATCATCGAGCGCCCAGAAGTTTCCGAGCTTGCGCCCATGTAACCTTTTAGCCTTTTGTTTCTATCAACCAACTCAGTCCAGATCTGGCCTACGGCATGTGCATCTCGATAGGATACGCCAAGCACCATAGACACCAGACAGGACGCCAGACAGGACGCCAGACAGGCCTTTCGCGGTCGAACCTTTCGCAATATCGATACTGGCAGAGCCATTGACCGCGGGAGGAGCCTTCAATAGCTGCGCCAGTTTGCTTTTGAGTCAACCGCCTACCAGAAAATCCGGGCTTTGAAGACCTTCCCGCCGTCATCGGGTTGCACTAAGCTCCGCAATCAGCTCACGTTTCTGGAAACTGGATGTCCGTACAAGCCGAAGTGCTCCGAAGCATCGAACCCGCCGTCGACGCCCTGGCGACGGAAATTCTCCGCAATGTAGAAGACGACGCAAACTGGCAGCCAACCGATCTCGTGCCAGATCCGACAACCGACGAAGGCATTGCGGGAATTCAAACGCTCAAATCAGAAGCGGCGGAACTTTCTGACCAGCTCGTGCTCGTCACAGCGGGGAATCTCATTACCGAAGAGGCGCTGCCTTCCTACCAGACAGCTTTCAACAGGCACATCGGACTCAACGACTTAACGGGTGTTGACGAAACCCCCTGGGCCAGGTGGTCGCGCGCCTGGACGGCAGAAGAGAAGCGCCACGGTTCCGTAATGGGCCTGTGGGCTCGATTTAGCGGACGCATCAACATGCGAGCCATCGAATCGACCATACAGCACCTCATAAGCAACGGGTTCGACGTGAAAACAGACAACGACCCGTATGAAGTGCTCGTATTCACCAGCTTTCAAGAGCAGGCAACGCTCGTCTCGCACAAGAATGTCGCAAAGCAGGCGGGGCAAGCAGGCGATACCCATCTGCAGAAGATATGTGATCTGGTCGGAACAGACGAAGCGCGCCACGCGAGATTCTACAAGACAGCTGGCAGGCTTGTATTCAGGGCAGATCCCGACGGAGCGCTCGTCGCGCTCGCCAACATGATGAAGAAAAAGATCAGCATGCCGGCCCAACGGATGTATGACGGATCCAACTCAAATCTGTTCACCGATTTTTCCGAGATTGCACAACAGATAGGCATCTACACCTCCGAGAAGTACGTGGAGATCATGGAGCTCTGCAATCAGTACTGGAACGTGGAGCAACTCGTCCCGCAGAGCGACGCTGGCAGAAAGGCCCAGGACTTCGTCGCTTCTCTTCCGGACAGATACCGCAAGCTCGCCGCCCGGAAGAAACCCAAAGACGTACCCTTATCGCGTTTCACCTGGCTTGCCACACCCTGAACGCTTGAGCACCCTGTTGGCTCCCCAATCGAGACCGGCGCGTTACTTTGGCCCCTTGGCCCTGCTGCTGGCGTACGCCGCAACGACCGCTTTCAGTGCGGAAATGAACGCCGCCGAACCTGGCTATGAGTTCGTCTGGGTGCGAACGATGCTCGGCCCCTGTTGCGCCGACGCGGGCGCCGATCTGGTGGTCGATTCGGACGGCGGTGTTCTTATCGCCGGCAAACGGGGTGGTCTCGACCTGGACAGAGATGGGTCCGTAGACGTTCAGACCTTTGGCTCACCCGATCCGCTGATTCTCAAAACTTTTGACGACAACGTCGGAGGATGGGTTCAGGGCCCGGGCGGGGCGAAACGGGATACCGCAAGCGGGATCGCACCGGATCGTCGCGGCGGGGCTTACGCGGTGGGCGAGTTCAATGAGCGCATGCACATCGCCGGGGGGTTGATCCACTCCGCCGGCAGGACCGACGGCTTCCTCGCGCGCTATAACCAGGACGGTGAAACCCAGTGGGCGCTTGCGATCGGTGGAACCGGAGACGACAGCCTTAGCGACGTGGCGAGCGATGACGCGGGGAACGTGTTCGTGACCGGAACCATCCAGGGTCCGGTGGACGTTGACCGTGACGGGGTTGTAGACGTCAGCCCAACCGGCAAGTCGGCGCTTCTCCTGGCCTCTTTCGGCCCCGGCGGAGAACTGCGCTGGGCGTATGCGTCTGCAGGTAACGTTGCCACGCTTGGTCGGGCGATGGCGATGGGACCGAAAGGTGAAATCTACGTCGGTGGACACTACGGCAACGGGGCACCGGACCTCGACGGCGACGGGGTTCCGGACCTGCCCCCTGCCATCGACCGCGCTACTGAACAGAATACGCCCCAGACCGATCTGAACGCCTATTATGCTCGCTTTGACCCGGCTGGAAAGATGCTCTGGGCCAGAGCTGTTTCCGGACCTGCGGTACAGGCGGTGGGATCCCTCGCCGTAGCCGGCAATGGAGATCTGATCGTCCTCGGCGGCCTCACGGCATCCGCCGACCTCGATGGAGACGGCACGCCAGAGATCGAGTTCAGAACCATGGGAGATCGGAAATTCGAACATCATGCGGATGGAAGCACCTTCCTGATCAGGGTCGCTCCTGACGGTGGCAGGGTCTGGGCGCGCCGATATGCGGCAAACGCGCTCCACGTCGCCGCGGACGCCAGCCGAATCGTACTGAGCGGCAGCTATACAGGGCCCCTGGACCTGGACGACGACGGCCGGCCAGAGCGAGCAGCTGACCCGGACCGCTGGCTGGAGGGTTTCTCGGCGATTCTCGATGGCGAAGGCCGAGTCCTGCATGTCTTTACAATCGTCGGTGGAGACAGTGACGTCGCCAACGCAGCCGGCTTCAGCCCCGACGGCAAGAAGCTCTACGTCACGGGCTACACCAAGCTCGGCGCCGATTTCGACGACGATGGCAATATCGAGAGCGCTTCGGCGTGCCACCAGTTAGGGGATCTTTACCTCGCCCTGTACAGCGTTGACAACTGATCCGCCGGTTCTTCGGCTCAGACGCTTCCAGCCCCTGGAGCTCCAACATGTCATCGATGAAGCTATCAAGGTGTCCAGGGAAGGGACGACCCCGTCCAGGCCGACCCTCCCCCCCGATACGCCCCCAGAAAACGGTCGCCGGTCACAGCCCCAGCAGGGCTGACGTCCTGTGACCTAAACATCAAGTGAGCCCCGCCTACCTGGCAAACTCGCTGCTCACGCAGGTACGATACTCAACCCTCTGGCTCGGACTTCGAGCCTCAGATGAGTTTGGTAAAGGTTGAGGACATCATGGAACTGCAAGGTAAAAGAATCATCGTCACCGGTTCGGCACGTGGCATGGGCGCCGCGACGGTTCGAGCCTACGTGCAAGCGGGCGCGGACGTCATCGGAATGGACATCATTGACGATGCGGGAAAAGCCGTATCTGTCGAGGCGCACGACCGAGGCCCGGGCACAGCTGGCTATCTGCACGTGGACATCTCAGACAGAAAAAGCGTCGAGGCAGCCTTTGCAGAGGCCGTGACGCTCCTAGGCGGTCTCGACGTGCTAGCCCATCCTGCTGCCATTCAACGCTCCTCGGACGCAGGCGACGTAAGCGTCGAAGACTGGGACCTCATGTTTGCGGTGAACGTGCGCGGTACCATGCTGACAAACCAGGTCGCACGCGCCCACATGAAGGCGGCCGGCGGTGGATCAATCATCAATTTCGGCTCCATCTCCGCACAGCGACCGGAACCTACCGCCGCCGCCTACTCGGCCGCGAAGGGCGCCGTACACGCCTGGACTCGCACCGCGGCGGGCACCTGGGGCGTGGATAACATACGCGTCAACGCCATCCTGCCCGCCATGGCTACCCCGATGTATGAGGAAGCCAGGGCACGGTCCACAGAGGAACAGAACGTCGCCAACTACTGGCGCAACCTGAACAGCATTGCCTTGGGCCAGGAATACGGCAATCCGGACCGGGATCTGGGACCCGTCATGGTGTTCTTCGCTTCTGACGCGTCGAAATTCATAACCGGACAGCTGATCCCCGTGGATGGTGGTCAGACCAACGTCCGCTGAGCCAAGTTGAAGAATGTCAAGGTCAGGCTGCCTTCAAACGGGTCGACTATGGAGATACCGCCGAGCATAGAAAACAACAGAACTTCATTGCGCACGGTGATCAAAGCTTCTGTGTCCGCCGAAGAAGCTTCACTAAGTGATGACCCGCTTACCGCGGCCGAGCAAGCGCTTCGAACAGCGGCTCGAGGAATGGTCGTCGCTCCGGCAGCAGATAGGAAAAGTTAACCCCGCGGTCCATGAGTTCCCAGAACTGCGGCCGGTCGTCCGTGAGGAGACCTTGCTTGAGCCTTTCAAGCCGCTCCAGGCGTTCCTCTCGCAGATCGTCAACGATTCGCTGGACGCGGACCTCATCGCCCCGCTGAAGAAAAAGGGTCGCCAGCTGAATCTGCGAGCGACGAACCCCCAAAAGGCTTTCCTCCTGGCTTTCTTCTTTGATCTCCTGGTCCAGCTGCAGGAGCGTGTCGAGCAGCGGATCCACAGCAGATAAGTTGTGCTCCAACGCATCTTCGACCATCTGCATGACGTCGTAGGCGGCGGTTTCCAGCAGAAACGACAGGCCCATGTTGTGCGCAAGCTGGCCGTACTCCCGGAGATAGCGGGAAATGGCAACGGCTTCATCAGCCTGTCCTTCCCGCAGCAGCCGCTCACCGATGATGCGGTACTGATTCATCAGGAAATAGGCAGTGCGCGCATCGCGCGCACCGATGGTCACGCGCAAATAGCTGTTGAAAGTCCGCAGGCAAAGCTCCAGAAGATCTGGAAACCTCGGACCCAGGTCGCTGGCGATGCGCTGGGTATTGATGCCAATGAGATTCGCCACGTCGCGGGAACTCAGAGCGCACTGGATCATGAGGGACAGGTACCGGCGAAACACTTTGCGCTCCAGCCAGATCCCCTGGGCGCGGACCTCAGCCATGGTCTCGGGCGCCAGGGCAAAAAAATCCGGGTCCTGAGCGACGCTGGGCGTGACGTCGAACCATCCCACAGGCAGCTGTGGCCTGATACGCACGTAGTCGAAAACAAAGCCGGCCAGCGCGTCCACCGCGGCCATCGCGATGCCGCGATCACCCTGGGCAATGGCGCTGCGAGCCACGTCCTGAAGCTCGTCGATGGCTTCCTCTACCCGGTGCTGATGCCGATCCACAGTGCCTGGTTTTACCTTGATTACCATCCGGTAGGCGTCCCGGCATATGCGCTCGATGACGCTGATGGGCGAAAGAAAGGTAAACACGAAGTAAATGTATGGAACGAGCAGAAGCAGGCAGAGAGTCACCAGGCCCAGGGTGATAGCAAACCCGGCCTGCGGCACCAGGGCCGCCGGGCCGCTCTCATCGAGAACCGCGGCAACCCATACACACTGCACGGTGGTCAGCACGAACAACCCCGGGACGAGCAGATTCACAGGTTCTCGCAGGAACAGCGTCGTGATCTGATGGCTGTACCGGGTAGCGGCCAGTTCCACCACAATGGCCACGACTGTGATAGCAATGGCCAGCACCGCAGCTACCACCTCCGCCGCGTTGGACAGGGTGTCGAAGGCGGCAGAGGTATCCAGTCCCGCAAGCCAGACCAGGGGATGCGCAAGCGCGGCCAACGATGTATTGCCGAGAACCGATTGCACCAGCAGCAAAGCCATGCTGACAGTAGCCAGGCCCGCAAACAGGATCGACGGACCCAGCAAAGGTCTGTGTCGAGGAATGGAAGGAGTGTGGTCCGCCATAAGCTGGCAAGAGTGCACCAAGCCCGTGGCTATGCCAACCGTGAATATAGCCGCCATGTCTCTATTTACGGCAGTCGATCCTGGGCGGGTGAACACCCTCGCCCGTCGCGGTAGACTGCGCGACTCCGATTCCGGTACCGGGCAAAGCAAAGAACAATGAGCGCCCTTCGTCAGTTCACCCTCGACGGCAGTTTCGCGATGAAGCGCGGGACGCTGCAGCGGCCGACGTTTGCCTATGAAACCTGGGGCCAGCTGAATACCGAGCGGAGCAATACGGTGCTGGTTTTCACCGGCCTTTCCCCCTCCGCTCACATCGCATCGTCTGAAGACGACCCTGCTAACGGATGGTGGGAAGACATGGTGGGTCCGGACAAACCCATTGACACGGGCCGTTACTTCGTCGTCTGCGTCAATTCGTTGGGCAGCTGCTTCGGCTCTACGGGTCCAGCCTCCATAGACCCTGCGACCGGCGAGAGATACCGCCTGCACTTCCCGGTCCTGCACGTAGAGGACATCGCCGCAGGTGGTGCAGAGGTCCTGGATCATCTGGGAATTCAGCAGGCAGATACAGTGCTGGGCGCTTCCATGGGCGGTATGACCGCGCTGGCCTTCGCCATGCTGCACCCTGAGCGAGCGCGCCAGCTGGTGGCAATTTCGTCTTCCGCCCGCAGCCTGCCGTTCTCCATTGCAATACGGTCTCTGCAGCGGGAAATGATCCGTCGCGACACGGCTTGGCAGAACGGCAACTACCCGCCGGATGCGCCGCCGGTCACCGGTATGCAGCTGGCACGTAAGCTGGGCATGATAACCTACCGCTCAGCCGACGAGTGGGCCGAGCGCTTCGGTCGCGAACGGGTCACAGACCGGCCGCCAGTGGACCACCCTTTCGGCATGGACTTCGAGGTCGAGTCATATTTAGAGGCCCACGCGGCCAAATTCGTGGGCAGTTTCGACGCAAACTGTTATCTCTATCTTTCCCGCGCGATGGATCTGTTCGACGCAACCGACCATGGTGGCAGCTTGGAGCAGGCGCTGAGCCGCGTGCAGGTCAAGCGGGCCATGATCATCGGCGTTGATACCGATTTTCTGTTCCCCGTCGAGCAGCAGGAAGAACTGGCCATTGGCCTGCAGAAGCAGGTAGCGGAAGTGGTCTTTCACCGTCTGGCTTCCATCCAGGGCCACGACTCCTTCCTCGTGGATATGGATCGTTTCCGGCCGGTCATGGCACGGTTTTTCTCAGGCTAGGGCGCTCCTGACTGAAGTCATCTGCTGGCCTGCAGTTCCTGACGGATCAGCAACTCGAGCATGTCCGCATCCGCATAGCCACCGGCCAGCAGCCGCCGTTCACCCTTCCGGTCGATCAGAACGCTGGGCAGCGCAGTGGTGCCGTAACCACGAGAGGCCGCAAATTCCGCCGCCACCCGGCTACGCAGCGCCTCCGTCGCCATATTCTCTGCCACGCCCTCACGCCTTACGCCGAAGTCTTCCGCCGTGCGCAGCAGCAGTTCCTGATCGTTGATATTCACACCCTCGGCGAAAAACAGCTGCTGAAGCCGGTGAAGGTAGCCGAAGGGTGCTTGCCCGCTGGCGCACCGTACCGCAGCGACGGCAAGGCAGGGCAGCGTGCTGTTGAATACCAGAGCATCGGGCAGGCGGAACCCGAAGCGCTGACCCGTGGTAGCCTGCACCTCGCGCCAGATGTGAATAAGCAGTCGCCTGCCATAGTCACCAACGGGCTGGGTGCCGTGGGTGTTGACGCCGCCGAGCAGAAAATCGAATTCTACTTCGCCTGCCAGCCGATCTGCAGCCTCCTCTATGGCTGGCGACATACCCCAGCACCAGGAACACATGGGGTCGGTAACTACCAGAACACGCATCACGGCTTCAGCCGCTGACGATCTGCCAGTCGCCATCTATAGCCTGGGCGATAATGGCGGCCGCAGGGTAGCCGGAGTGCTGCAATTCGGTGACGCAGGCCTCCGCAGCGTCCGCGGGGAGCGCGGCAAGCAGCCCACCTGACGTCTGCGGATCCACCAGCAGGCGAATCTGCGGATCGGTTGGCGAGCAGCCTCTGAGCTCATAGTCCGCCAGGGCCAGCTCGTTGTTGTGCTGCAGCGAGCTGAAGATGCCCGCTTCCATCAGCCGATGCGCGCCGGCGAGCACCGGCACGCTGTTCCTCTGCAGCCGGACGCCGCAAGCCGACGCCCGCAGCATTTCTCCCAGATGACCCAACAGTCCGAACCCGGTCACATCGGTGAGCGCGTGCAACCCATGGCGCTGCAACACGAGCAGCGCATCGGCGTTGGACTGATCCATGGCATTGAACGCAAGCTGCAGTTCGTCCGACGGCGTTTCGCCGCGCATATCGCCTGCGAGCAGCACGCCGGTGCCAATCGACTTGGTAAGCACAAGCTGATCCCCGGGCTGGACCCCCGCTTTGCCAATGGGGGCGCCATCCAGAGTCCCGGCCAATGTGAGGGCAAGCGATAGCTCGGCCCCTTCCGCGGAATGACCACCCACCAGGGGCACGTCGTGCGCATTCAGAACGTCGACAGCGCCTTTCAGGAGCGCGAAGAGCTCCTCCTCCATCATCGCTTCCGCCATCAGGGGCACCGTCGCCAGGGCCAGGGCAGCGGTACCCTGCCCGCCCATGGCGAACACATCGTTTAACGCGTGGTGGGCGGTAATACGCCCGAACAGGTAAGCGTCGTCTGTGATGCTGCGAAAACCGTCAACGGTCAGCAGGATCTGCCCCGCCGCCACCTTCAGAACTGCCGCGTCATCGCCGATACCCATGGGCACGTGCGCCCGGGTCTGAAGAGGTAGTCTGTCCAGCACGCGACGCAGCGGTTCCGCGCCCAGCTTGGCACCGCAGCCGCCGCAGCGCATGGCATCTGGCGCCTCCGCACGAAGCGCCCGCGGCAGGTTGGAACGTGGGTCCGGCATTTCCGGGAGCTCCGTGAACCGGGCCATGAACCGGCGATCGATCCAGTCTTTCCACCGCCAGACCCAGGCGCCCTCCATCGCCCAGGAACCTCGCGAAGCCACGGCGCTGCCGTCGGCAGTGCCGATGATGGTCAGGAACCGATGTTGCGCGCGATAGCTTCTCAGCCCGCGCGACTCGATGCTCCGGCGCAGATTATCGGCAAGCACCGAGCCTTGCCTTACCGCGAAGACACCCGCCTTAGGACGGGGCTGGTCTCGAAGGTGGGCAATGTCGCCAGCAGCAAATACCCGGGGATCGGACACAGATTGCAGCGTTCGAGAAACCGTGATGAACCCCTGTTCGTCGGTGGCCAGGCCCGAACCGCGAATCCACTGCGGTGCCGCGACCCCAGTCACCCAGAAAAGGTATTCCACCTGCTCCGTGCGCCCATCCGCCGAACGCACCTGCGTATCCGTGCTGGACTCCACCCTGAAACCGGTGAGCACGCGCACCCCGCTGCGCGCCAGCGCTCTTTCGAGGAGACGGCGCACCTCCGCAGGCTGACCGGGCAGCAGGCGTTCGGTCACCAGCAATATCTGAACACCGTCGGTAACGGATCCGGCCATCGCGAGGGCCAACTCCACGCCCCCCGCGCCCCCGCCGATGAGCGCCACGGTTTCGCCAGGCCGGGCGGCGGCTTTAACCGCCTGCCAGCGCGGCAGGAAGCGGCCAATGGGTTTGACCGGGATGCCGCTCCCGGCTACGCCGGTGGGCACCGCGCCGGTGTTGATCGACAGTCGATCAAATCGCAGCGGCGGATGACCAGCCAGATTGATCCGACCCGCGTCGAGATCCACAGCCGTCACTTCGTCGGCGATCAGGCGCGCGCCTGCCAGCCGGGCGAGCGGGCCGAGATCGATATGCATATCCCGTTGGGCGTAAATCCCGGCCACGTGGCCCGGCAGCATTCCAGAGTATGGCGTGAGCACTTCCCGGCTCACGACCGTCAGCCTGGCGCCCGGCAGGGGTTTCATGGCGAAGGCTTTGAGGACTTGAACGTGGCTGTGGCCGCCGCCGAGAAGAACGAGATCCCGGATCGGCGGCGTATCAATACGCATCAGAACCGATCAGTCATCAATATCGAGATCCAGGTAGTCGAGATCCTCGCTGATCCGCCTGGCTTCCTCACGTTCTTCGAGTGCTCGGCGTATTGCCAGTGTGCGGGCATTCTGATCCTTGTGATTAAGCACCTCGTCGACCACCTTGAGGTCTTCGTCCACGTCGTCCGACTGGAATTCGTCGATATCATCGTCGCCGAGCAACGCCTCGAGGCTCTCTTCAAGCTCCTCAGATTCCTCCGCTTCTTCGGCCTCGCCAACGTTCCCGTCAGGATCGAGATCTTCGGCTTCTTCGTCATCGAAATCGGCCATGAATGTCCCTGACTGCCCGCGCGATACCGGAGGTTATAGGGCGCTTTTTAGGCTGCAGCTTTCAGGGTGTCAAGGCGTTTCGAACGCAAACGCGAACCTTCGTTTCAGCGCGAGTTGAGCGAAGGGGTAGGAGGCTGCTCTGAACCAGTTCGAGGCGGTTCGACGACCGCCCGTTTGCGCAGCGCCTGGGTAATCGAATCTTTGGTGACCACCCCGGATACAGCATCAAGTACCGCCGCCAGATCCTGTCCATCGTCGAGTTGCAGGGCACCCCACACCATCCCTGCGCGGTTGCCCGAGGCGCAGTGCAGGATGACCGAGTCGGCGGCTCGTTCGCGAAGCAGCATGCCGATACGTTGCAGATCGGCATCGACGATGGTGGCGCCTGCTACCGGTACGCTGTAGTAATCCATGCCCATGGCCCGGATCTGGCCCCGCTCCTGGGCAATCCCTTCGTCTTCCGTTCGCAGGTCAATGATGACGGTGGAAGCCGGATCCCAGTAGCGCAGTCCATCCATATCAAGGGCCCCGGCAAGCCATACCCGTGGCTCCACCTGGATGACGTACTTCGAAACGGCCGGGAGGTCAGAACCTCCAGCGGATACCAGAGCACAGAGCAAGAGGCCGGCGAGTGGTAGCGCCAGCCAAGAACGTTCCGTCACGCAACGGCTCCAGCCATCTCCTGCAGCTTGAGACCAGGTTCAAGGCGCCAGCCCGGGAGCACGCCACCACCGATGTTGGCGCGTAACGCGGGAATCAGGCGTCTCGGCGCATCAAGCGTTGCGTCTCGCTCAATCCGCAGAGCTTCGAACGCCGCCTCGCTGCCGGAGGCCAGAAGATGAACGTTCGACTTTTTCTGCTGCGCCACCGTGCTCATGTAGTGATACTCACGACCTTCGGGTGCGTAATCGTGGCACATCAGCAGTCGGGTCTCGTCCGACAGTTCAAGTATCTTTTGCAGGGATCGGTAAAGCGTTCGAGCGTCGCCGCCGGGAAAATCGCAGCGGGCGGTTCCGTAATCGGGCATGAACAGCGTGTCACCGACAAAAGCGAAGTGATCGAAGACATAGGTTACGCAGGCTGCCGTGTGCCCAGGCGTATGCAGCACTCGACCGCAGCTGTGGCCTAGGCAAATGCGCTCGTTGTCTTTGAACAGCCGATCGAACTGACTGCCGTCCGTTGCCATCTCCAGCTCAAACGAGTCGGCGAACCGTCGCTGAACCTCAGTGACCCGCTCGCCGATCCCAAGCTGAGCGCAGATGAACTGCTGCTTCAGATAGCGGGCGGCAGAAAGATGGTCTGCATGCACGTGGGTTTCCAGAATCCACTCTACGATGTAGCCGTTAGCCTTGACGAATTCGAGGATTTGATCGGCCAGGACTGTGGATACGTCACCGCTGTCGACCTCGTAGTTGAGAACCGGGTCAATGATGGCGCAGGTGCCGCTGCCTGGATTGGCCAGCACATAGCTGTAAGAGCAGGTGTCGATATCGAAAAAAGGATGGACGATCAGATTCACTACGCACCCAGAGTCAACCAGTACTTCTCAAGGCTAGTTCAGCGCGCTCAGTAAGGGATCCCATTCTGGTTACGAAATCCGGGCTTCTAGGGGATAATTTCCCATCTCTGCCGCCAGTGATGAAAATATCCGCAACTTTCCGGTCTGTAACGAGATTCAGGCTGCTTTCAGCGCGTCACCGACGATGTTGAAAATCTCAGCAATGTCGGTCGTCTCCATGACGAAGGCCGGGCCGAACTGCAGGGTGTCGCCGCCATATCGCACGTACAGGCCGCGCGCCCAGCAGGCCATGGCGACCTCGTAGGGTCGTCGCGCGGGCTCGCCAGGATAGGCTTCCAGAGTGAGCGCACCGGCAAATCCCAGGTTGCGCACATCCTGCACATAGGGGTGATTGGCCAGGCCGTGAATACAGTCCTCGAAAAGCCCGGCTTTGGCAGCAACCTGCTCGTCGAGCTTCTCATCGTCGAAAATCTTCAGTGCCGCAAGGGCCGCCGCGCAGGCCACGGGATGCCCGGAGTAGGTGTAACCATGGGGAAACTCCACCATGTAGTCAGGACCACCCTGCGCCATGAAGGTATCGTAGATCTCCTGTTTAACCACCACCGCCCCCATGGGTATTACGCCGTTGGTGAGCTGCTTGGCAAAGTTGGCGATGTCCGGAACCACCCCGAAAAAGTGGGCACCGGTAGGTGCGCCACAGCGGCCGAGGCCGGTAATCACTTCGTCGAAAATGAGCAGAATATCGTGCCGATCACAGATCGCGCGCAGCCGCTGAAGATAGCCCTTCGGCGGCGGAATGACACCTGCAGATCCCGCAAAAGGTTCAACAATCACCGCCGCGATATTGGACGCGTCGTGCAAAGCGACCAGCTCTTCGAGCTCGTCGGCCAACTCCGCGCCGCGCTCCGGCTGACCCCGGCAGAACCGATTTTCAGGCAGCAGGGTATGCGCCAGATGATCCGTCTCCAGCGTGGCGCCGAATAGCTTGCGGTTGGGCGCGATGCCACCCACGGATATGCCACCGAAATTGACGCCGTGGTAACCCTTGGCGCGACCTATCAGCCGACTCTTTCCGGGTTGCCCCCTCTGCCGCCAGTAAGCACGGGCAATTTTCAGCGCAGTATCCACGGTCTCCGAACCCGAGTTGGTGAAAAACACGCGGTTCAGGCCCTCGGGCATCAGCGCGCTGAGCTTGCTTGCCAGCACAAAGGCCTGGGGATGTGCGAACTGGAATGCTGGCGCGTAGTCGAGACTGCGGGCCTGCTTGGCTACGGCCTCGGCAATCTCCAACCGATTGTGACCCGCCCCGCAACACCAGAGTCCGGACAGGCCGTCGAGAACCTTACGCCCGTCAGCGTCGATGAATCGCACGCCTTCGGCCCCGGTAATGAAACGCGGGTTCTGGCGAAACTCGCGGTTCCCGGTGAAGGGCATCCAGTAGTTGTCGAGATTCAGATCATCCACCGCCAGCGGCATATCACCTCCACATTCTCAACGGTAAAACGCCCAGTCAGCGACCGCTTCAACGCGGTGAACTGCGGGTTGACACAGTCGCTGCGTCATAAGCGTCGACATCCAATTGCTGCCGCGCCATATACTCCTGCAGCGACCCCACCTGTTGCTCCCAGGCGACGAACAGGCTCTCGAGGTGCTCACGGGAGTTGACGATGCCCAGCGAGGCGATTCGCCCGGTCGGGTCAATGAGTACGGCATAGGGGAGCTTGCCAACGCCGTAGCTGCGTCCAAGCATCTCGGAGACCACGTACGGATACATTTTCAGGTTGCGGGCGTCAACGAATGCGCGATGTGCCGCCAGATCACCACCGTCGCTGGCCAGCACGACGTCCAGCCAATTTTCGTCTTTCGCCACGGAATTCAGAACCGGCAGCAAGGCCTTGCAGATGGGGCAGTCGGGGTCCACAAAAAACAGCAGCACACCCCGTTCGCTCTCCGGAACGCCACCGAGCACCAGGGGCTGGCCATCAAGTGTCTCTACGTCCAAACGCGGGGCCGCATCACCGACCACCAGCTGAGAATTTACCGCCAGTGCGCCTGCGGGGGCAACGCGTCGATAAAGCACGCCTACCTGACGGGCAAGCGCATACACCAGGCCACACAGCGCCAGCACCAGCACCCAGAGCACGACGCTGGAAATGATCAACAGGCTATCCATGCAGACGCCCGTATTCACGCCCGTGTTCACGCCCGTGGCTTTGCTCGAAGCTTCGCTCAAAGCTGTTTCTGAGGCAAGGCACATTGGCCAGCAGCTGCTCGACGATCAGATAAAAGCCCAGCAGGCAAAGAGCGCCCGCAGCCACCAGCAGCCAGGCAGCCGGCGTGCCCTGGGCAACCGGATGCCCGCCGGCTCCCAGCGCGAGACCCATGAGCACCAGGTTGCGCAGCAGCAGCCAGGAAGACAGGGGTGTGGGAATGTCTCCACAGCCGCAATCGATCTCTGTTTTCCCACGTGCCATGTTGATACCGATTGCCATGCTGTACACACCCAGCAGCGCAAATGCAAGCAGCGGGCCACGGCCCTCATGCAGCAGCAGCACGCACACGGCGGCAATCTCCAGCCCTACCACCAGCGGGCCAAACAAGCGGATGAACAGGTCCGGGATGATTTCGTACGCCATCAGCGACGCCTGGAAACGGCGAAAGTCCCGCAGCTTATGGACCACCGCCAGTGCAAACACCGCGGCGAGCGTGACGGCGCTCAAGTGGTGTGCTACCCAGCCAAGCATTCCCCAGTCGACCATCTGCCCTTCATCCCTCCGTTCCTCCTGCCGGAGTCCCCTGCCGGCACCATCGCAATCGTTTCATGCAAACCAACAGGCGCATTGTACGAGGTTCGCCAGATAGGCAGAAGCCAACGCCGAACTGCCGTAGAATAGGTTACTTTGCGCCAGATTAAGGAGAGGAATTTTGGCCGCAGAGCAGCCGGGAATTTTCAGCGAAGCCACCCGTCGTTACGCCCTCGGCGTGCTGGTGGTGGTTTATACATTCAACTTTATCGACCGGCAGATCCTTTCGATCCTGCTGGAACCCATCAAGGTGGATCTGGGGCTCTCGGACACCCAGCTGGGCATGCTCACCGGTTTCGCCTTCGCCGCTTTCTATGCCACCCTTGGCATCCCCATCGCGCGTCTGGCCGACCGCAGCAACCGACGCAACCTGATCGCAGTCGCGCTTGCCGTCTGGAGCGGAATGACGGCGCTGTCCGGCCTTGCCCAGAACTTCTTCCATCTGCTGCTCGCTCGAATCGGCGTCGGCGTCGGCGAAGCCGGCTGCAGCCCGCCAGCTCACTCGATTCTGGCCGACTACTATCCTGCCAACCGCCGGGCTACCGCGCTGGGCGTTTACTCACTTGGCATTCCGGTCGGTATTCTGTTCGGGTTTCTTGCCGGCGGCTGGATAAACGAGTTTTTCGGTTGGCGTATAGCTTTCTTCGTGGTCGGCATCCCGGGTCTGTTGCTTGCCATTGTGGTGCGGCTGAGCCTCAAAGAACCGCCCCGGGGCATGGCCGAAGGCAAGGTCGACAGCGGCAGACAACCCAGCATCACAGAAACCTTCAGCTACATGTGGCGCAAACGATCATTCCGCCACCTGGCCCTGGGCGGCGCTCTGACAGCATTCGTCGGTTACGGCGTGGTCAGCTGGGTACCCTCTTTTCTCATCCGATCTCACGGCATGCAAACCGGTGAGATTGGCACCTGGCTGGGGCTGATTCTCGGCATTCCCGGAGGCATCGGCATCGCACTGGGCGGATATCTTGCGGACCGCTTGGGTTCCAGAGACACCCGCTGGTTTCTGTGGATAGTCGCGGTAGCTCTGGTGATCTGCGTGCCGTTTTCCGTCGGCGTCTATCTGGCCCCGGGACCATATACGGCATTGCTGCTGCTGATCATCCCGGTTGCACTCGGCAACTTCTACCAGGCGACAACATTCTCCCAGACCCAGGGACTCGCGACGCTGAAGATGCGGGCCGTGGCCGCGGCCGTACTGCTGTTCATTCTGAACATCATCGGGCTCGGGCTGGGACCGCAGGCCGTCGGCGTGGTGAGCGATCTGCTGCGACCAACATTCGGTGATGAATCGCTGCGCTACAGCCTGCTAATCGCCGGATTCTTCAATCTGTGGGCCGCAGCCCACTACTACATCGGCGGGCGCTATCTCGCCGAAGATCTGGCCGCCACGGCAGCCGAGGAGGCGGCAACGCAGACGGGGCCCGGCATACAGAACGCGGTGAGCTGAGCCTGTTGCGACCGGCCCCGGGCCCGTCAGGACTGCAGCGTGAACAGCGACGCATTACCGCCGGCGGCAGTGGTATCGGTGCTCAGCGTCTGCTCAAGTACAAAGCGCTTGAGATAATTGGGACCCCCGGCTTTCGGCCCGGTGCCCGATAGTCCTTCGCCGCCAAAAGGCTGGGAGCCGACCACAGCGCCGATCTGATTCCGATTGACGTAAACATTGCCGACCCGGGCGCGTCCGGCAATCTGCTGGACGCGGCTCTGGCTGCGGGAATGAATGGACAGGGTAAGCCCGTAGCCAAGGGCGTTGATCTCGTCGACCAGGGTCTCCAGCTTGCCGGCTCGCCAACGCAGCACATGCAGGAAGGGGCCAAATATTTCCTCAGAGACATCGCTGACTTCACCAACCTCAAAGGCCGTGGGCCGGACGAACCAGCCCGACCCTCCAGATGCAGGAGGCGTTTCTGCCAGCACCCGGAACCGGAGCCCCGCCTGCTTGCGATAGCACTGCAGAAAATCATGCGCCTCAGCATCAATCACCGGCCCCACATCGGTACTGATCCTGGCGGGATCGCCCATCCGTAACTCTTGCATGGCGCCGGCGATCATCTCGATCTGGTTGTCCGCAATGTCGTCCTGCAGGCACAGCAGGCGCAGCGCGGAGCAGCGCTGCCCGGCACTTCTGAAGGCCGATTGCAGCACGTCACGGGTCACCTGTTCCGGCAGCGCGGTCGCATCGACAATCATGGCGTTGACGCCGCCGGTCTCGGCGATGAAGGGAATCATGGGGCCGACACGATCGGCAAGCATTTTGCCGATGGCCCGGGCCGTCGGCAACGAACCGGTAAACGCCACCCCGGCCAGACGGGCATCCGCCAGCAGCGGCTTGGCGACCGTCGGACCGTCTCCTGGGAGCAGATGCAGCACACCGGCCGGCACCCCGACCTGGTGCAGCAGCCGCACCAGGTGCGCGGCGACCAGCGGCGTCTGCTCGGCCGGTTTCGCCAACACGCTGTTCCCCGCAACCAATGCCGCAGCAACCTGACCGGTAAAAATCGCCAGCGGGAAATTCCACGGAGAGATACACAGGAACGTACCTCGACCCCGATAGCGCAACCGGTTCTCTTCCCCAGTGGGACCTGGCAGCACAGTATCGGCCAGCGTCTGTTCCGCCTGGGAAGCGTAGTAGCGGAGAAAATCCACCGCTTCGCGAACTTCCTGGTGGGCATCACCGAGGCATCGCCCCGCCTCTCTGCACAGCAACCACATGAAATCGGCCGACGCCGCTTCCAACGCATCGCCGGCCTTGCGGAGCAGCTCGGACCTGAACCTTACCGTCTTCTGACGCCACGCCAGCGCTGCTGGAGCGGCGATCTCCATAGCTTGAACGGCGTTTGACGCATCGGCCGGGATCCAGCCGCCCACCTCCGCAGCAGGGCCAGCGGGATCCAGAACAGGCTGCCGAACACCCCCCGCGACGCAACCGCCGACGATGGGTCCGCTGCGCCACGTCTGGCGGGCAGCAGCGTCAAATTGGTCCGCCAGGCGCAACAGGGTATCCTCATCATTCAAATCCAGACCCCGACTGTTGCGGCGGTCGGGCTCGAATAGGGCCGCAGGCGCGCGAATCTCCGAGTGCCCGGCGCAACCCTCCGCCAGGGCTTGAGCAACAGGATCCCGGGTCACCTCTTCGATAGCCAGAGTGTCATCGGCTATGCGATTCACGAAAGACGTGTTGGCACCGTTCTCCAGAAGCCGCCTGACCAGATAGGCCAGCAGTTGCTCCTGGCCACCGACAGGGGCGTAAACCCGGCACGACAGACGGCGATCTCCCTGCAGCCGCTCGTCTCGCAAAACCCTGTCGTACAGAGCCTCGCCCATTCCGTGCAGCCGCTGAAACTCGAGATTCCGGTGCGGTCCCGCCATTTCCAGAACCGCTGCCAGGGTGGCAGCGTTGTGCGTCGCAAAGCAGGGAACGAGTTGGCGGTCGCTCTGCAGCAGACGCGCAGCACAGGCCAGGTAAGAAACGTCCGTGTTGACCTTGCGGGTAAACACGGCGAAGTCAGCGAGGCCTCTTTCCTGGGTGAGCTTGATCTCCGTGTCCCAGTAAGCGCCTTTGACCAGGCGCGGCGATAACCGCATGGCCGATTGCCGGGCCAGGGCATCGAGCCAGTCCAGCACGTGCAGCGCGCGCTTCTGGTAAGCCTGAACCGCCATTCCCAGGCCCTCCCAGCCGCGCAGACTGGGGTCCAACGCCAGGCGCTCGAAGAGAGAAAGGCAGAGCTCCAGGCGATCGGCTTCCTCGGCGTCGATGCACAGGCTCACCGAAGCCTTGGAGGCCAGCCGGCAAAGCTCCAGCAGTCGTCCGAAGAGCTCGCCTAACAGCCGATCGCGTTGAGAAAACTCGAACCGCGGATGCAGTGCCGACAGCTTCACCGAAATCTGCGGCGCGTTGACCTGTCCCGCACTTGCAGCCGCACCCAAACTAACGATCGCCTGGCAATAGCGTTCGAAGTACAGATCGGCGTCGTGCGCCGTCCAGGCCGCTTCGCCAAGCATGTCGAACGAATAGGCATAGTCGGTGCCAGCCCCTGCGGCAGTCCGAGCCAGTGCCTGCTCAATGGTTTCACCGAACACGAACTGATGACCCAGGACGCGCATCGCCCGCCGAACGGCGACCCGCACCGCCGGCGTCCCGAGTCTGCGCAGCATCCGCTCTAAAGCCTGCGGTCCGGAATCACGGATAGTTACCGTCTTCCCCGCCACCATCAGCCCGAAAGTGGAGGCGTTGACGAAGAAATGCTCGGAAGCACCCAGATGCTCGGACCAGTTGCCAGCGCCGAGCTGATCGACGATGAACAGGTCCTGGGTCGCCGCATCGGGGATCCGCAGCAGCGCCTCTGCCAGACACATCAGGGTAACCCCTTCGCTGGAGGTCAGGTCGTATTCCTGCATCAACGCATCGATACCGCCCACCTCTCGTCGTTGCACTCGCACGTGCCGGACCAATTCCAGAGCCACGTCACGAACGCTTTGCTGCCGCGCGGGATCCAGAGCCGCCTGGCTCGCCAGAGACGCGACCAGGGTCGCCTCGTCGCCACGATGTGCGTGCCTTATGGCTGCGCGAAGGCGGCGAAGCGGATCGATGGCCGTTTGCGTCTCCTGTGTCATTGCCCCACTCGGCGACCGGAATACGAAAGCCAACAGTGCCGCCCCTCCGGCACCGGGTCAACTCGGCGCCTCAGACGCTGGTCGGTCGGCGCCGCGGGGCCTCTCGCAATCGTCTGTGTGTTTCTCGCCAAACTGGTCTGACCCCGCGAAACCCGTATGATGTCGCGCTCGAATTGATCAACGGAACGCCATGGATCCCTTTTCCCAGGCCGCGCTGGGTGCGGTGGTTGCTCAAACCGCGGGGCACGCCCGCCTTGGCTACCGGGCCGCTGCCGTCGGCGCCCTGGCCGGCGCGCTGCCCGACATCGACGTCCTGTTCTCCATAGGCGGTGACTATTTCGATCAGTTGGAGCTGCATCGCGGTATTACCCACTCGCTCTTCTTCGCCCCCGTGGTGGGTCCTCTGCTGGGGCTGGCCGTCTGGCACTGGGAGCGGCACAGAGCCGTGGGTGGGTCGGCGCCCGAATCCGGGCGCCTGGCCTGCTGGATAACCGTCATCACTCTGGCGCTGTGGTCGCATCCGCTGCTGGATCTGCTGACACCCTATGGCACGCAACTTCTGTTGCCCTTCTCAAACGAACGCTTCGCCATCAATGCCATGCCCATCATCGATCCGGTATACACGCTGGGTCTCTGCACGGGTCTGCTGCTGGCTGGACGCTATCTGAAGCAGTGGGCACAAGGCGTGGCGTTGGCAACACTGCTGATCAGCTGCGGCTATCTGACTTACGCCTGGCGCCTGAACGTTGCCGCTGAAGCGGAAGCCGTCCGACAGCTCGCTGCCCAGGGCACTACTCAGGCCCGGGTAGAGGCCTTTCCGACGCTACTGCAGATTCACTATCGGCGGGTGGTAGCGCGGACGGCGGACACGGACCGGGTTGGATACCTTTCCCTGTGGCAGCCCTGCGATATAGCCTGGCAGAGCGCGCCCCGTCTGCAGACACCGGGCGTCGACAATTTTCTTGAAACCCGGGAGGGGCGCATCTTCAACTGGTTCACCATGGGCTGGATCCGTTACCACCTGGAACACCTCGGTGATGAAATACGCCTTCGCGCCACGGACTTGCGCTATGGGTTCGACGAAAATCCCAACCGCAGCATATTCAACGCCAGTGTCCGCCTCGGAGACGACGGCCGGCTGCTCGGCCTTGTAGCAGCCGGCCAGGACCTCATCGACGGTCGCGCCGAACGCCTAGCTGCACTCTTCCAGGATACCTACGCACCCCTCTGTCGCCTGACGCTGCGCTGAAAAACATAAGGCATGTCCGCCCAGCATTCCGGATACCGTATGATACGATTTCCCGCCGACAGTCCCCGACTATCCGTCAGAATGCGGGCACTGCAGATGGGTGCGCAGGCAGGATCCGTTCAGGCAGAAATGTTTTGATCCTGATGCAGCATGATCCAGCGCAGGATATCGGAACCTCGAATCAGCCCCACCACCTTAGCGCCGCTGACCACCGCCACGGGTTCGTCCCCCGCCTGCAACAGCGCCGTCAGCGCTGACGAGGCCATCGCATCAGCATCGATCACCCGCGCGGTTCCCAGCTTAGACATTACATCGGTAACCAGCCGGCGCGGTCGCTCCGCGACGGGCACGGCAGACGCTTCGCTGAAGGACAAGGTACCCAACACACTGCCCTGATCGATCACGGGCCACAGCAGCTGGCTGCTGCGCAGAAGATAGTTTTCGATGAAGTTCTCCACAGAAACATCAGCCGGAACGTGGTCGAAGCGGGTCCGCATGACATCGCCGACTCGCAGCGTCCGCAGGCTGCGCTGGGTAAGCAGCTGGCTGTAGCTGGCGGTGGCCAGGTGGCTGAGAAACCAGCCGATCAGCACCAGCCAGAGCCCGCCAAGGGATTTGAGAACCAGCAGGTTCCAGAACCCGAGCCCCATGATCGACCAGCCGAACCACTTTCCCGCCGTCGAGGCCATTCGTGTGGCCAGCAGATGCTCGCCAGTCAGGCGCCAGATCAGCGCCCTGAACACGCGGCCACCGTCCAGCGGGAAACCGGGAATCAGGTTGAACAGGGCCAGCATCATATTGACGGAACCCAGCCAGATACAGGCCGTCATCACGGGACTGAGCCCGGCCATCGTCTGCTCAGGTCTCTCGAGAATCTGCCCCAGGGTCTGCTCGCCGAGTGACACGCTGACGATGAACGTGAAGGCGAGGCCGAGCGCCGCGCTCATCAGCGGACCGGCAATGGCGATCGTGAATTCCGCGCCGGGTGTTTCCGCTTCGGATTCTATCTCCGCCACGCCGCCGAAAAGAAACAGTGTGATGCGTGGAACCCGGATGCCGAAACGCCGAGCCGTCAGAGAATGCGACAGTTCGTGGGCCAGCAGCGATGCGAAGAAGATGATCCCGGCGATGAAGGCGGTACCCCAGGAAACGGCTGGCGCCCACTCCGGATGCCACTGCGGAAACAAACCGACGGCAAGACTATATACGATCAGGCCAAAAATTATGACAACGCTGAAATCCAGGCGGATTTCGATACCAAAAACGGTGAACAGGCGCAGGCCCCCTCGTTCGCGTGATACCGGTCTGAGTTCCGCCATAAACGTCGCCTGAGCTGAATTCAATCAGCCGCCAGCATACCCCCATCGGCCGCCTCCCCCTAGCGGGGACAGCGGATTCAATTACCGCTGTTCAGACGCAGGGCTTCTCTCAGGCCCACCAGAATGAGATCCGGAACGACCGCGTCGAACAGTTCCTGACGATCGAAGAAGTGCGAGAAACCGCCGGTGCCGATAACCAGCGGCGGGGCTTCAGGAAAGGCTTCCTCCGTCATTCGGGACACCAACTCTTTGACCATCCCTACGTTGCTCCAATAAAGGCCATTCTGGATGCTTTCCACCGTGCTGCGGCCAATCGCCGTTTCCGCCGGAACGATTTCGACGCTGGGCAGCTTGGCGGTCTTTTCCACCAGCGCCTCCACCGCAAGGCGAATGCCAGGAACGATGTTGCCACCCAGGAACTCGCCTTTCGCCGTGATGGCCGTCACCGTGGTGGCGGTGCCAAAATCGACAACAATCAGGTTTCGTCCCGGGAAAAGCTTCAGCGCCCCAATGGCATCAGCGATGCGGTCCGCGCCGACTTCCTTGGGGTCCTTGTAAAGGATCTTCAATCCGGTCCGCACGCCAGGCCGGAGAACCATCGGCTCGATCTCAAAGTATTTCTGGCAGCAGGCCCTTAACGAATGCTGCATGTCGGGCACCACCGAGCTGATGGCAATCTGCTTGATGCCATCGGGGTCGAGCCCGTTCTCGCGCAGCGCGCCCCGCATGAAAACCCCAAGCTCGTCGGAGGACGCTCGAGCCGAAGAACCTATCCGGAACTGGCATACCAGAGAATCGTCCTCGTAGACGCCACAGTAAATCTGACTGTTGCCCACGTCGAGGCAAAGAATCATGGACCCGTCCTCAGCCAGCCGAGGCCATGGCGGCCTGCAAAACCTGCTCCACCAGGACGTTGTCTATCAAGCGCACCTGACGATCTCCGCAGTCAACCAGAACAGCCCCGAACCGGCGGCCTTCCCGGGTCTCCACATAGTCGACCACGAACCCGGCACGGTCCAGCTCCCGAGCGACCGCAGCGTCGTCGAGATCTGACCGGAGCAGTCGTTGAAACTGCGCCGACCGCGCCCGACCGGCGGCGTCCAGCAGCGCATTACGCGACGACAGCGCCAGCCCGTCGGGCTCTCGAACTGTTGCACAGCCCACGATCTCCACATCCATGAAGAAGGTCTCGCACATGTCGCGGATCAGCTGAAGCTGCTGGAAGTCCTTCTCGCCGAAATAAGCGTGAGTCGGTCTGACCAGATTGAGCAGCTTCATGACCACGGTCAGAACGCCGGTGAAATGACCGGGACGGTGGGCACCGCACAGCTCACGGCTGAACTGGTGCTCCTCAACTCGAAACCGATAGTCGTCGGCATACAGATCGTCGTAGCCGGGTAGCAGAACCACGTCTACCCCGAGTTCACGGGCCACCTGCAGATCCTGCTCCAGGGTGCAGGGGTAACGGGCAAGGTCGTCTGGATTGTTGAACTGGGTAGGATTGAGATAGATGCTCAGCACGGTGATGGCGTTTTCGGCCACGCTGCGTTCCAGCAGGTGTGCGTGACCTCTGTGCAGCGCGCCCATGGTTGGAACGAATCCTACCGTTCCGGAGAGTTGCTGGCGCAGACGCCGCCAGGCATCGAGATTGTCGATGATCTTCATGCGTATGACTCCTGGCGGCTGGGAAAGCAGCCAGTCTTAATGTCTTCGTGAAACCGGTTCACAGCCTCGCTGATGGTGGTAAAGCCGTCCGCATAGTGACGCAGGAACTTGGGCTTGAAGTCCGGGTTCATACCGAGCAGATCCTGCAGCACCAGAACCTGCCCGTCGGTATGGGCGCCGGCGCCAATGCCGATAGTCGGAATGCTGATGCTGTTCGTGATGCAGCGCGCAACTATGGCGGGGACGCATTCGAGTACAACGGAAAAGCAGCCGGCCTCGGCGAGCCGGCGCGCGGACTCCACCAGCGCTTTTGCGGCAGCGGCCTCCCTGCCCTGCACGCGGTGTCCGCCGATGCCATGAACGGCCTGTGGGGTCAGACCCAGATGCCCCATCACCGGTACCCCGGACTCTACGATATGCGCAATGAGGTCGAGCTGGCCTGCCTCACCCTCGATCTTCACTGCGTTGGCACCCGCCTGCATCAGCGCCTGCACCGCATCCATGGCAGGGGCAAGACCCTTACGAACCGACAGAAACGGCATATCGCCGACGATGAACTTGTCTGGGGCGCCTCTGGCGACGGCGCGGATATGCAGCGCCATCAGATCGACATCGGCATGCACGGTCGAATCGAATCCATGCATCACCATGGCAAGGCTGTCTCCAACCAGCAGCGAGTCCACCTGAGTGCGGTTGAGCAACTGCGCCGACCAGAAGTCGTAACAGGTGACCATTGATATCTTGTCGGACGAACTTTGGCCAGGGCCGGGTTTTCTCGCGGCAAAATCGAGGACGTTCATCTGTTTGGTCTGCTCGGTCATGGAACCCTCCATGAGCAGACGGACAGAAAGTCGAGGGCTTCCGCTGGATGCTTCAGCCGGGAAAGATTCGGAGTTTGCATTCCGGTACCTGTCCGCTCTCGAGGATCAAGTCCACCTGCCAGTCAGTCTAAAGTTATAATCCCACGGTCCACGTCTTTCGATCGCAGCCGCAAGCCAAAACTACGACAGCCGGCAGCCAATGTCTAGCGCAACTGTGTTCGATTCTTGCGCTCGAAATTACCCTCAAAAAATCTCGAATATACATTCGATATTAAATGTAAATATATGTTTTTAAAAACTATTAAAATATTAGCTCGCGGGTTTCCGAAGAATGCTTCTTTCTGCAAAATCGGCACCGAGATTGAGCCGCTCAGGCAATCATGCGGACGGATGGCAAAGGCGACACCTGGGCCCTACACTGGGAAATCACAAGGCGTGATCAAGGCAATTACTCACGCCATGCAGGAAGCGCTCATGAATCTCTCAATTACCTACTGCAGTTCCTGAAACTATCGTCCCCAAGCGGTCAGTCTGGCTGCGAAGCTGCGCAAGGCGTTCCAAATTGATGCCGTTCTGATCCCGGGTGGCGGCGGTGTCTTCGACGTGTCGGTCAATGGCACCCGGGTATACTCCAAACAAGAGACAGGACATTTTCCGGACGAGGATGCTCTGGTTTCGCAAATAGGCGCAGACCACCCCCGCAAAAGGCAATGAAGAAAGGCGTCATGCGAAGGAGCAACGGGCAGGTGGTCAAGCAAAGCCTCGGCGGCCCGGGCTGCTAGGTGATCACGGGGCCTCGCCGAGGTCTGCCACCAGGCTTAACCCCTCACCCCAGCGATCGGCATAAGCCAGCTTTTCCACTGGCCGCCGGCTGATGGGGCCGTGACCGCGTAGTTGCGGATAGCCTATGGGCACGAATGCACAAGTATACCAATCGTCGGGAATCTTCAGCAGAGCCTTGACGTCCTCTTCGCAGAAGCAGAGCAACGTCGTAAGGGTGCAGCCGACGCCTTCGGTCCGGCAGGCCAGCATGGCGTTCTCCACCGCGGGATATACCGACCCCCCACCCACCACGCTGGGACGACCGAGATCGGCATCGGTAATGGCCATGTGATCAGGGTTGAAACAGAACACAAGAATCGTCGGCGCCTCTCCCATGTGCTCGCCGAGATAGTCGGCGGCGGCCAGCATGCGTTGTTGCCTGGCAAGTGCCTCCCCCGACAGCTGCTCCAGATTACGACGCGCGCCCCTGCTGTATTTCGCCCATTGTGGCCTGTAGAGATCGCCGATGGCTCGGCGCTTGTCAGGATCGCGCACTACCACCACCCGCCAGGGCTGCACATTGCCACCGCTGGGCGCCCAGGCAGCAGCCTGCAGGATACGCTGCAGCACGGAGTCCGGTAGTGGGTCCGGTTTCAACCGCCGGACCGCCCGCAGCGTGCTCATGGCCTGGTAGATATCTAGGCTCATCCTTTTCCTCCTCGCTAACACAGCAACCTGATAACACAAAGCTCG